>NZ_JAVYJF010000003.1:0-390594 GCF_032621715.1 Pseudomonas sp. zfem004 | reverse complement strand
AAGANTGAGATCTCACTGGGATCTTGAATCCCCTGAAGGGCCGTCGAAGACTACGACGTTGATAGGTTGGGTGTGTAAGCGCTGTGAGGCGTTGAGCTAACCAATACTAATTGCCCGTGAGGCTTGACCATATAACACCCAAGCAATTTGAGCGAACGTGCCAAATTGTGGTGGTGAAGACGAAAGACCCGAAAATTCGCACCTTTCACAAAAGCACCACAAATCGCATATCCGAATTGGCCAGGAGTGTTCACAAGACATTCTCGGCAACCGAATTTCTTGACGACCATAGAGCATTGGAACCACCTGATCCCATCCCGAACTCAGTAGTGAAACGATGCATCGCCGATGGTAGTGTGGGGTTTCCCCATGTGAGAGTAGGTCATCGTCAAGATTCATTTCGCAAAACCCCTATCTGCGCATGCAGGTAGGGGTTTTGTCTTTTCCGCGGCCACAGCAGGCTGGTGTGGAACACCTGTAGGAGCGGGCTTGCCCCGCGATAGCTCTGGAAAGGCAACACTCTGGCAGTGAGGCTGGCCGGGCGGGCCTCATCGCGGGGCAAGCCCGCTCCCACGCTCTATGTATGAGGTATTAGTGCTGCATAGACAGCTGTGGCCAACAAGGTGTCCAGGAGCCTCATACAGGGCCGTTTAGAGCCTAGCCACCCTGTGTGCAGCCATGTTGCCCTGATAGTCCAATCGCGGGGCAGTCTTGTCCTCCAGCGTGGTCTCTCCCAGTTCAGTGCCTGACCTGCAGTTTGCTCAATGCCAACTCCGCCAATTGACGGGCGGCTTCGATCTTGTGGGTGGACGTCAGGGACAGGCCTCGGCCTATGTTCGTGAAGTGGGCGGGGGTGTTCAGGTGGATGATGGAGAGCGCGCAGAACAGCCGCTCCGAGATCTGGACCAGGAGGTCTTCCAGGGAGTGGGATATTTCGGTGGAAAGCGGTGGGTCGGGGACAATCTTCAACATGGTGTAATCCTTACTGAAGAGCTATCCACCATTGCTGTCAAACAAGTGGGTGGCAGCGTACGTGGGTTGACAGACCGGTCAGTAAGGAAACCCGGCGCACTCGAAAGTGCCCCACGTACAGCCGCCATGAAAGGCGAAGCCATGCGAGTTTATTACTGAGTCAGCCTGTCAAAGCTGATCGTTGATTCTGCAACGACCGGCCGAGACTAAAACCCGACCCAGACCACCGCAATGGCTTGAAAGGGCTTTGGAGTATGTTTGGGAAATGGACTACAGGGAATGGGGAAAGTCTTAAAGACTTGGGGGCAAGATTGAATCAGTGAGGCGGGCGCCACTGTCGTGGCGCATCGCTGGCAAGCCAGCTCCCACAGTGGGCGGCGCAGGGGCCAGGCACGGCGCATACCTGTGGGAGCCGGCTTGCCGGCGATGAAGCCAGTACGGTCGCCCAGGTTTCCCCGATTTCCAGGCACAAAAAAACCGACCATAGGGTCGGTTTTTTCTGGATTTTGGTGCCCCGAGGGAGACTCGAACTCCCACTCCTTTCGAAAACGGATTTTGAATCCGCCGCGTCTACCAATTCCGCCATCAGGGCTTGTCGCGGCGCAGTATAGAGAGGCGCATGAGGTCGGTCAATCGTCTTTCATGGTCAATTTTCATGCATTGGGCTAAACTTCCCGGCCCTGTCGAACCGAACATCATCATGCGCGTCGCCGATTTTTCTTTCGAACTCCCAGACTCCCTCATCGCCCGCCACCCGTTGGCCGAGCGTCACGGCAGCCGCCTGCTCGTGCTCGACGGTCAAAGCGGCGCGCTGGCCCACCAGCAGTTCACCGACCTGCTCGACCACCTGCGCCCCGGCGACCTGATGGTGTTCAACAACACCCGGGTGATTCCGGCACGCCTGTTCGGCCAGAAAGCTTCCGGCGGCAAGCTGGAAGTGCTGGTCGAGCGGGTGCTGGACAGCCACCGCGTGCTGGCCCATGTGCGCGCCAGCAAGGCGCCGAAAGAAGGCGCGGTGATCCTCATCGATGGCGGTGGCGAGGCCGAAATGGTCGCGCGCCACGAGACGCTGTTCGAGCTGCGTTTCACCGAAGAGGTGCTGCCCCTGCTCGAACGTGTCGGTCATATGCCGCTGCCGCCCTACATCGACCGCCCGGACGAGGGCGCCGACCGTGAGCGCTATCAGACGGTCTATGCCGAGCGCGCAGGCGCCGTGGCTGCGCCTACCGCAGGGCTGCACTTCGACGAGGCGCTGCTGGAAAAGATCGCCGCCAAGGGCGTCGAGCGCGCCTTCGTCACCCTGCACGTGGGCGCCGGCACCTTCCAGCCGGTGCGGGTCGACAAGATCGAAGACCACCACATGCACAAGGAATGGCTCGAAGTGAGCCAGGATGTGGTCGACGCCGTCGAGGCCTGCCGTGCCCGTGGTGGCCGGGTGATCGCCGTGGGCACCACCAGCGTGCGTTCGCTGGAAAGCGCGGCGCGCGATGGCGTGCTCAAGGCGTTCAGCGGCGACACCGACATCTTCATTTTCCCAGGCCGGCCGTTCCATGTGGTCGACTGCCTGGTGACCAACTTCCACCTGCCGGAGTCCACGCTGCTGATGCTGGTCTCGGCCTTTGCCGGTTACCCCGAGACCATGGCTGCCTATGCGGCGGCCGTGGCCAACGGATACCGCTTCTTCAGTTACGGTGATGCCATGTTCATCACCCGCAATCCGGCGCCACGCGGCCCAGAGGATCAAGCATGAGTCGCACCTGTCGAATGTCGTTCGAACTGCTGGCCACCGACGGCAAGGCCCGTCGCGGTCGGCTGACCTTCCCCCGTGGCACCGTGGAAACCCCGGCGTTCATGCCGGTGGGTACCTATGGCACGGTCAAGGGCATGCTGCCGCGTGACATCGAGGCCATCGGCGCCGAGATCATCCTTGGCAACACCTTCCACCTGTGGCTGCGCCCAGGCACCGAGGTGATCAAGAAGCACAACGGCCTGCACGATTTCATGCAATGGAAAGGCCCCATCCTCACCGACTCCGGTGGTTTCCAGGTGTTCAGCCTGGGCGCCATGCGCAAGATCAAAGAGGAGGGCGTCACGTTCGCCTCGCCCGTGGATGGCTCGAAAGTGTTCATGGGCCCGGAAGAGTCCATGCAGGTGCAACGCGACCTGGGCTCGGACATCGTGATGATCTTCGACGAGTGCACGCCGTACCCGGCCGAGCACGACGTGGCGCGCACCTCGATGGAGCTGTCGCTGCGTTGGGCCCAGCGCTCGAAGAACGCCCACGCCGACAACACCGCGGCGCTGTTCGGCATCGTCCAGGGCGGCATGTATCAGGACCTGCGCATGCGTTCGCTGGAAGGCCTGGACAACATCGGCTTCGACGGCCTGGCCATCGGTGGTCTGTCGGTGGGTGAGCCCAAGCACGAGATGATCAAGGTGCTGGACTACCTGCCAGGCCAGATGCCGGCTGACAAACCTCGTTACCTTATGGGGGTAGGCAAGCCGGAGGATCTTGTAGAGGGTGTGCGCCGCGGCGTCGACATGTTCGACTGCGTGATGCCCACGCGCAATGCGCGCAACGGCCATCTGTTCATCGACACTGGGGTGATCAAGATCCGCAATGCGTTCCATCGTCATGATGAATCGCCGCTGGATCCGACCTGCGATTGCTACACCTGCACCAACTTCTCGCGCGCCTACCTGCACCACCTGGACAAGTGCGGCGAAATGTTGAGCAGCATGCTGAATACCATCCACAACTTGCGCCACTACCAGCGCTTGATGGCCGGTTTACGCGAGGCTATTCAACAGGGTAAATTGGCCGCCTTTGTCGACGCCTTCTACGCCAAACGCGGGCTCCCTGTGCCGCCTTTGGACTGACTGTTTGCATCCATTATTAGAAAATTTGCATTAGGAGTGCACAATGAGCTTCTTGATTCCCGCCGCCTACGCGGACGCTGCAGCCCCTGCCGCCGGTCCAGCCGGTACCGGCTTCGAGTGGATCTTTCTGGTCGGCTTCCTGGTCATCTTCTACCTGATGATCTGGCGTCCACAGGCCAAGCGCGCCAAAGAGCAGAAGAACCTGCTGAGCAACTTGCAGAAAGGTGACGAAGTTGTCACCAACGGCGGCATCGCCGGCAAGATCGTCAAGGTTTCCGATGATTTCGTGGTTCTGGAAGTGTCCGACACCGTCGAGCTGAAGTTCCAGAAGGGCGCGATTGCCGCGACCCTGCCAAAAGGTACGCTCAAGGCTATCTGAGTTACCGGTTTCATTTTTCCAGTCGGGGCGCGCAAAGCGCCCCGCGTCTTGAACGGGCGGCGTGATGCTGAACAAATACCCTCTGTGGAAATACCTGCTGATCGTGGTGGTACTGGCGATCGGTTTTATTTATTCCGCACCCAACCTCTACCCGGATGATCCGGCGGTGCAGATCAGCGGCGCCAGTTCCGCGCTGCATGTCAGCCAGGCTGACCTCGATCGCGTCACCAAGGCGCTGACCGATGCCGGCATCGCGGTAAAAGGCGGCAACCTGGGCGAGAAGGGCAGTGCGCTGGTGCGCCTGACCAACCAGGAAGACCAGCTGCCAGCCAAGGATGTGGCGCGCAAGGCCCTCGGCGATGACTATGTCGTGGCCCTGAACCTGGCCCAGACCACCCCGCAGTGGCTGCGCAACCTGGGTGCCAGCCCGATGAAGCTGGGCCTGGACCTGTCCGGTGGTGTGCACTTCCTGCTGGAAGTGGACATGGACAAGGCCATGACTGCCCGCATGAAAGTCTACGAAGGCGAGGTCAAGACCTTGCTGCGCAAAGAGCGCGTCCGCTACCGCAGCCTGCCTCAGCAGGATGGCGGCATCATGCTGGGCTTCGCCGACGACGCTACCCGCGAACAGGCTCGCAGCCTGATCCGCAAGAATTTCAATGATTTCGAACTGACCACCACCGAGCGCAACGAGCTCGCCGTGCTGCGCCTGGCGCTGACCCAGGCCAAGGTCGCCGAAATCCGCGAATACTCCATCAAGCAGAACCTGACCACCGTTCGCAACCGTGTGAACGAGCTGGGCGTGGCCGAGCCGCTGGTACAGCGCCAGGGCGCCAACCGCATCGTGGTCGAGCTGCCGGGTGTGCAGGACACCGCCGAAGCCAAGCGTATCCTCGGCAAGACCGCCAACCTGGAGTTCCGCTTCGGCGCCGAGCCGGGTGCGTCCAAAGCCACCACCGAGGTGTTCGAGTTCCGCGAAGGCGGCCGCTCCGCCCCGGTCGAGCGCGGCCTGATCATCACTGGTGACCAGGTCACCGACGCCCAGGCCAGCTTCGACGAGCACGGTCGCCCGCAAGTGAACATCCGCCTCGACGGCCACGGCGGCGAGCTGATGAGCCGCGCCACCCGCTCCAACGTCGGGCGCAGCATGGCGGTGATCTTCATCGAGCAGAAGCCGGTCACCCACTACGAGAAGCAAACGGTCAACGGCGTCGAGAAAGACGTTGCGGTCCAGAGCTTCAAGGAAGAGAAGAAGATCATCAGCCTGGCGACCATCCAGTCGCCGCTGGGCAGCCAGTTCCGCATCACCGGCCTGAACGGCCAGGGTGAGTCGTCCGAGCTGGCCCTGCTGCTGCGTGCCGGTGGTCTGGCTGCGCCGATGTACTTCGCCGAAGAACGTACCATTGGCCCGAGCCTGGGTGCCGACAACATCACCAAGGGTATCGATGCATCCCTGTGGGGCATGCTGTTCGTCTCGCTGTTCATCATCGCCATCTACCGCGGTTTCGGTGTGCTGGCCACTATCGCGTTGGCGGGCAACATGGTCCTGCTGCTGGCGTTGATGTCGCTGCTGGGCGCCACGCTGACCTTGCCGGGTATTGCCGGTATCGTCTTGACCATGGGTATGGCGGTCGACGCCAACGTGCTCATCTTCTCGCGTATCCGCGAAGAGATCGCCGCCGGCATGTCGGTGCAGCGCGCCATCCATGAAGGCTTCAACCGCGCCTACTCGGCAATCGTCGACGCCAACCTGACCACCTTGCTGGTCGGCGGCATCCTGTTCGCCATGGGTACCGGCCCGGTCAAAGGCTTCGCGGTCACCATGTCCCTCGGGATTTTCACCTCGATGTTCACCGCTGTAATGGTGACTCGTGCGCTGGTCAACCTGACTTGCGGCGGGCGTGACATCAAGAAGCTGTGGGTTTGAGGGAGCTGCGATGAAAACCATCAACTTCATGGGCGTGCGCAATGTCGCGTTCGCCATTACCGTGCTCCTCACCGTGTTGGCCCTGTTCAGCTGGTGGCACAAGGGGCTGAACTTTGGCCTGGACTTCACCGGCGGTACGCTGATCGAGCTCACTTACGAGCGCCCGGCGGACCTTGAGAAGGTGCGTACCGAGCTGGTCAGCTCCGGCTTCCACGAGGCCGTGGTGCAGAGCTTCGGCGCCACCACCGACCTGCTGGTGCGGATGCCGGGTGACGACCCGCAACTGGGCAATCGCGTAGCCGAAGCCTTGCAGAAGGTCGGTGGCGACAACCCGGCCACGGTCAAGCGCGTCGAGTTCGTCGGCCCGCAGGTGGGTGAAGAGCTGCGCGACCAGGGGGGCATGGGTATGCTCCTGGCCCTGGGCGGCATCCTCATCTACCTGGCGTTCCGCTTCCAGTGGAAGTTCGCCGTGGGCGCCATCGTTTCGCTGATCCACGACGTGGTGGTGACTCTGGGTATCCTGTCGTTCTTCCAGATCACCTTCGACCTGACGGTGCTGGCGGCGGTACTGGCGATCATCGGTTACTCGCTCAACGACACCATCGTCGTGTTCGACCGGGTGCGTGAGAACTTCCGTGTGCTGCGCAAGGCGTCGCTGATCGACAACATCAACATCTCGACCACCCAGACCCTGCTGCGTACCGTGGCGACCTCGGTTTCCACTTTGCTGGCCATCGCCGCGCTGCTGTTCTTCGGTGGCGACAACCTGTTCGGCTTCTCCCTGGCGCTGTTCATCGGCGTCATGGCGGGTACCTACTCGTCGATCTACATCGCCAACGTGGTGCTGATCTGGCTGAACCTGAGCAGCGAAGACCTGATCCCGCCGGCCAAGAACGAGGGCGTGGACGAGCGTCCGTAAGCCATCGTTCAGCGCCGTTCGGCGTAATGTAAGGCGCGAGTGTTGAACTCGCGCCTTTTTTTTTGCTCCAAGGCAGGGAGAAGGCGGGCTGGAACCCGCAAGGAAGATCAGGAGGTTCAGGTGAATAAATCAATGCTGGTGGGTGCGGTACTGGGTGCTGTCGGTGTGACTGCCGGAGGTGCTGTGGCGACCTACAGCTTGGTGAACAAAGGGCCTGAATACGCCCAGGTCACCGACGTGCAGCCAATCAAGCAGCAGGTGAAGACACCGCGTGAAGTGTGCAAGGAGGTCGCTGTGACCCGCCAGGCACCGGTCAAGGATCAGCATCAGATTGCCGGTACCGTGGTCGGAGCCATTGCCGGTGGTCTGCTGGGTAACCAGATCGGCGGCGGTACCGGCAAGAAGATCGCCACGGTCGCCGGCGCGGTAGGTGGTGGTTACGCGGGCAACAAGACCCAGGAATACATGCAGGAGCGTGACACCACCACGACCATGCAAACCCGATGCAGTACGGTCAACGACATCAGCGAGAAGGTGGTGGGGTACAACGTCACCTATTCCCTCGGTGACCAGGTGGGCAAGGTGAAGATGAATCACGAGCCGGGCTCGACCATCCCTGTGGACAAGAATGGCAAGTTGATCCTCAGCGAGAACCAGGCGGGGCAATGAGCCGTTTGCGTGGAATCAATCGGAGCTTGCTGATTTAACGGGAGCAGCGTGGAAGCGGGCTTGCCCCGCGATCACCGGCGAAGCCGGTGCCATGCATCGCATCGGGGGGCAAGCCCGCTCCCACGCGATTTTCTATAAAAGCCGAGCACAAAAAAACGCCCCGAAGGGCGTTTTTTTGTGCTCGGCAATCGGCGCTTAGCGCTTCATGCTCTCCGGCAGGTGCGGCTGGATGGCAGTCAGCACGGCCTTGAAGCACTTGATGTTGCCGGCAACGATATGGCCCTTCTCGAGGAAGTCATGGCCACCGTTGAAGTCGCTCACCAGACCACCTGCTTCCTGGATCAGCAGCACGCCTGCAGCCATGTCCCACTCGGACAGGCCCGACTCCCAGAAGGCGTCGAAGCGGCCGGCGGCCACATAGGCCAGATCCAGGCTGGCGGAGCCGGCGCGGCGGATGCCGGCGGTCTGGCCAGTCAGGGCGCGGAACATGCCCAGGTAGTTGTCCAGGTCGGCCAGCTGGTTGTCACGGAACGGGAAGCCGGTGCCCAGCAGGGCGCCTTCCAGGCTGGTGCGCGAGCTGACGCGCAGGCGGCGGCCATTGATCTGGGCGCCACGGCCACGGCTGGCAGTGAATTCTTCCTGGCGAACCGGGTCGAGGACCACGGCGTGCTCCAGGCGGCCGCGGTATTTGCAGGCGATGCTGACGGCGAAGTGCGGAATGCCGCGCAGGAAGTTGGTGGTGCCGTCCAGTGGATCGATGATCCACAGGTAGTCCTTGCCCTCTTCGCCGGTGCCGGCGTGCAGGCCGGTCTCTTCGCCCTGGATCGAGTGGTTCGGGTAGGCTTTGCGCAGGGCTTCGACGATGACCTTCTCGGCGGCACGGTCAACCTCGGACACATAGTCCTTGGCCTGTTTTTCGTCGACTTTGATGCTGTCCAGGCGTTCGATGGAGCGGAAAATCAGTTCACTGGCGCTGCGAGCGGCGCGCAGGGCGATATTCAGCATAGGCTGCATGGGAAGGTCACCTGGAGATGTTAAAGAAGAAAGCCGCACATTCTAGCAGAAATCTTTGACGGAAGAAGTGTCACATTTGCTTTCATAGCGTTACGCTGGTCGGTTCTGTAAGATCGAAACCCTCTTCATCCGCGTCTGTGAGCACAACACCTTGCTGCAAAATATTCGTGTTGTTCTGGTCAATACCAGCCACCCCGGCAACATCGGCGGCGCTGCGCGTGCCATGAAAAACATGGGCCTGGCGCGTCTGGTGCTGGTGCAGCCAAAAGAATTCCCCGCCGCCGAAGCCTCGGCGCGTGCCTCGGGTGCCGACGATGTGCTCGACAACGCCCTGGTGGTCGACAGCCTCGAGCAGGCACTGGTCGGTTGCAGCCTGGTGATGGGCACCAGCGCCCGCGAGCGCAGCATCCCCTGGCCGTTGATCGGCCCACGGGAGTGCGGCACCAAGGCGGTGGAGCATGCCCTGGCCGGCGAGGAGATCGCCCTGGTGTTCGGTCGCGAGCACGCCGGGCTGACCAACGAAGAACTGCAGCGATGTCACTTCCACGTGCACATTCCCTCCAATCCCGACTTCAGCTCGCTGAATCTGGCCGCCGCCGTCCAGGTGCTCTCCTACGAGGTGCGCATGGCCTCGTTGGTGGTGCAGGGCGTGGCGCCCAAGGTCGAGAAAACCGACGCCAACGAGCTGGCGACCATGGACGAAATGGAGCTGTTCTATGACCACCTGGAAAAAACCCTGGTGGACATCGGCTTCCTCGACCCCGCCAAGCCCAAGCACCTGATGCCGCGCCTGCGCCGGCTGTATGGGCGCAGCTCGGTCGAGCGTACGGAAATGAGCATTTTGCGCGGCATCCTCACCGAGACCCAGAAAGTCGTCCGGGGCGAGCCGCATAAACGGAAGGACTGAACGATGTTCGAGCGTCTGCGTGAAGATATTCAAAGTGTTTTCCATCGTGACCCGGCGGCGCGCAACGCCTTCGAGGTCCTGACCTGCTACCCGGGCATGCATGCCATCTGGCTGCACCGTCTGGGCAATGCCCTGTGGAAGCGCGATTTCAAATGGCTGGCACGCCTGGTGTCGAACTTCGGGCGCTGGATGACCGGTATCGAGATCCACCCGGGTGCGACCATCGGCCGGCGTTTCTTCATCGACCACGGCATGGGCATCGTCATTGGCGAGACCGCCGAGATCGGCGACGACGTGACGCTGTACCAGGGCGTGACCCTGGGCGGCACCAGCTGGAACAAAGGCAAGCGCCACCCGACCCTGGAAAACGGCGTGGTGGTGGGGGCGGGCGCCAAGGTTCTGGGGCCGTTCACGGTCGGTGCCGGGGCCAAGATCGGCTCCAACGCCGTGGTCACCAAGGCGGTGCCGGCCGGCGCCACGGCGGTGGGCATCCCGGGGCGCATCATCGTCAAGAGCGAGGACGATGCCGTCGAAGCCAAGCGCAAGGCCATGGCCGAGAAGATCGGTTTCGACGCCTATGGTGTCAGCGGCGACATGCCAGACCCGGTGGCCAGGGCCATCGGCCAGATGCTCGACCACCTGCAGGCAGTCGACGAGCGCCTGGAGGGGATGTGTGGCGCCCTGACCAGGATGGGCAGTGATTATTGTGCCAAGGAGCTGCCGGCGTTGCCCGACGATGACTTCGCCGCTGCGTGCGCGGAGCTGAAGCAGGGCGACACTCAGCCGCATTGATTCCGCCAGCCCGACACAAGGGGCGTGTGCTCGCGCCCCTCGTCTGCTACACTCGCGCCCGCCTCCCGCATGCATACCCGACTAAAGCACTAGGTCTAATAGTTGACTTAAATGCTCGGGAATCGCATACTCGCACACATTCTGTAACTCCCGTGGTAACCATACGCCATGCGACTGACTACCAAAGGCCGATACGCCGTGACCGCCATGCTTGACCTGGCGTTGCACGCGCAGCATGGGCCGGTGTCACTGGCCGATATTTCCGAGCGCCAGGGCATTTCCCTTTCTTATCTGGAGCAGCTGTTCGCCAAGCTGCGCCGCAGCAGCCTGGTATCCAGCGTTCGCGGCCCGGGCGGCGGCTACCAGCTGTCGCGCGGCATGGAAACCATCCAGGTGGCCCAGGTCATCGACGCGGTCAATGAATCGGTCGATGCCACCCGCTGCCAGGGCCTGGGCGACTGCCATGCCGGTGATACCTGCCTGACTCACCACCTGTGGTGCGACCTGAGCCAGCAGATCCATGAATTCCTCAGTGGCATCAGCCTGGCCGACCTCGTCAAGCGCCGTGAGGTGCAAGAAGTCGCCCAGCGCCAGGACCTGCGCCGTGTTGCAGGCCGTACCGCCATGCTGGACAAGATTGAGACGTCCGCCGTCGACTGAAATTCAGCGCCGAGCGACGCCAACGCCTGATAGGAGATACTCAATGAAGTTGCCGATCTACCTCGATTACTCCGCGACCACGCCGGTCGATCCACGTGTGGCCCAGAAAATGGCCGAATGCCTGCTGGTCGACGGGAACTTCGGTAACCCGGCCTCGCGCTCCCACGTGTTTGGCTGGAAAGCCGAAGAAGCGGTCGAGAATGGCCGTCGCCAGGTGGCCGAGCTGATCAACGCCGACCCGCGCGAGATCGTCTGGACCAGCGGTGCCACCGAGTCCGACAACCTCGCCCTCAAAGGCGTGGCGCACTTCTATCAGACCAAGGGCAAGCACATCATCACCTCCAAGATCGAGCACAAGGCGGTCCTGGACACCGCTCGCCAGCTCGAGCGTGAAGGTTTCGAAGTCACCTACCTCGAGCCAGGTGAAGACGGCATCGTCACCCCGACCATGGTCGAGGCTGCCCTGCGTGACGACACCATCCTGGTTTCGCTGATGCACGTGAACAACGAAGTCGGCTCGATCAACGACATCGCCGCCATCGGTGAACTGACCCGCTCGCGCGGCGTGCTGTTCCATGTCGATGCCGCGCAGTCGGCCGGCAAGGTCGAGATCGACGTGCAGAAGCTGAAAGTCGACCTGATGTCGTTCTCGGCGCACAAGGTCTACGGCCCCAAAGGCATCGGCGCGCTGTACGTCAGCCGCAAGCCGCGTGTCCGCCTGGAAGCCATCATCCACGGTGGTGGCCATGAACGTGGCATGCGTTCGGGTACCTTGCCGACCCACCAGATCGTCGGCATGGGCGAAGCCTTCGCCATTGCCAAGCAGGAAATGGCCAGCGAGAACGCGCGCATCAAGGCCCTGAGCGACCGCTTCTTCAAGCAGGTCTCGGACCTCGAAGAGCTGTACGTCAACGGCAGCCAGACCGCCCGCGTACCGCACAACCTGAACCTGAGCTTCAACTACGTCGAAGGCGAGTCGCTGCTGATGTCGCTCAAGGACATCGCTGTTTCGTCCGGTTCGGCCTGCACCTCCGCTTCGCTCGAGCCGTCCTACGTCCTGCGCGCCCTGGGCCGCAACGACGAACTGGCGCACAGCTCGATCCGCTTCTCTTTCGGCCGCTTCACCAGCGAAGAAGAAGTCGACTACGCCGCGCAGAAAGTCTGCGAGGCCGTCAACAAACTGCGTGAGCTGTCGCCCCTTTGGGACATGTACAAAGACGGCGTCGACATCTCCAAGATCGAGTGGGCCGCCCACTAAGCAGTCGCCGGCAAGAGCGGCTCCCTGATGAGGAAGGAATTGCACCATGGCATACAGTGAAAAGGTCATCGACCACTACGAAAACCCACGCAACGTCGGCAAGATGAATGCCGAGGATCCGGATGTCGGTACCGGCATGGTCGGCGCTCCAGCGTGCGGCGACGTGATGCGTCTGCAGATCAAGGTCAACGAGCAAGGCATCATCGAAGACGCCAAGTTCAAGACCTATGGCTGCGGTTCGGCCATCGCCTCCAGCTCCCTCGCCACCGAGTGGATGAAGGGCAAGACCCTGGACGAAGCCGAAACCATCAAGAACACCCAGCTGGCTGAAGAGCTGGCACTGCCACCGGTCAAGATCCACTGCTCCGTGCTCGCCGAAGATGCCATCAAGGCAGCCGTTCGCGATTACAAGCAGAAGAAAGGCCTGGTCTAAGTCGCCTGTTGCAAGCTAAGGAGTTCCGATGGCCATCAGCATGACAGAAGCCGCCGCCAACCACATTCGCCGCTCCCTCGACGGGCGCGGCAAAGGTGAAGGCATTCGCCTGGGCGTGCGCACCACCGGTTGCTCGGGCCTGGCCTACGTGCTGGAGTTCGTTGACGAACTGGCCGAAGAAGACCAGGTGTTCGAGAACCACGGCGTGAAGGTCATCATCGACCCGAAAAGCCTGGTGTACCTCGACGGCACCGAGCTGGACTTCGTCAAGGAAGGGTTGAACGAAGGCTTCAAGTTCAACAACCCCAACGTGCGCGGTGAATGTGGCTGCGGCGAAAGCTTCAACGTTTGAGGCTGGCCGTGGGTACTCCTTGTCATTACGCACTGTTTGACCTGCAACCGAGCTTTCGCCTGGACCTCGACAAGCTGGCCACTCGCTACCGCGAGCTGGCCCGCGAGGTCCATCCGGACCGCTTCGCCGATGCCTCCGAGCGCGAACAGCGCGTTGCCCTGGAAAAGTCGGCGGCCCTGAACGACGCCTACCAGACCTTGCGCAGCGCACCGCGCCGTGCCCGTTACCTGCTGGCCATCGGTGGCCATGAAGTGCCCCAGGAAGTCACCGTGCACGACCCGGCCTTCCTGTTGCAGCAGATGCAGTGGCGCGAAGAGCTCGAAGAGCTGCAGGACGAAGCCGACCTCGATGGCGTGGCCGTGTTCAAGAAGCGGCTCAAGGCCGCCCAGGACACGCTGAACGAGGATTTCGCCGCCTGCTGGGATGTTGCTGCCGAGCGTGACCAGGCCGAACGCCTGATGCGCCGCATGCAGTTCCTCGACAAGCTCGCCCAAGAAGTGCGCCAACTCGAAGAGCGCCTCGACGATTAACCCCGGCGTTACCCGTGATGACGCCTAAGGTACTCAGATAAGCATGGCCCTACTGCAGATCGCCGAACCCGGTCAGAGCCCTCAGCCGCACCAGCGCCGCCTGGCGGTGGGCATCGACCTGGGCACCACCAATTCTCTCGTCGCCGCCGTGCGCAGCGGGCGCAGCGAGCCGCTGCCCGATGCCCAGGGCCGGGTCATCCTGCCCTCCGCGGTGCGCTACCTGGATAACGGCGTCGACGTTGGCCTGAGCGCGCGCGAGGCGGCGCCCAGCGACCCGCTCAACACCATCGTCTCGGTCAAGCGCCTGATGGGGCGCGGCCTGGCCGACGTCAAGCAGCTCGGCGAGCAACTGCCGTACCGTTTTGTCGGTGGTGAGTCGCACATGCCGTTCATCGACACCGTCCAGGGGCCGAAGAGCCCGGTGGAAGTGTCGGCCGACATCCTCAAGGTGCTGCGTGCGCGTGCCGAAGAGACGCTCGGCGGTGAGCTGGTAGGTGCGGTGATCACCGTCCCTGCGTATTTCGACGACGCCCAGCGCCAGGCCACCAAGGACGCCGCCAAGCTGGCCGGCCTCAACGTGCTGCGCCTGCTCAATGAACCGACCGCAGCCGCCGTGGCCTATGGCCTGGACCAGAATGCCGAAGGCGTGGTGGCGATCTACGACCTGGGCGGCGGTACCTTCGATATTTCCATCCTGCGCCTGACCGCTGGCGTCTTTGAAGTGCTGGCCACCGGCGGCGACACCGCCCTGGGCGGCGATGACTTCGACCACGCCATTGCCGGCTGGATCATCGAGCAGGCCGGCCTGTCCGCTGATCTCGACCCGGCTACCCAGCGCCTGCTGCTGCAGACCGCCTGCGCGGCCAAGGAAGCCTTGACCGATGCCGACGTGGTCAGCGTGCAGCACGCTGCCTGGCAGGGCGAACTGACCCGCGCTGCCTTCGACGCCATGATCGAGCCGATGATTGCCCGCAGCCTCAAGGCCTGCCGCCGCGCTGTGCGCGACAGCGGTATCGAGCTGGAGGAGGTGGGTGCGGTGGTGATGGTTGGCGGCTCTACCCGCGTGCCGCGTGTGCGCGACGCCGTGGGTACGCTGTTTGGCCGTACCCCGCTGACCTCCATCGACCCTGACCAGGTGGTCGCCATTGGCGCCGCCATCCAGGCCGACACCCTGGCCGGTAACCGTCGCGAAGGCGGCGAACTGCTGCTGCTCGACGTCATCCCGCTGTCGCTGGGCCTTGAGACCATGGGCGGGCTGATGGAAAAGGTGATTCCGCGCAACACCACCATTCCGGTGGCCCGTGCCCAAGAGTTCACCACTTATAAAGACGGCCAGTCGGCCATGATGATCCACGTGCTGCAGGGCGAGCGCGAGCTGATCAGCGACTGCCGCTCGCTGGCGCGCTTCGAGCTGCGCGGCATCCCGGCCATGGTTGCCGGTGCCGCGAAGATCCGCGTCACTTTCCAGGTCGACGCCGATGGCCTGCTCAGTGTCGCCGCGCGCGAGCTGGGTTCGGGCGTGGAGTCGAGCATCCAGGTCAAGCCATCCTACGGCCTGACCGACGGCGAAATCGCCCGCATGCTCAAGGACTCGTTCGAGCACGCCGGCTCCGACAAGCAGGCGCGCCAGCTGCGCGAGCACCAGGTCGACGGCGAGCGTCTGCTCGAAGCGGTACAGGGCGCCCTGGACGCCGATGGCGAGCGCCTGCTCAGCAGCGACGAGCGCGATGCCATTGAATTCCAGATGCAGGAACTACGTGATTTGCTGAGCGGCACCGATGGCGCCGCCATCGAGCAACAGACCAAGCGTCTGTCGCAGGTGACCGATGCATTTGCCGCCCGTCGCCTTGATTCGACGGTCAAAGCCGCACTGGCCGGGCGCAACCTGAATGAGATCGAGGAGTAATCGATGCCGCTGGTGACATTCCTGCCGCATGAAAAATTCTGCCCCGAGGGGCTGACCGTGGAAGTGCCCGTCGGGACAAATATCCTGGAGCTGGCCCACGATCATCACATCGAGATGGAAAGCGCCTGCGGCGGCGTCAAGGCCTGCACCACTTGCCACTGCATCGTGCGCAAGGGTTTCGACTCGCTTGAAGAAGCCGACGAGCTCGAAGAAGACATGCTGGACAAGGCGTGGGGCCTGGAAGCGCAATCGCGCCTGGGTTGCCAGGTGGTAGTGGCCGATGAAGACCTCACCATCGAAATCCCCAAATACTCGCTCAACCACGCCGCTGAAGCGCCGCACTGAGGATCTGTACATGAGTCTGAAATGGGTTGATGTACTTGAGATCGCTATCCAGCTTGCGGAAAGCAAGCCCGAGGTCGATCCTCATTACGTGAATTTCGTCGATCTGCGCGCTTGGGTCATGGCTTTGCCGGAATTCGATGACGATCCGTCGCGTTGCGGCGAGAAGGTTCTCGAGGCCATCCAGGCGGCCTGGATTGAAGAAGCCGACTGAGCGCACGCTGCAGGTTAGGCAATCCCCTGGAACCCGCGTATAATTCGCGGGTTTAATTTTTCGCAACACTCATATTTCTGGAGTTCTCCATGGCTGTTCAACGTACTTTCTCGATCATCAAGCCTGACGCCGTCGCCAAAAACGTCATCGGCAAGATCACCACTCGCTTCGAAGAAGCCGGCCTGAAAATCGTTGCCTCGAAAATCAAGCAACTGTCCAAAGCCGAAGCCGAAGGCTTCTACGCCGAGCACAGCGCTCGTGGCTTCTTCGGTGACCTGGTTGCCTTCATGACTTCCGGCCCAGTCGTTGTTCAGGTTCTGGAAGGCGAAAACGCCATCGCTCGCAACCGTGAGCTGATGGGCGCTACCAACCCTAAAGAAGCTGCTCCAGGCACCATCCGTGCTGACTTCGCCGAGTCGATCGACGCCAACGCCGTTCACGGTTCGGACTCCGAAGCTGCTGCTGCTCGCGAAATCGCTTACTTCTTCGCTGCTACCGAGGTAACCACTCGCTAAGCGAAAGCTTAAGGGTGAAGGTGAATCCATGACGACATCTACCGGCAAAATCAACCTGTTGGGGCTGACCCTGCAGGAAATGGAACAGTTCTTCGACTCGATCGGGGAGAAGCGCTTTCGCGCTGGCCAGGTGATGAAGTGGATTCACCATTTTGGCGTCGACGATTTCGCCGCCATGACCAATGTCGGCAAGGTCCTGCGCGAAAAGCTCGAGGCCGTTGCCGAGATTCGGGGCCCGGAAGTGGTCAGTGAAGACATTTCCGCCGACGGTACCCGCAAGTGGGTGGTCCGCGTTGCCTCTGGCAGCTGCGTCGAGACCGTCTACATCCCTACCGACGATCGCGGTACGCTCTGCGTGTCGTCGCAAGCCGGCTGTGCCCTGGACTGCAGCTTCTGCTCCACCGGCAAGCAAGGCTTCAACAGCAACCTCACCGCCGCCGAAGTGATCGGCCAGGTGTGGCTTGCGAACAAATCCTTTGGGACCGTTCCTGCCAAGATCGACCGCGCGATTACCAACGTGGTGATGATGGGCATGGGCGAACCCCTGCTGAATTTCGACAATGTCATCGCCGCCATGAAGATCATGATGGAAGATCTGGGCTATGGCATTTCCAAGCGTCGCGTCACCCTGTCCACCTCGGGCGTGGTGCCGATGATCGACGAACTGGCCAAGCACATCGACGTGTCGCTGGCCCTGTCGCTGCACGCACCGAATGACGAGCTGCGCAACCAGCTGGTACCGATCAACAAGAAGTACCCGCTGAAGATGCTGCTGGAATCCTGCATGGGCTACATGTCCACGCTCGGTGGCAAGCGCGTGCTGACCATCGAGTACACCCTGCTCAAGGACGTCAACGACCAGCCTGAGCACGCGGCACAGATGATCGAGCTGCTGCGCGACGTGCCGTGCAAGATCAACCTGATCCCGTTCAACCCGTTCCCGCACTCGGGCTACGAGCGGCCGAGCAACAATGCCATTCGCCGCTTCCAGGACCTGTTGCACCACGGTGGTTTCAACGTCACCACCCGCACCACCCGCGGTGACGACATCGATGCCGCTTGCGGGCAGCTGGTCGGCCAGGTCAACGACCGCACCCGCCGCAGCGAGCGCTACATCGCCGTGCGCCAGCTGGCTGCCGACGAGCCGCAAGACAGCGCCGCGCGCCCCTGACGAGCACCCGCCCCATGACCTTGCGCGCCGCGCTGTCGATCCTCACGCTTGCGCTGCTGGCTGGCTGCGTTTCCAGCGGTGGGGGCGACCCGCTGGCCAGCCGCCAGGGGCGTGACGAGGCTGTGCGGGCTTATGTGCAGTTGGGGCTGGGGTATTTGCAACAAGGTTTGACCGGGCAGGCCAAGGCTCCGTTGGCCAAGGCACTGGCCTTGGACAGTACCGATGCCGACGCCAATGCGGCACTGGCGCTGGTGTTCCAGGCCGAGGCTGAGCCGCAATTGGCAGGCCAGCACTTCCGTAAAGCACTGGCTGCACGCCCGGATGACACGCGAATCCGCAACAACTACGGCAGTTTCCTATATGCTCAGGGCCGCTTTTCTGATGCTGAAGCGACGTTTCGCCAGGCGGCCGCCGATACCTTGTACCCTGAGCGTTCGCGGGTGTACGAGAACCTCGGCCTGACCGCGCGCAAGCTGGGGCAGGACGAGCAGGCCCGCGAATACCTGGAAAAGGCCCTGCGCCTCGATCAGCGGCAACCGAAAGCGTTGCTTGAAATGGCTGAGTTGTCCTACGAAAACAGGCATTATGTGCCGGCCCGGGACTACTACGATCGTTTCAGCCAGCTGAGCGAACAGAACGCCCGCAGCCTGTTGCTGGGCAGCCGCCTGGCCCGCGCCCTTGAGCAACAGGGTGATGAGGCCCGGCTGGGCCAGCAATTACAACGACTTTATCCCGGTACGCCGGAATATCAGCAATACCTGTCGGAGCAACGATGAAAGCCGCGCAAACAGAAGTAGCAGCGACTCGCCAGAACCCCGGTGACGTCTTGCGCCAGGCCCGTGAACAGCGGGAATGGAGCCAGGCCGAAGTCGCGCAAAAGCTCAACCTCACGGTATCTTCGCTGAACAACCTGGAAACCGGCGCCTTCGACAAGCTGCCCGGGCACACCTTCGCCCGTGGTTACATCCGCGCCTACGCCAAACTGTTGGGCATGGACCAGGCGCCGCTGGTGCAGGCGTTCGACAACATCACCGGCACCCACGCCCAAGGCAGCGACGTGCATGCACTCGGTCGCATCGAGGAGCCGGTCCGCCTGTCGCACAACATCATGCGCGTGGTCAGCCTGCTGTTGCTGGTGGCCGTGGTGGGTGGTGGCTTCTTCTGGTGGCAGGACCAGGGCAGCCTGCGCGGCAAGGACCTGGCCAAGATCGCCCTGGAGCACGTCGAGGTCGAGAGCGCCGACGGCACCACCCAGATTCACCCGCTGGACGAGCCGGAAGACCAGGCTGTCAGCGAAGCCCAGCAACCAGCCAGCGAAGCGCTGCCATTGGAACCTGTGGCCAGCGAACAAGCTCCGGCAGTGGCCGTTGAACCCCCGGCACCGGTAGTGGCTGTGGCACCTTCCAATAGCGTGCCGGCGCCAGCGCCAAGCACTGCTCCTGCTCCTGCACCGGCTGCGCCAGCTACCGTCGCCCCGGTCGTCCAGCCTGCGCCAGCCAGCCCCGTGGCCGTCGCTCCTGTCGCCCCGGCTGCCACGGCTGCGGCGCCAGTACCGGCCGGCAGCGGTAGCGTACACATCCAGTTCACCGCCGATTGCTGGACCCAGGTCTCCGACGGCAACGGCAAGGTGCTGTTCAGCGCCATCAAGCGCAAGGGCGACAGCCTGGAACTGACCGGCAAGCCACCGTTCGCGGTACGCCTCGGGTTCGCCCGCGGCGCCCAGGTGAGCTACAACGGCCAGGCGGTCGATGTCGCCCCGTTCACCAGTGGCGAAACCGCTCGCCTGAAGTTGGGACAGTAAGTCATGCACGGCGAATCTCCGATCAAACGTCGCGAATCCCGCAAAATCTGGGTCGGCAATGTACCGGTGGGCGGCGATGCGCCCATCGCGGTGCAGAGCATGACCAATACCGACACCAATGACGTCGCCGCCACCGTGGGGCAGATCCAGCGCCTGGTCGATGCCGGCGTCGATATCGTGCGTGTCTCGGTACCGGACATGGACGCCGCCGAGGCGTTCGGCAAGATCAAGAAGCTGGTCAGCGTGCCGCTGGTCGCCGACATCCACTTCGACTACAAGATCGCCCTGCGCGTGGCCGAACTGGGCGTCGACTGCCTGCGCATCAACCCGGGCAACATCGGCCGTGAAGACCGTGTGCGCGCG
The DNA here is from genome assembly GCF_032621715.1 of Pseudomonas sp. zfem004. NCBI lineage: Bacteria > Pseudomonadati > Pseudomonadota > Gammaproteobacteria > Pseudomonadales > Pseudomonadaceae > Pseudomonas > Pseudomonas sp. zfem004. The sequence continues at coordinate 370,590 of NZ_JAVYJF010000003.1, read as the reverse complement.
GTGGTCGATGCCGCCCGTGACCGCGGCATCCCGATCCGCATCGGCGTTAACGCCGGCTCCCTCGAGAAAGACCTGCAGAAGAAGTACGGCGAACCGACCCCGGCCGCATTGGTCGAGTCGGCGCTGCGCCATGTCGAGCACCTCGACCGCCTGGATTTCCAGGACTTCAAGGTCAGCGTCAAGGCCTCCGACGTGTTCATGGCCGTCGAAGCCTACCGCCTGCTGGCCAAGCAGATCATCCAGCCGCTGCACTTGGGCATCACCGAAGCCGGTGGCCTGCGTTCGGGGACAGTGAAATCCGCCGTCGGCCTCGGTATGCTGCTGGCCGAAGGTATCGGCGACACCATCCGCATTTCCCTGGCCGCAGACCCGGTCGAAGAAGTGAAGGTCGGCTACGACATCCTCAAGTCGCTGCACCTGCGTTCCCGTGGCATCAACTTCATCGCCTGCCCGAGCTGCTCGCGGCAGAACTTCGATGTGGTCAAGACCATGAACGAGCTGGAAGGGCGCCTGGAAGACCTGCTGGTACCGCTGGACGTGGCAGTGATCGGGTGCGTGGTCAACGGCCCGGGTGAAGCCAAGGAGGCGCATGTCGGCCTCACCGGCGGCACACCGAACCTGATCTACATCGATGGCAAGCCATCGCAGAAGCTGAACAACGACAACCTGGTCGATGAGCTGGAAAAACTCATCCGCCAGAAAGCGGCCGAGAAGGCCGAGGCCGACGCGGCGCTGATCGCCCGTGGCTGATACACAGAATTCGTAAGGACTACTCGTGAGCAAATCGCTGCAAGCCATCCGTGGCATGAACGACATCCTGCCCGACCAGTCGCCGCTGTGGCGCTACTTCGAGGGCACCGTGGCTGGCCTGCTGGACAGCTACGGCTACAGCCAGATCCGCACGCCGATCGTCGAGTTCACCGAGCTGTTCAAGCGCTCGATCGGTGAAGTCACCGATATCGTCGAAAAAGAGATGTACACCTTCGACGACCGCAACGGCGATTCGCTCACCCTGCGCCCTGAAGGCACCGCCGCCTGCGTGCGTGCGGTACTCGAGCACGGCATCACCGGCAACGGCCAGGTGCAGAAGCTCTGGTACATCGGCCAGATGTTCCGCCACGAGCGCCCACAGAAGGGCCGCTATCGCCAGTTCCACCAGATCGGCGTGGAGGTGTTCAACCTCGACGGTCCGGACGTCGATGCCGAGCTGATCATGCTGACCTGGCGCCTGTGGGGCCTGCTGGGCATCCAGGATGCCGTGGAGCTGCAGCTCAACAGCCTGGGCACCAGCGAAGCCCGCGCGCGCTACCGCGATGCGCTGGTCGAGTTCCTGTCCGCGCGCCTCGAGCAGCTGGACGAAGACAGCCAGCGTCGCCTCAAGAGCAACCCGCTGCGCATCCTCGACAGCAAGGACGCCAACACCCAGGCGGTGCTGGTCGGCGCGCCGAAGCTGGAAGACTACCTGGACGAAGAATCCCGCGTGCACTTCGAGGGCCTCAAGGCTCGCCTCGACGCTGCCGGCATTCCGTTCGTGATCAACACCAAGCTGGTGCGTGGCCTCGATTACTACAGCAAGACCGTGTTCGAGTGGGTCACCGACAAGCTCGGCGCCCAGGGCACCGTGTGCGCCGGTGGCCGCTATGACGGCCTGGTCGAGCAGATGGGCGGCAAGCCGACCCCGGGCGTTGGTTTCGCCATGGGCATCGAACGCCTGATCCTGCTGCTGGAGACCCTGGGCAAGGTGCCCGAGTCGATCAGCCGCACCATTGACGTCTACCTGTGCGCCTTCGGTGAGCAGGCGGAGCTGGCCGGCCTGCGCCTGAGCGAAAGCCTGCGCGACCGTCTGCCGGGCCTGCGCCTGGCGGTCAACGCCGGTGCCGGCAGCTTCAAGAGCCAGTTCAAGAAGGCCGACAAGAGCGGCGCGCTGTTCGCCCTGATCCTCGGCGACGACGAGCTGGCCAAGCAAGAGATCGGTCTGAAGCCCCTGCGTGGCCAGGGCGAACAACAGAACATTGCCTGGGATGCTCTTGCCGAGCACCTGGAAACCGCGATCGCCCAGGCGTAACGCGGTTCAACAACGAATAGGCGAAAAGGAGTATTGGGGTGTCGAGTACCGATGATGACGATCTGGCTGGGATCAAGGACTGGTGGAACCGCAACGGCAAGCCGCTGCTGACCGGCGCGCTGCTGGCCGGTGTGGTGGTGATGGGCTGGCAGACCTGGCACAAGTACCAGGCCAACCAGTCGCAAGGCGCCTCGGCGCTGTACCAGGCCCTGCTGGAAACCTCGCTGACGCCGTCTGGCCAGCCTGATGCCAGCAAGGTCGCCGAGCTGTCCGGCAAGCTCAAGAGCGAGTTTGGCGGTAGCGCCTACGCCCAGTACGGCAGCCTGTTCGTGGCCAAGGTTGCGGTCGACAGCGGCAAGCTGGACGACGCCGCCGCCGAGCTCAAGGCCGTGCTGGACAAGCCGGCCGACGCCACCCTGGGTGAAATCGCCCGTCAGCGCCTGGCCCGCGTGCTCGCGGCACAGGACAAGGCCGATGAGGCCCTGAAGCTGCTCGACGGCGATGCCGACAAAGCCTTCCTGGCCAGCCGTGAGGAGCTCAAGGGCGACCTGCTGCTGCAGCTGGGCCGTGCCGACGACGCGCACGGCGCCTACGAAAAAGCCAAGGCCGCGCTGTCCGACGACGCCGCGATCGGTGGCCTGCAACTGAAGCTGGATGACCTGGCCAAAGGGGACGCCTGAAGTGAAGGGTTGGAAACAAGCAGCAGTGCTCACCCTCGCCGTACTGGCAGCGGGTTGCAGCAGCAACAGCAAGAAGGAACTGCCCCCGGCCGAGCTGACCAAGTTCACCGAGGAAGTGGTGCTGAAGAAGCAGTGGAGCCGTTCGATCGGTGACGGCCAGGGCGAGACGTACAACACCCTGGTACCGGCCATCGAGAACGACCGCATTTACGCTGCCGACGTCACCGGTGAAGTCTTCGCACTCGACCGCCTCAACGGCGATGTAGTGTGGAAAAAAGACCTCGAGCTGCCGGTTTCCGGCGCGGTTGGCGTGGGCTACGGCCTGGTCATGCTGGGCACGCTCAAGGGCGAGGTGATTGCCCTGGATTCGAGCACCGGCGAAGAGCGCTGGCGTTCGCGCGTCACCAGCGAAGTACTGGCACCGCCCGCCAACAACGGCGACGTTGTGGTGGTGCAGACCCAGGATGACCGCCTGATCGGCCTCGACGCCGCCACTGGCGACCGTCGCTGGATCTACGAAAACACCCCGGCGGTGCTCACCCTGCGTGGTACCGGCGCGCCGATCGTCACCAACCGCCTGGCTGTCGCCGGCCTGTCCACCGGCAAGGTGGTGGCGGTGGACATCAGCAACGGCGTACCGGTGTGGGAAAGCCGCGTGGCCATCCCGCAAGGCCGCTCCGAGCTGGACCGTGTGGTGGACATCGACGGCGGCCTGCTGCTGTCCGGTGGCACCCTGTACGTCAGCACCTACCAGGGCCGCGTCGCCGGCCTGGACCTGGAAAGCGGCCGTGTGCTGTGGCAGCGTGATGCCTCCAGCTACGTGGGTGTCGCCCAGGGCTTCGGCAACGTCTACGTGAGCCTGGCTTCGGGCACCGTCGAAGGTGTCGACGAGCGTTCCTCCAGCGCCTTGTGGAGCAACGACAGCATGGCCCGTCGCCAGCTGTCGGCGCCGGAAGTGTTCTCCAGCTACGTGGCGGTGGGTGACTTCGAAGGTTACCTGCACCTGCTGAGCCAGGTCGATGGCCGCTTCGTCGGCCGTGAGCGTATCGACAGCGATGGCCTGCGTGCCCGCCCACTCGTGGTCGGCGACACCATCTACGTCTTCGGCAACAGCGGCAAGCTCGAGGCACTGACCATCCGCTGAAGCTATGCTTGAGCCCGTTCGCGGGCTCAGGTAGCGGCGCAGGAGCGCCGCCCGAACTCCGGCCGCTGCCTTGCAGCGGCCTTTGCATTTTCAAGAATTCAAGAGTGGAGAGCCGCATGGTTCCCGTAATCGCCCTGGTGGGCCGCCCGAACGTCGGCAAATCCACCATGTTCAACCGCCTGACCAAGACCCGCGATGCCATCGTCGGTGACCTGTCGGGCCTGACCCGTGACCGCCAGTACGGCGATGCCACCTGGCAGGGTCGTTCCTTCATCCTGATCGACACCGGCGGTATCACCGGTGACGAAGTGGGCATGGACGAGAAGATGGCCGAGCAGTCGCTGATGGCCATCGAAGAAGCCGACTACGTGCTGTTCCTGGTGGATGCCCGCGCCGGCATGACCGCCGCCGACCAGATGATCGCCGACCACCTGCGCAAGCGGAACAAGTCGGCCATCCTGGTGGCCAACAAGATCGACAACATAGACCCGGACATCGCCCGCGCCGAGTTCTCGCCGCTGGGCATGGGCAACGCCATCCCGGTGGCTGGCTCCCAGGGCCGTGGTATCAACGCCCTGATGGAATCGCTGCTCGGCCACATCCCGCGTGATGCCGAGGAAGAAGCCCTCGACCTGAACGTCGCCGAAGGCGAAGAGGCCGTGCGCATTCCAGGCCCGAGCGAGAAAGACGGCATCAAGATCGCCATCATCGGCCGCCCGAACGTGGGCAAGTCGACCCTGGTCAACCGCATGCTCGGCGAAGAGCGCGTGGTGGTGTACGACCAGCCGGGTACCACCCGCGACAGTATCTACATCCCGTTCGAGCGTGATGGCGAGAAGTACACCTTCATCGACACTGCCGGCGTGCGCAAGCGCGGCAAGATCCACGAGGAAGTCGAAAAGTTCTCGGTGGTGAAGACCCTGCAGGCGATCAAGGACGCCAACGTGGTGGTCTTCGTCATGGACGCCCGCGAAGGCGTGGTCGACCACGACCTCAACCTGCTCGGCTTCGCCCTTGAAGCCGGCCGGGCCATCGTCATCGCGCTGAACAAGTGGGATGGCATGGAAGCGGGCGAGCGCGACTACGTGAAGACCGAGCTGGAGCGCCGGCTGTTCTTCGTCGACTTCTGCGACATCCACTTCATCTCCGCCCTGCACGGCACTGGCGTTGGCCACCTGTACAAGTCGGTGCAGGCCGCGTTCAAGTCGGCGGTCACCCGCTGGCCGACCAGCCGCCTGACGCAGATCCTCGAAGACGCCATCAGCGTGCACCAGCCGCCACTGGTCAACGGCCGTCGCATCAAACTGCGCTACGCCCACCTCGGTGGCGCCAACCCGCCGCTGATCGTGATCCACGGCAACCAGACCGAGAAGGTGCCCAACTCCTACTCGCGTTACCTGGAGAACACCTACCGCCGCGTGCTCAAGCTGGTCGGTACGCCGATCCGCATCGAGTACAAGGGCGGTGAGAACCCGTACGAGGGCAACAAGAACACCCTCACCGATCGCCAGGTCAACAAGAAGCGCCGCTTGATGTCGCACCACAAGAAGGCCGAGAAGAAGCGCCGCGACAAGCGCTAGTCACTGGGCTGCGTTACGCTTCGTGGGAGCGGGCTTGCCCCGCGATGGTTTCAGGCAGAGAGGTTTTGCTGCCTGGTCAATTGCCATCGCGGGGCAAGTCGCATCGGCGCACCGCCGCTCCCACGGTTGGTGACTTGATCCACCGCAATCCCCCTATTGTTTCAACCTTTTTCCTGACTGCTTGATCCGCTATGCTCGGACACCACCCCGTGCCGGACAAACCCCAGGAAAGAGGGCTCCATGATCCGCAGCAAACTGCCGAATGTCGGCACGACCATCTTCACCACCATGTCGCAGCTCGCCATGCAGACCGGTGCGCTCAACCTGTCCCAGGGCTTCCCTGACTTCAACGGCCCCCAGGCCCTGCTCGATGCCGTTGGCCGCCATGTGGCCGCCGGGCACAACCAGTATTCGCCGATGACCGGCCTGCCAGCCCTGCGCCAGCAAGTGGCGGCCAAGATCGCCCGGCTGTATGGCGTGGCGGTGGACGCGGACCAGGAAGTGACCATCACCCCCGGCGCCACCGAAGCGATCTTCTGTGCCATCCAGGCGGTAATCCACCCCGGCGATGAAGTGATCGTCTTCGACCCGTGCTACGACAGCTACGAACCCTCGGTGGAGCTGGCCGGTGGCCGCTGCGTGCACGTGCCGCTCGCGGACGGCAGCTTCAGCATCGACTGGCAGAAGTTCAGCGATGCCCTCAGCCCGCGCACGCGCATGGTCATCCTCAACTCGCCGCACAACCCCAGCGGTGCGCTGATCAGCCGCGACGACCTGGACCAGCTGGCCGCGCTGATCGCCAACCGCGACATCTACCTGGTCAGCGACGAAGTCTACGAGCACTTGATCTACGACGGTGTGCGCCACGCCAGCGTGCTGGCCCACGAGCAGCTGTACAGCAGAGCCTTCGTCATCAGCTCGTTCGGCAAGACCTACCACGTCACTGGCTGGAAGACCGGTTACGTGGTCGCGCCACCGGCGCTCAGCGCCGAACTGCGCAAGGTTCACCAGTACGTCAACTTCTGCGGTGTCACACCCTTGCAGTGTGCCTTGGCCGACTTCATGGCCGAACACCCGGAGCACATCGACGAACTGCCGGCCTTCTACCAGGCCAAGCGTGACCTGTTCTGCGACCTGTTGCAGGCCTCGCGGTTCAGCTTTACCCGTACCCCGGGCACCTATTTCCAACTGGTGGACTATTCGCAGATCCGCCCCGACCTGAACGACGTCGACATGGCCCTGTGGCTGACCCGCGAACACGGCGTGGCCAGCATCCCGGTGTCGGTGTTCTACCAGCAACCCATCCCCGAGCAACGCCTGGTGCGCCTGTGCTTTGCCAAACGCGAGGAGACGCTGCGACAGGCGGCGGAGAGACTATGCGCGATCTGAGTGAACTGCCGAACCTGAAAATCGCCCTGGTGCAGACCACCCTGGCCTGGCACGACCGCGAAGCCAACTATGCCCATTTCGAGGAGCTGATCGGCCAGGCCGGTGAAGTCGACCTGGTGATCCTGCCAGAGATGTTCACCACCGGTTTCTCGATGGAATCGGAAAGCCTGGCGGAGCCGGAGAACGGCCCGACTTACAAATGGCTCAAGGCCCAGGCGAAGAAGCGCAATGCGGTGATCACCGGCAGCGTGATCATCCAGGCCGCCGATGGCAGCCACCGCAACCGCCTGCTGTGGGCGCGGCCCGATGGCGAGATCCTGCACTACGACAAGCGCCACCTGTTCCGCATGGCCGGCGAACACAAGCACTACACCCCCGGTGAGCGCCAGGTGCAGTTCGAACTCAAGGGCTGGCGCATTCGCCCGCTGATCTGCTACGACCTGCGCTTCCCGGTATGGAGCCGCGACGCCCAGGACACCGACCTGCTGCTGTACACCGCCAACTGGCCGGCAGCGCGGCGCACCCATTGGAACCGGCTGCTGCCGGCGCGGGGCATCGAGAACCTGTGCTTCGTGGCGGCGGTGAACCGGGTGGGCACCGATGGCAAGGGCTTTGCCTATTCCGGCGACAGCCAGGTGCTGGATTTCCAGGGCGAGAGCCTGTTGAGCGCGGGGGAGGCCGACGGGGTGTTCACCGTGGTGCTGCGTGCCGCGGAACTGGCGGCGTACCGGGCGCGCTTCCCGGCCAATCTGGATGCCGATACCTTCGAGCTGCATTGAGGGCCAATCGCGGGGCAAGCCCGCTCCCACGCGATCACGTGGGAGCGGGCTTGCCCCGCGATGGTTTCAGGCTTCAGTACACATCCCGCCGATAGCGCCCATCCTCGATCAGCTGCTGCACCTGCGCTTCACCGAGCATCCCCCGCAGCGCCGCATCCACCCCCGCAGCCATCCCGTGCAAACTGCCGCACACATACACACAGGCGCCGTCGTCGATCCAGCGCTTGAACTCGACGGCCTGCTGCAGCAGCACATCCTGCACATAGACCTTCTCGGCCTGGTCGCGTGAAAACGCCAGGTCCAGCCGTTGCAGATCGCCCTTGGCCAACCAGCCCTGCAGCTCCTCGCCACACAGTAGGTCGTGGGCACGGTTGCGCTCGCCGAACAGCAGCCAGTTGCGCTGCTCACCTGCGCCAATGCGTGCCTTCAAGAGGCTGCGCAAGCCAGCCAGGCCGGTGCCATTGCCGATCAGTACCATCGGCGCCGCCGCGTCGGGCAAGTGGAAGCCGCTGTTACGGCGCAGACGCGCGCTGAGCGTGCCGTCCAGCGCCAGGTACTCGGTCAGCCAGCCGGAACCCAGGCCCAGGTTGCCATCGGGGTGGCGTTCCTGGCGCACGATCAACTCCAGCTCGCCATCGCTGGCAATGGAGGCGATCGAGTATTCACGGGCACTCAGCGGGATCAGCGCATCGACCAGCGCCTGGGCATGCAGCCCCACCAGGTGCTCACGGCTCTGCGGCAGTTGGCGGCCGCCCAGGGCCTGGGCGAGGGTTTCCTGCAGGCCGTCCACTTGCACCGGGCTGTGTGGGTCCATGCCCAGGCCGGCCAGCAATGCATCGATGCGCTGTTGGCCATTGCGTGGCACTACTTCAATCAGGTCGCCGGCCTCCCAGTTCGCCGCTACCTCGGGTTGCAGGCCCAGCAGGAACACCGGGGCGCCCTGGCTGCCCGGGTTGAGCAGTTCACGGCGGGCCAGGCGCCAATTGCCGAAGCTGGCGGGCTGCCACGCGGCTACCGGCTGCGCGCCGGTCAGTCGTGCCAGCTCTTGTTGCCACAGTTGCAGCGCGGCGGGGTCGGCGTTGTCCACTTCGACTGCGCTGAATGCGCTGCTGGCGCCACGCTCGCTGAGCCAGGCCTGCAGCCGTCGGGCAAAACCGCAGAAGTGCGGATACTGGCGGTCGCCCAGGGCCAGCACGGCATAGTCCAGGTGTTCCAGTGCCCAAGGCTTGCCGATGACTTTGCGTTCGAAGGCCCGAGCGCTGTCCGGCGCTTCACCGTCGCCGAAGGTGCTCACCACGAACAGCGCGCGGTTGGCCTGGCGCAGTTCGGCCTCGCCCAACTGCGCCAGCGGGCGCACCTGCACCGGCAAGCCGGCGGCCTGCAGCTGCCCGGCGCTCTGCCAGGCCAGTTGCTCGGCGAAGCCGCTCTGGCTGGCGAAACCGATCAGCCAGCTGTCGCCGTTGCCGGCACTGGCCGACACCGCGCCGCGGGCGGCACGCACCTGGCGCTTCTTGCGCCGGCGGTCTAGGTACAGCAGCCAGCCGGTGACGAAGAACAGCGGCATGGTCAGGCTGGCCAGGGTAACGATGATTCGCCCCGGCAAGCCAAAGTAGCTGCCCACGTGCAGGGCGTAGACGCTCTGCAGCAGCTGGGCCTTGAACGAGCTGTCGCTGTAGCGCTGGTGGCGCTTGATCTGGCCGGTGGCCGGGTCGAGGGTGAGGGTGTTGAAGGCGCGCTCGTGGTCGGCGTCCTGCAACAGGTAGAACAGCGTAGCCGGCTGACCGCCGGCTGGCGGCAGGCGCAGGTTGTAGGTGGACAGGCCAGGGCCCGCCGCGTCCTTGAGATTGGCCCAGATGGCGTCGTAGTCGACCACCAGTGGCGGGGCGTTCTTGTCGACCTTTGGCGGGCCATGGCGGCCACCGCGGCCTTCACCGCGCTTCTGCTCGCCGGCCGCCGGTGGGTCGGCCAGCAGCTTGTTCAGGCCCGCGCGGTACCACTCGTACGACCAGAACAGCCCGGTCAGGGCGAACAGCAGGTAGAACAGCAGGCACCAGGTGCCGAACACCGCATGCAGGTCCCAGTTGAACGCGCGGCCTTTCTTGGCCCAGTCCAGGGTCAGCCAGGTCCGCCAGTTCAGGGCCTTGCGCGGCCAGCGCAGGTACAGGCCGGACAGGCAGAAGAAGATCAGCATCAGGGTGCAGGCACCGGTGATCTGCCGGCCGGTGTCGCCCACGGCGAGGAAGCGGTGCAGCTGCAACACGAAGTTGAAGAAGCCCAGCCCGCTCACTTCGCCCTTGAGCTCGCCGGTGTAGGGGTCGGCATAGCGCAACTCGCCGCGGCGCTCACCGGGCGCGGGGGTGAAGAAAATCCGCGCGGCATTACCCTCGCGGGTGTCTACCCACAGCATCGAGACCTTGTCGCCTTGCGCGGTTTCGACCCGGCGCACGAGCTCGGCCGGCGGCAACACGCCCTCCTGGCGAACCTCGACCCTGAGCACCTCGGCGTTGAACGCGCGCAGCAGCTCCTCCTGGAACGACCAGATCGCCCCGGTGATGCCCATCAGCGCCAGCACCAGGCCAGCGGTGATGCCAAACAACCAGTGCAGCTGGAACAGCGTCTTCTTCAACACATCGATCACCTTGTCTGGCCGCCTACCGCGCGGCGTGCATTATGCCTTGATACGCAAAAGCCCCGTTCAAGCAAATGAACGGGGCTTGGGCTGCATCCTTTAGAAGTGGACGCTGGTGGTCAGCAATGCGGTCCGGCCCGCCGCCTGGTTGGCGAAGTGGGTAGAGAACGCCTTGTCGTAGTAGACCTCGTTGGTGAGGTTCTGCACGTTCAGCTGCAGGTCGACGTTCTTGGTCAGCTTGTAGGCGGCCATGGCGTCGTAACGTACGTAGCTGTCGACCATGGTGGTGTTGGCCACGTTGCCGAACACGTCATCGACGTAGAAGGCGCCGCCGCCGACGGTGAACTTAGGCGTGACCTGGTAGGTGGTCCACAGGCTGGCGCTGTTGTTCGGGGTGTTCGGCAGCTGGTTGCCGTCGTTGGCCTTGCCCAGCGGGCCGCCGTCGATCTGGCGGGCCTGCATGTAGGTGTAGCCGGCGAATACCTGCCACTTGTTGGTCAGCTTGCCGCTGGCCGACAGCTCGATGCCCTGCACGCGGGTTTCGCCGACGTTCTCGTAGCTGGTGGTACCCACCTGCACACGGGCATTTTCTTTCTCGGTGCGGAACAGCGCGGCGGTGAGGGACAGACGCTCTTCGAGCAGGTCCCACTTGGTGCCGATCTCGTAGTTGGTGGTTTCTTCCGGTTCCATGTCGCTGGCGAGCAGGTTGCCGGAGCGGTCGGTGGTGTTGCCCAGCGGGTTGCCTTCCATGCCTTCGCCCAGCTGCGCGCCCGGCGGGGTGGCGGAGGTGGCGTAGGACACATAGATGCTGCCATTGTCGGCCGGTTTCCACACCAGGCCCAGCTGGCCAGTGATGAACTCGCTGGTGTCCTCGCCCTTGGCGGCGATGCCCTTGGCGTTGACCGTGGTGCTGCCGTTGGCGTTATGGGTACGGTACTGGGTGTCGAAGTGGTCGTAGCGCAGGCCCATGTTCAGCAGCCAGGCCGGGGTCAGCTCAAGGGTGTCGAACACATACAGCGCTCGGGTGTTGCTCTTGGTGTTGGTGCCGGCGTAGTTGCGCGAGATGGCGCCGTTCCACGGATCGTCCGGGTTCGGGTTGCTCAGCGAGGTGCAGTTGTAGGACGGCGCGCCGATGCCGTTGCATTGGCGCAGGTTGTTGACCACGGTGGTGCCGGCGGTGGTAGCGACATCGTAGGAGGTCCGGTCGGACTCCTCGCGGCTCAGCTCGATACCGGTGGAGAAGCTGTTCTTCAGGCCGCCCAGGTAGAACTCACCGAACAGGTCGGTCTGGTTGGTGGTGGTGGAGGTATTGCTGACACGGGTGTTGGCCCGGCGCCAGACGCTGCCACGGTTGACGTTGCCCTGGCTGTCGTCCGGCTGGGTCAGGATATAGTCCTGCATGCTGCTGCCGTGGCGCAGGGTGTTCTTGATGGTCAGCGCATCGGTCAGGTCGTGCTCGATGGCGAAGGTGGCGATGTCTACCCGCGACTTGCGGAAGTCACGGTCGGTCAGGCCATAGAAGTTGTCGCTGTCGCCACCGTCCTGAGGCTTGCTCGGGTGCGCCGAGGTACGCGCGGCACTGCCACGTACAGGAATGCTGTACGGGATGCCCGAATCCGGCAGGTCGTCGCTTTCCAGGTGGTAGTAATCGAGGTTGACGCGGGTCGGCGTACCCAGGCCGAAGGCCAGCGACGGGGCGATGCCCCAACGGTCGTAGTTGACCTTGTCGCGGCCGGCGACGTTGCTTTCGTGGGTCATCAGGTTCAGGCGCCCGGCAATGGTATCGCTGAACTGGTAGTTGCCGTCGAAGGTGTAGCGCTGGGTCTGGTCGCTGCCCCAGGTCCAGGCGCCGTCCAGCGAGTTGCCCAGGTGCGCGCGCTTGCTCACCAGGTTGATGGTGCCGCCCGCCGCGCCGCGGCCACCGATGGCCGAGTTCGGGCCCTTGGCCACTTCCACCGATTCGATGGCGAAGATCTCACGGGTTTGCGCGCCAGTGTCACGCACGCCGTCCAGGTAGGTATCGCCCTGGGCGTCGAAGCCACGGATGAACGGGCGGTCGCCTTGCGGGTTGCCGCCTTCGCCGGCGCCGAAGGTTATGCCGGGCACGGTGCGCAGGGCATCCTGCAGGTTCAGGGCATTGGTGTCCTTGATCACTTGCTGCGGGATCACGGTGACTGAACGCGGCGTGTCCACCAAGGGGGCGGTGTACTTCTGCGAGGAGGCTTTCTCGACCTTGTACTCGGTGTTCGCCTGTTCGGCCTTGCCGTTGACGCTGGTGGCGTCGAGGGTGATGGCGTTATTGGCGGCCGGGTCGGCAGCGTAAGCGGAAGTGGCGGTGATCGCCAGGCCGATGGCGGAGGCGAGCAGACGTGGTGAACTGACGGCGGTTGGCACGTGACGCATTGTTATTGACCTTCCCCAAGGTATCGAAGGCCGCGGATGTTAATGTAAGCGAATGTAAGGAACAATTGAGAAGCGTTACCATTCGCCAGGAATTTACATTCTTTACATTTTCACCTTACGGTTTTTATGGGTTCGTGCGTCGATTGGTCCGAAAGGGGCTTGTGAAGGGTAAAAGGGAATCAATATCATTGGCGCCCCTTACCTGTGCCAGGTGCCACCGCCATGCTGCTTCACATTCCCGGGCTGTTCGACGCCGATGAAATCTCGCGTATCCGCCAGGCCCTGGAGCAGGCCGACTGGGCCGACGGCAAGGTCACGGCGGGCTACCAGTCGGCCAAGGCCAAGCACAACCTGCAGTTGGCCGAAGGCCATCCGCTGGCCAAGGAGATCGGCAGCGCGCTGATCGAGCGGCTGTGGCGCAACCCGCTGTTCATGTCGGCGGCGCTGCCGCACAAGGTGTTCCCGCCGCTGGTCAACTGTTACCAGGAGGGGGGCAATTTCGATTTCCATATCGACAACGCCCTGCGCCAACCCAAGGGCAGCCCGGAGCGGGTGCGCACCGACCTGTCTTCGACCCTGTTCCTCAGTGACCCGGACAGTTATGACGGCGGCGAACTGGTGATCCAGGACACCTATGGCGTACAGCAGGTCAAGCTGGCGACCGGCGACATGGTGCTGTACCCCGGCACCAGCCTGCACAAGGTCAACCCGGTCACCCGCGGCGCCCGTTATGCGGCGTTCTTCTGGACCCAGAGCCTGGTGCGCGATGACGGTCAGCGCACGCTATTGTTCGAGATGGACAACGCCATCCGCCAGCTCACCGCCGACATGCCGGATCACCCATCGCTGCTGCAACTGACCGGCACCTACCACAACCTGCTGCGCCGCTGGGCCGAGGTCTGAGCCGTGTCCTATCAGTTGCGTCGTGAACAGGTGGTGGACCTGGCAGGGCTCAAGGCCATGCTCGAACATAGCCCGGGCCAGGCCGCCCAGGCCATCCTCGCGGCAGCGGGGCAGGGCGCGGTCGAGGCGCAGTTGCTGCTGGGGCAGATCCTGCTCGACGGGCGCGGCATCGAGCAGGATGCCGAGGTCGCCCGGCGCTGGTTCCAGATTGCCGCCCAAGGGGGCAATGGCATGGCGCACAACATGCTAGGGCGCTGCCTGGAGCATGGCTGGGGCGGTGCGGTGGACCTGGCCCAGGCGGCCATTCACTACGCGCGTGCGGCCGACACCGGATTGGACTGGGGCATGTACAACCTGGGTAACCTGCTGGCCACCGGGCGTGGGCTGCCTCAGAACCAGGCCCAGGCATTGGCGTGCTACGAGAAGGCTGCTCAGCTGGGCCACGCCAAGTCGATGAACTTGTACGGCCGTTATCTGGAGCAAGGTATTGCCACCGCCGCCAGCCCGGCCCGTGCCGTACGTTGGTATCGCCGTTCGGCCGAGGCGGGGGATTTTCGCGGCATGTTCAGCCTGGCGATGGTGTTGGTCGAGCGGGGGCAGGTCGGCGAAGCAGGGCCTTGGCTTGAGCGAGCCAGGGTTGAGGGCAACCTGAATTTCCTGCGCAGTGCACGGGTGACGCTGCAGGGCGGCGGGCCTTTGCTGGCAGGCTACGCGGCTGCGTATGCCGGGGAGATCGAACAACGCGGGATTTGATGGCGCATGTCCGGGCCTCTTCGCGGGTAAACCCGCTCCCACAAGTACAGCGCTCGATTCGGACCTGGCGCGATCCTGTGGGAGCGGGCTTGCCCCGCGATAGGGGCGCACATACAAAACGGGGCCTTGCGGCCCCGTTTTCAGTTACAGGTAGTAAGCCTTCAGCGGCGGGAAGCCGTTGAATTCCACCGCGCTGTAGCTGGTGGTGTAGGCACCGGTGGACAACCAGTACAGACGGTCGCCGATGGCCAGGTTCAGTGGCAGGCCGTACTTGTAGTTCTCGTACATGATGTCGGCGCTGTCGCAGGTCGGGCCGGCGATCACCACTTCTTCGGTCTCGCCTTTCTTTTCGGTCCAGATCGGGAACTTGATGGCTTCGTCCATGGTTTCGATCAGGCCGGAGAACTTGCCCACGTCGGTGTAGATCCAGCGCTCGACCGCGGTGCGCGACTTGCGTGCCACCAGCACCACTTCGCTGACCAGGATGCCGGCGTTGGCGATCAGCGAGCGGCCTGGCTCGAGGATGATTTCCGGCAGGTCGTCACCGAAATCTTCCTTGAGGAAGCGAATGATCTCTTCGGCGTAGGTCTCGAGGCTGTTGGTGCGGGTGATGTAGTTGGCCGGGAAGCCGCCACCCATGTTGATCAGCTTCAGCTCGATGCCGTCTTCTTCCTTCAGGCGCTCGAAGATCACCTTCACCTTGGCGATGGCGGCGTCCCACACGCTGATGTCGCGCTGTTGCGAACCAACGTGGAAGGAGATGCCGTACGGCACCAGGCCCAGGTCGCGGGCGAGGATCAGCAGGTCCATGGCCATGTCGGTCTGGCAGCCGAACTTGCGCGACAGCGGCCAGTCGGCAGTGGTGGAGCCTTCGGTGAGGATACGCACGTAGACTTTCGAGCCCGGCGCGGCCTTGGCGATGTTGCGCAGGTCGGCTTCGGAGTCGGTGGCGAACAGGCGCACGCCTTTATCGAAGAAGTAGCGGATGTCCTTGGACTTCTTGATGGTGTTGCCGTAGCTGATGCGGTCAGGGCTGACGCCGCGGCCAAGCACCTTGTCCAGCTCGTAGATCGAGGCGATGTCGAAGCTCGAACCTTTCTCTTTGAGCAGGTCGATGATTTCGACGGCCGGGTTGGCCTTGACCGCGTAGTAGACCTTGGCGAATTCGAACCCGGCGCGCAGGTCGTCGTAGGCCTGGCTGATCATCTGGGTGTCGATGAGTACGAACGGGGTTTCCTGCTTGTCGGCGAACGCCTTCATTTTCTGGAAGGTGTCACGCGCGAAATAGTCTTCGACCTGGATCGACATGCTCAAGGGCTCCATGGGCAAACTGAAAAAATAAGTGGCTGCAAACTGAACGTCCTCCGTATCCCCACTTTGGTTCGCCTACTTCCCAAGGCATGTCGCCGAAAGCAAAAAGGTCAACCGTGCCAGGTGTGTGGCTGCGGGTGACCTTGCTGTCTCGTCGTCAGTACTTGAGCCGGATGGATCGTTTCCAGCATGGACGTTCGGCGCGCACTTTAGGGCGTGATTCCAGCAAGATCAACAGGCAATCCCGGTGGGTTCGCCGTGGATCGACGAGCAGTTACCTGAATAACCGACTCGTGTGACCGGCAGATGTTCCCCGGGATCTTTGAAGCGTTAAATATTGTGGAATAGACCTGATTGGCCCCGTCGCGGGTTAACCCGCCCCCACAGGGATTGCGTGATTCCTGTGGGAGCGGGTTTACCCGCGAAGGGGGGGCAGGTGTTCATATTTATGGCCACGTATCTCTGGTACGTCGGTGCATGAAACTCGTCATAAATTTTTTGTTACCGACTGGCGGAATTGCTGGTTTTGATGAGAAACATTACTATTCGCACCCTTATCTGCCTGCCTGATGACCCCCTACCGTGTCCGGACACAAAGGCTTCCTCGACCACTATCACGAGCTGATCGGCACCTGGACGCGCAAATTGCGCAGTCGTCAGCAGGCCGAGGACCTCACCCATGATGCCTTCGTGCGGGTTCTGGAAAATCCGCGCGATCGGGTCGAGCAGCCACGCGCCTACCTTCACCAGACCGCACGCAACATCGCTGTCGATGGCTTTCGTCGCGAAGACCGGCGCCAGGCCCTGGTGCTGGAAGGATTCGACGACGAAGCGGCGCCGGCTGATGACCCGGAAGCCTACGTGCATGCCCTGGAACTGGCCGACAGCGTCGAGCGGGCGCTGGCCGAACTGCCACTCAACTGCCGGCAGGTGTTCGTCTGGCAGAAGCTCGAAGGCCTGAGCCAGGCCGAGATCGCCGAGCGCATGGGCTTGAGCAAGAACATGGTCGAAAAGTATATGATCCGCACGCTCCGACATCTGCGTGAGCACCTGGATGTGTCGGCCAGATGAGTCAGGAGACCCCATTGATGAAACAGCACGTTCTCGACCCCGTGCGCGAGCAGGCCGCGGCATGGTTTGCCCGCGTCCAGGATGCGCCGGGCGATGGCGAGATGCTGGCGGCCCTGGGTGCGTGGCTCGAGCAGGACGCCCGGCACCGCGAGGAATACCAGCTGCTTGTGCGGCTATGGGGCGCGGCCGACTTCATTCCCCGTCAGCGCCTTGAAGCGTTGTGCTCTGCCGAGCCGGTGCGTCAGCTGCCGCGCCGCCGTGTGCTGCGCCAGGCGTTGGCGGCAGGCGTGGCGATCGCCGCCCTGGGCCTGGGTTGGAGCGGCTGGCAGTATCAGCAGCTCAATCATCACGAAAGCTTGCAGACCAACATGGGCGAGCGACGTCAGTTCGAATTGCCGGATGGTTCGCATCTTGAGCTCAACAGCGCGACCCGGGTGGACGTGGCCTTCAGTTCAGGCCGGCGACAGGTGCGGCTGAGCCAGGGCGAGGCGATGTTCATCGTCGCCCACGACAGCAACCGACCTTTCGTGGTCGGTACGGCCCAGGGAGAGGTGACCGTAACCGGTACCCGTTTCGACGTGCGTCAGGATCCGGGCAGCACTCGGGTGGCGGTGGAGCAGGGCTCGGTGCGGGTTCAGGGCACAGGCGGTTCGCTGGCGCAGTTGGGCGCAGGCCAGGGTTCGCACATCGACACCCAGGGTAATGTCGCCGCGCCCTACACCATCGACGCCAATGCGCTCACCGCCTGGCGGCAGGGCAAGCTGGTATTCGACAACGCCCCGCTCAGTGAGGTGGTCAAGGAAGTCTCGCGCTACCGGGCTCAGCCCTTGAAGGTTGCGCCGGGGAAAGTGGCCGGCCTGCGCCTGTCCAGCACCTTCAGCATCGACGATCCGGACGCCCTGCTGCGCGCCTTGCCGAGCATCTTGCCGGTGGCGGTCAAACAGCACCCGGACGGCTCCAGCGAAATAATTTCAAAATAGATTCAGGTTTTTTTTCGCCCGTTCGTCTTCCCCGCCAGCTGCAACTGCCAAGCATTTACATTTGCATGCGGTTAGCGTTTATCCGACCTTTCAGGATTTCTCGAAGACGTGAACAACAACAAGCCCCTTCTCCAGCTGCGCCGCCTGGCGCTGGCCCTGGCGGTCAGCGCTGCCGCCGCCAACAGCTACGCCGAAAGCATCCAGATCCCTGCCCAGTCGTTGGCCGCCGCCCTCAAGCAACTGGGCCAGCAGACCAACCTGCAGCTGTTCTTCAGCCCCGAACTGGTGGCGGGCAAAGAGGCCCCGGCGGTGTCCGGCGAGCTGGCCCCGGAACAAGCGCTGCAGCAACTGCTGCAAGGCAGCGGGCTGACCTTCGAGCAGTCGGCCGATACCGTGGTGGTCAAGCCGGCGGCAGTCGCCGGGACGCTGACAACCGGCAGCCTGGAGCTGGCGCCCACCGATGTGAAAGTGGTCGGTGACTGGCTGGGCGATGCCCAGCAGAGCGTGGTGCAGAACCACCCCGGCGCACGCACCGTGGTACGCCGCGAGGCAATGGTGGAGCAGGGCACCATGAACGTGCGCGATGCCCTGCGTGGCATCCCCGGGGTACAGGTGCAGGATTCCAACGGCACCGGCGGCAGCGACCTGTCGCTGAACGTTGGCGTGCGTGGCCTGACCTCGCGCCTGTCGCCGCGCTCGACCGTGCTGATCGACGGTATCCCGGCCGCCTTCGCGCCCTATGGCCAGCCACAGTTGTCGATGGCGCCGATCTCCTCGGGCAACCTCGACAGCATTGATGTGGTGCGCGGCGCAGGCTCGGTGCGCTATGGCCCGCAGAACGTCGGTGGGGTGATCAACTTCGTTACCCGGGCGATCCCCGAGAAGGCCACCGGCGAGCTGGCGACCACCCTTGAAACGTCGCGTTATGGCGGATGGAAACACACCGAGTCGGCCTTCGTCGGCGGCACCGCCGACAACGGCATCGGCGTGGCGCTGTTGTACAGCGGCGTCAACGGCAATGGTTACCGGCGCAGCAACAACGACAACGACATCGACGATGTGCTGCTCAAGACCCATTGGGCGCCGACCGACGTCGACGAGTTCTGGCTGAACTTCCACTACTACGATGGCCGCGCCGACATGCCCGGCGGCCTCACCCAGGCCCAGTACGACCAGGACCCCTACCAGTCGCTGCGTGACTACGACTACTTCGCCGGCCGGCGCAAGGACGTGTCGTTCAAGTGGCAGCGCCAGCTCGACGACGCCACCCAGTTCGAGGTGCTGACCTACTACACCGACAGTTTCCGCGGCAGCACCATCGCCTCCAGCGACATGACGACCTTGTCGTCGTACCCGCGCAACTACCACACCTTTGCCATCGAGCCGCGCTTGTCGCGGGTGTTCTTCGTCGGCCCGACCACCCAGGAGGTCAGCGTTGGCTACCGCTACCTGAAGGAGGCCATGCGCGAGCAGTCGACCCGGTTGTCGTTGATCAACAATGTGCCGACCCAGACGGCCAAGTCCGACGGCCATGTGTTCCAGGACCGCAGCGGTGGTACCGAGGCCAGCGCCTACTACATCGATGACAAGATCGATGTGGGCAACTGGACCATCACTCCAGGTATCCGCTTCGAGCACATCAACACCGACTGGCGCGACCGCCCGGTGCTGGACGACAGCCGCAAGCCGGTGGCAGAGAAGAACCGCAGCATCACCAGCAACGAGCCGCTGCCGGCGCTGAGCGTGATGTACCACCTGTCCGATGCGTGGAAGCTGTTCGCCAACTACGAGACCTCGTTCGGCAGCCTGCAGTACTTCCAGCTGGGTCAGGGTGGTACCGGCGACAGCACTGCCAATGGCCTGGAGCCGGAGAAGGCCAAGACCTACGAGCTTGGCACGCGCTATGACGATGGCCATTTTGCCGGTGAGCTGACGGCGTTCTACATCGACTTCGATGACGAGCTGCAGTACATCAGCAACACGGTGGGCTGGACCAACCTCGGCGCCACCACGCACCAGGGTATCGAGGCGTCGGCGCGCTATGACCTGGCCGGGCTGGACCCGCGCCTGCAAGGGCTGTCGGTGAATGCCGGGTACACCTACACCCGGGCCACCTACGAGGGTGATATCCCCGGCTTCGAAGGCCGCGACCTGCCGTTCTACTCGCGCCAGGTGGCGACTGCCGGCCTGCGTTACCAGGTCAACCGCTGGACCTGGAACCTCGATGCGTTCGCCCAGTCCGGGCAACGCGCACCGGGTACCGGCATGACCAAGACCGGTCAGTTCACCGGCAATTACATTACCGAACCGAGTGCCGATGGCCAGTACGGCGATATCCCGGGCTACGTGACCTGGCATGCCCGGGGTGGCTATGACTTCGGGCCGCAACTGTCCAACCTGAAGCTGGCAGCCGGGGTGAAGAACCTGTTCGACAAGCAGTACTTCACCCGCTCCAGCGACAACAACTCGGGGATCTACGTGGGTGAGCCGCGCACCTTCTATGTGCAGGCCAGTGTAGGGTTCTGATCCGACGTTGCCTTCATCGCGGGGCAAGCCCGCTCCCACGCCAGATACCAACCTGTGGGCTGGCGTGGGAGCGGGCTTGCCCCGCGATGCATTTACGAGGCCACCGCCTCGGCCGGCGACACGATACTGGTCTTGCCACCCCGCGAGCGCCCGGAACTCAGGTACGCCGCAATCGACTCCTGCGTCACTTCCCCGAGGAACACCTGCCCTGCATCCAGCACCGGCAGCCACGCCCGGTTGAACTCGTACATCCGCGACAGCAGGATGCGCAGGTGTTCATCGTGCGACGCCGTGGCATTGAACGGCCGCAGGAAGTCCCCGCAAGTGCCCTGTTGGCGATGCATGTCGCGCCGGCGCACATAGCCCAGCGCCTTGTTCTGCCCGTCGGTCACCACCACATAGCGGCGGTCGTGCTCATCCAGCAGCTCGAGCGCATCGGCCACCGGCGTTTGCGGGCTCACCGACGGCGCGTTGTCCGCCGCATCTTCGGCGCGCACCAGCAGCAGGCGCTTGAGCGTGCTGTCCTGGCCGACGAAGTTGCTGACGAAGTCATCCACCGGGTGCGCCAGCAGGGTGTCCGGGTGATCCAGCTGCAACAGCTTGCCGGCGCGGAAGATGGCGATCTTGTCACCCAGCTTGATCGCTTCGTCGATGTCGTGGCTGACCATGATCACGGTCTTGTTCAGCGCCCGCTGCATCTCGAAGAACTCATGCTGGATCAGCTCGCGGTTGATCGGGTCGACCGCGCCGAACGGCTCATCCATCAAGAGCACCGGCGCCTCGGCGGCCAGTGCGCGAATCACCCCGATGCGCTGTTGCTGCCCACCGGATAGCTCACGCGGGTAGCGCTGCAGATACTGCTTGGGCTCCAGCTTGATCATGCTCATCAGTTCGCGGGCGCGGTCGTGGCATTTCTGCTTGTCCCAGCCGAGCAGGCGCGGCACGACGGTGATGTTTTCCTCGATGGTCATGTTGGGGAACAGGCCGATCTGCTGGATCACGTAGCCGATATGGCGGCGCAGGGTCACTTCGTCCAGCCCGCTGGTGTCCTCGCCATTGATGAACACCTGGCCCGAGGTGGGGGTGATCAGGCGGTTGATCATTTTCAGCGTGGTGCTCTTGCCGCAGCCTGAGGGGCCGAGGAACACGCAGATCTCGCCTTCGTTGACGGTAAGGCTCACGGCATCGACGGCTTTGACCTCCTTGCCGTTGGCGTGGAAGGTCTTGCTGAGGTTCTTCAGTTCGATCATGGGCGCAGTCCTTCTGGAGTCAGGGCACGTTGCAGGGTTTGCAGGAGCAGGTCGGCGATGATCGCCAGCAGGCTGACCAGCACGGCGCCGACCAGCAGCATCGACATGTCGCTGCGGCTGATGGAGGTGAGGATGAGCACGCCCAGGCCGCCGGCGCCGATGGTGGCGGCGATGGTCATCACGCCGATGTTCATCACCACGGCGGTGCGCACGCCAGCGAGGATCACCGGCACGGCGATGGGCAGCTCGACCATGCGCAGGCGCTGGCCGAAGGTCATGCCGATGCCGCGTGCGGCCTCACGAATGCCCGGCTCGACATTGGTCAGGGCCAGGTAGGTGTTGCGCAGGATCGGCAGCAGTGAATAAAGGAACACCGCGGTGATGGCCGGCAGCGGGCCGAGGCCTTGGCCGAATTTCGAGTAGAACGGCAGCAGCAGGCCGAACAGGGCGATCGACGGAATGGTCAACAGCACCGTGGCGCTGGCCTGCAGCGGGCCGGCCAGTGACGGGAAGCGGGTCATCAGGATGCCCAGCGGCACGCCGACCAGGATCGCCAGGCCCACCGCGATACCGACCAGGGTGATGTGCTGCCCGGTCAGTTGCAGGACCTGGGCCCAGTCCAGGTGGGCGAAGGTGTCGAGCAGGTTCATGGTTTCACCTCGCTGAGTGGGTGCGCTTGCAAGAAGGCTGCGGCGACCACGGTCGGGCTCTGGTGCTCGACATCGACCTTGGCGTTGAGCTGGCGCATGGTCTCGTCATCGAGCTGTTCGGCCAGCGGCTTGAGCAGCGTGGCCAGTTGCGGGTGGGCGTCGAGCACGGCCTGGCGCACCACTGGGGCGGCGGTGTAGTCGGGGAAGTAGTGCTTGTCGTCTTCGAGCAGCTTGAGGTTGAACGCGTTCAGGCGCCCGTCGGTGGTGTAGACCAGGCCGGCGAACACCTGGTCGTTGCGCATCGCGGTGTACACCAGGCCGCCGTCCATCTGGCGGATGTTGCGCCGATCCAGCGGCAAGCCATACAGCTCGCGCAGGCCGACCAGGCCATCGGGGCGGTTGGCGAACTCGGTGTCCAGCGCTACCAGGTGCAGGCGTTGCTGCTCGTCGTGCAGTACCTGGTTGAGGTCGCTGATGGTGTTGATCTGCGGATAGGCCTCGGCAACCTGCCTCGGCAGGCCCAGGGCATAGGTGTTGCTGAATTTCGACGGGGTCAACCAGACCAGGCCCTTTTTTGCGTCGAGGGCTTTGACCCGGGCGTAGGTGGCGTCTGCGTTGGGCATGCGCTCGTCGACATGGTTGTAGGACACCAGCGACACGCCGGTGTATTCCCACATCAGGTCGAGCTGGCCGGTCTCCTGCGCCTGGCGCGCGATGTTGCTGCCAAGGCCGGTGGTCACGCGGACCTCGAAGCCGTTGGCACGCAGGTACTGGGCGGTGATTTCGGCGAGCACGGTCTGTTCGGTGAACATCCGCGCGCCGACGTGGATCAGCGGTTTTTCCGCTGCCTGGGCAAATCCTGCGTACAGCAGGGCCGCGCCCAGCAGCATGGCGATTGTCTTCTTCATGGGTTCCCTTTTTTCAGTGGGCCAGGCCACGTTCCAGCCAGCGCTTGCTGGAGGCACTCACCAGCGCGTCGAGCGCCAGGGCCAGCAGTGCCGTGCACGCGGCGCCGAGCAACAGCTGCGGCTGGTTGTTCAGGGCGATGCCGGGGAAGATCAGGCTGCCCAGGCTGTTGGCGCCGATCAGGAACGCCAGGGGCGCGGTGCCCACGTTCAAGGCCAGGGCCACCCGCACGCCGCCGACGATGATCGGCACGGCGTTGGGTAGTTCGACCTGCCACAGCTGCTGGCGCGGGGTCATGCCGATGCCGGTGGCGGCTTCCTTGAGCGAGGCAGGGACGTTTTTCAGGCCCTCGTAGGTATTGCGCACGATGGGCAGCAGGGAGGCGAGGAACAGCGCGAAGATCGCAGGGCCTGCGCCGATGCCCAGAACGCTCAGGGCGATGGCCAGGACGGCCAGGGGAGGAATGGTGTTGCCAATGTTGAAAAACTGCATGAAGCGTTCGGCTTTGTCGACCCGTTGCGGTCGACTCAGGGCAATGCCGGCGGGGATGCCCACGGCCAACGCCGCCGCCATCGAAGCCAGCACCAGGACCAGGTGCGCTTGCAGGTAGAAAGCCAGATCGTCGCGGTAGCGGGCGATCGTATCGATGCCGATCCAGTGGACCAGCAGGGCCAGGATGACGAGCACGGCGGCCCATCCCAACAGCCCTTTTCCGTAGCGTGCAGCCACAGGCGGACTCCTTCTTGTAGTCGGCGCTCACCCTCCCGTGTGGCCGGCCATTCCTGGCGGCGGGAGGAGTGCTCGCGAGTAGCAGCCTGATGCGTGGCAACAGGCCATGAGCCGAACCCCGTCGGGTTCGAAATGCAGGTGAAACCAGCCCTGAAGCGAAGCGGCTTGCAGGGGAGTGGACGTCTCCGTGGGCGTAAAGGTTCCCATCTGAGGCGGCATTTGGCCAGTGTTAATCACTGGCGCTAGGGAAATTTCACGCGATAAAAAATCGTGAATATGACGTGGAGGCGTTGAAGTAGCTGCTATCTAGGCCCCCTGTCGATCTTCATAGTCATTTACCGATTTATTTCGATATGTTCTTGAGGGAATATTCCCTGGGGGGGTATTTTTACGGTGTGGTCGATTGCAATGTGCCAAGCGTTCGATATTGAGTTTCGGGCGTTGAGCGAGGTTGTGCAGGACGAGTTGTTGGCTCAGCTCCATTTGCTCCGGCGCCTTGGCCCTGCCTTGGGGCGCCCGCATGTGGATACGCTGAAGGGCTCCAGGCACTCGAACATGAAAGAGTTGCGGTTCACTGCGGATGGCGGGGTATGGCGCGTCGCTTTCGCATTTGATCGTTCTCGCTGCGCGCTGTTGCTCGTTGCGGGTGACAAGGCAGGTATCAGTTAACGCAGGTTTTACGAGCGCCTGATTGACCGCGCCGATGATAGGTTTGACCAGCATTTGTCCGGAGATTGAGAAATGTACAAGACGCTTGATGAGGTGATGAACGAGCTGTCCCCTGAACGCAGGGCCAGGGTCGAGGAGCGTGGTCGCCAACTGATTCGTGAGCAACTGACGCTACAGACTTTGCGCAAACAGTTGGAGATCACTCAGGAAAGCATGGCGGAGCGCCTGGACATCCGTCAGGGCAATGTTTCGAAATTTGAGAATCGTAGCGATATGTTGATTTCAACATTGCGTGATTACCTCGAGGCCATGGGGGGGCGGTTGGAGCTGGTCGCTCATCTGCCAGGTCGCGCGCCCATTACCATCGACGGGCTTGGCGATGATTCGTCGGCTCAGGGCTAGCCGTTGCGCGAAGAGTGGAGTCACAGTCATGAATGGGGCCTGTTTTGGCCTCTTGCCCAACTTCAGGTATGATACGGCCCCTTTTTTAATCCCCCAGTCAGGCGATTTCCCATGACCAACCAGGCCGCCGAAGTCGCGAAGCGCCGCACTTTCGCCATTATTTCCCACCCCGACGCCGGTAAGACCACCATCACCGAGAAGCTCCTGCTGATGGGCAAGGCAATCTCTGTCGCGGGTACCGTGAAGTCGCGCAAGTCCGACCGCCACGCCACCTCCGACTGGATGGAAATGGAGAAGCAGCGCGGCATCTCCATCACCACCTCGGTGATGCAGTTCCCTTACCGCGAGCACATGATCAACCTGCTCGACACCCCCGGCCACGAAGACTTCTCGGAAGACACCTACCGCACCCTGACCGCGGTGGACTCGGCGCTGATGGTGCTCGACGGCGGTAAGGGTGTAGAGCCGCGTACCATTGCCCTGATGGATGTCTGCCGCCTGCGCGACACGCCCATCGTCAGCTTCATCAACAAACTCGACCGTGATATCCGCGACCCGATCGAACTGCTCGACGAAATCGAGGCAGTACTGAAGATCAAGGCCGCGCCGATCACCTGGCCGATCGGTTGCTACCGCGACTTCAAGGGTGTTTACCACCTGGCGGGCGACTACATCATCGTCTACACCCCGGGCCACGGTCACGAGCGTACTGCGGTAAAGATCATCGAGAAGCTCGACTCCGATGAAGCCCGCGCGCACCTGGGTGACGAATACGAGCGTTTCCTCGAGCAACTGGAGCTGGTGCAGGGCGCCTGCCACGAGTTCGACCAGGACGAGTTCATCAACGGCCAGCTCACCCCGGTGTTCTTCGGTACCGCATTGGGCAACTTCGGTGTCGACCATGTGCTCGACGCGGTGGTCGACTGGGCGCCGCGCCCGCTGGCACGTGCGGCCCACGAGCGTACCGTGGAGCCGGTGGAAGAGAAGTTCTCGGGCTTCGTGTTCAAGATCCAGGCGAACATGGACCCGAAACACCGCGACCGTATCGCCTTCATGCGCATCTGCTCGGGCAAGTACGAGAAGGGTATGAAGATGCGCCACGTGCGCACCGGCAAGGACCTGCGCATCGGCGATGCGCTGACCTTCTTCTCTTCCGAGCGTGAACAGCTCGACGAAGCCTTCGCCGGCGACATCATCGGCCTGCACAACCACGGCACCATCCAGATCGGCGACACCTTCACCGAAGGCGAGGCGCTGGGCTTCACCGGTATCCCGCACTTCGCCCCGGAGCTGTTCCGCCGCGTGCGCCTGAAGGACCCGCTGAAATCCAAGCAGCTGCGCCAAGGTCTGCAGCAGTTGGCCGAAGAGGGTGCGACCCAGGTGTTCTTCCCCGAGCGCAGCAACGACATCATCCTCGGTGCGGTCGGTGTGCTGCAGTTCGACGTGGTCGCCAGCCGTTTGAAGGAAGAGTACAAGGTCGAGTGTGCCTACGAGCCCATCACCGTGTGGTCGGCGCGCTGGATCAGCTGCGATGACAAGAAGAAGCTCGAGGACTTCCAGAACAAGGCCATGGAGAACCTGGCCATCGACGGCGGCGGTCACCTGACCTACCTGGCGCCGACCCGGGTCAACCTGTCGCTGATGGAAGAGCGCTGGCCGGATGTGAAGTTCCGCGCGACCCGCGAGCATCACTGATTCCAAAAGCCTGCACCCAACCCTGTGGGAGCGGGTTCACCCGCGAATGCGATGTTGAATTAACCGACGCATTCGCGGGTAAACCCGCTCCCACAGGGGTCGAGTAATGCCCGCAATCAATTGCCTGCTTTTATGCTGGTCCAGATCCGCGTCCTGATGCGGTCGATCTTCGCCGGCATCGCCTCCAGGGCATACAGCTTGCCCATCACATCCTCGCTCGGGTAGATCATCGTGTTGGCTTTCATGGCCGGGTCCACCTTCGCGTCGGCCTGCTGGTTGCCATTGGCGTACTGCACGAAATTGCTGATGCCCGCCATCACCTCAGGTTGCAGCAGGTAGTTCATGTAGGCGTAGCCCGCCTTCTCGTCCGGTGCATCGGCCGGCATGGCGACCATGTCGAACCACATCGGCGCGCCTTCCTTGGGGATCGAATACCCCACCTTCACCCCGTTCTTCGCCTCTTCGGCGCGGTTCTTGGCCTGCAGCACGTCGCCCGAGAAGCCCACCACCACGCACACATCGCCATTGGCCAGGTCGCCCGTGTACTTCGACGAATGGAAGTAGCTGATGTATGGGCGCACCTTCATCAGCAGCGCCTTGGCCTTGTCGTAGTCGGCGGGGTCCTGGCTGTGTTGCGGCAAGCCCAGGTAATGCAGGGCGATCGGCAGCAGTTCGGGGCCGTTGTCCAGCACCGCCACGCCGCAGCTTTTCAGCTTGCCGATGTACTCGGGCTTGAAGATCAGGTCCCAGGAATCCACCGGAGCGTTGTCGCCCAGTACCGCCTTGACCTTGTCGATGTTGTAGCCGATGCCGGTGCTGCCCCACAGGTACGGGAAGCCGTACTGGTTGCCCGGGTCGTTGACCTCCAGGGCCTTGAGCAGCACCGGGTTGAGGTTCTTCCAGTTGGGCAGCTGCGACTTGTCGAGCTTCTTCAGGGCCTTGCCCTGAATCTGCCGGGCCATGAAGTGGTTGGAGGGGAACACCACGTCGTAGCCGGAGTTGCCGGTCATCAGCTTGCCGTCGAGGGTCTCGTTGCTGTCGAACACGTCGTAGGTCGGCACGATGCCAGTGGCTTGCTGGAAGTTCTTCAAGGTGTCGGGTGCGATGTAGCTCGACCAGTTGTAGATCTTCACCGAGTCGGCGGCGCTGGCCACGCTGGCGGCCAGCATCAGGGGAGCGAGAAGGAGCGTGCGCATGTCGGGGTTACCTTGCTTTGTCTGTTGTTATCGAAGGCAGGCGATCAGCGGATCAGAAGATCAGAACGTAGGTCTTGCGCACGGTTTCCTGGATGTCCCAGGTGCCGACGCTGTTGGCCGGTAGCATCAGTGCGTCTCCGGCTTCTATTGTCAGGGGCTCGCCACCGTCGGGGGTGAAGGTGCAGCGGCCCTTGATGAAATGGCAGAACTCCTGTTGCACGATCTGCCGCCGCCAGCGCCCGGGGGTGCACTCCCAGATGCCGGTCTCGACCCCGTCGCTGCGTTCGACGCAGGTGACCGAGGTGACTGCGACCGGCTCGCCGAGGGGCACGGCGACCGGGTTGGAGCTGGCCAGGATGACGCTGTCGGTGTGCTTGAACTGGGTGATGCTCATGACCGGTGGATCCTGTGGTGGTGGAGGGGAAGTCAGTGCATGAAGCCTTCCATGAAGTCGGCCAGCCCGCTGGCCAGGCGTCGCCGCCAGGGTGCGCTGGCCGGGCTGGCGAGGGTCCGGTCCTCGTGGACGAAACTCTGGATGATCGCGTTGTAACCCAGCCAGCGGCACGGCTCGGGCGGCCAGCTGGCCAGGCTGGCCAGCGGGCGGTTGTCGTGTACCCAGGGCTGGGCGGTGAGGGCGTTGTGCTGACCGAGGATCAGCGCTGCCAGGGTGCGCCCGCCGAGGTTGGTGGCACCGACGCCTTCGCCGCCGTAGCCGCCCGACAGGGCGATGCCACGCTGGCGGTCGCACAGCATGTGCGGCCTGAAGCGCCGGGCCATGCCCAGGTTGCCGCCCCAGGAATGGGTGATGCGCACGTGCTTGAGCTGCGGGAACAGCTCGCCGAACAGGTAGCGACGCAGTTCCACTTCGCTGTCGGTGAGGGTGAAATCTTCGCGTAGCCGGCCGCCGAAGCGGTAGCCACCGCGGGCGCCGAACACCAGGCGGTTGTCGGCGCTGCGCTGGCCGTAGGTGACCTGGCGGCTGTTTTCGCTGAAGGCCTGCCCCTGGCTCAGGCCGATCTGCTCCCAGGTCGATTCCGGCAGGGGTTCGGTGGCCACCAGCAGGCTCTGCACCGGCAGCTGATGACGCCCGAGCGGCGGCAGGCTGGCGGCATAGCCCTCCACGGCCGGCACGACCCAGTGGCTGCGGATGCGCGCCAAGGGTGTGCGTACCTCGGCGGTCTGCCAGTCGATGGCCGGGGTGTTTTCGTAGATGGGTACACCCAGGTTTTCCACGGCCCGGGCCAGCCCGCGCACCAGTTTGGCCGGTTGGATGGTCGCGGTGTGCGGGCTGAAGATCGCGCCGTAGGGGTTGCTGACGCGCAGGTGCGCATCCAGCTGCTCGGGGCGCAGCCAGTGGTAGTCGTCCTCGGTCATGCCCTGGCGATACAGGTCGTCCAGCCAGGCGCGCAGGCTGCGTTCCTGCTCCGGGTAGCGGGCTGCACAGTAGAGCACGCCGCCCTTGCGGTAGTCGCAGTCGATGCCTTCGCGCTGCAGCACGCTGTGCACTTCGTCGGGGACGCCGTGCAGCAGGTCGATGCTGGCGCGGCGCTGTTGCGGTGACAGGCTGGCCAGCAAGCGGTCCTCACCCAGCAGGTTGCCCATCAGCCAGCCGCCATTGCGCCCAGAGGCACCGAAGCCGGCGATGTTGGCCTCGATCACCGCGATGTTCAACTGCGGTGCCTGGCGCTTGAGGTAGTAGGCGGTCCACAGCCCGGTGTAGCCGGCGCCGATGATGCACACATCGAGGTCCAGGTCTTCGCGCAGTGCCGGGCGTGCGCACAGCGGCTCGTCGAGCTGGTCCATCCACAGGCTGATCGTGCGCAGGGGTTGCATCGGGTCGGGCTCCACATCCGTCTTGGTCTGTGGGCGATCCTATTAGCGCGCTGCGATGGCTGTCTTACGTGCGTGCACGCAGGGAAATTTGCTTGAGGTAGGCCTTGGGCGACAGCCCGGTGTGTTCACGAAAGCACTTGTAGAACGCCGACAGCGAGTTGAACCCGGCATTGAACGCCAGCTGGTCGATGGGGGCTTCGGCGCTGCCGTTGTCCAGGCCGGCCATCAGGTACTGCAGGCGCGCCTGGTTGACGTAGCGGTAGAAGCTCTGGCCCAGCACCTGGTTGAGCAGGTAGGAAATCTGGTTGCGGCTGTAGCCGCTTTCGTCGGCCACTTGTTGCAGGTCAAGTTCGGGGTCCAGGTAGGGGCGCTGGTGATTGAAGTAGTGCTCCAGATCCTGGGCCATGGTCGACAGCTGGCGCGGCGACAGGCCCAGGCGGCTGGTGGCCGGGCGCGGGCCGTTTGCCTGGCTGCCCTTGGCGTGCTGGCGCACCAGCGTTGCGTATTCGTTGATCCGCCAGATCAACCCGTCCTTGACCGTGATCGCCTCGCTGGACTGGAACGCCACCAGTCCTTCGCCCCCCTGTACGGTGACCTGGTACTGGATGAACGCGGTGCAGCCGTCGACGCGAATGCGGTCGCTGTGGACGATGTCCTCGCCGGCCTCGTGGGGCAGGCAGGCGCGCACGTAGTCGCGCAGCTCGTCAAAGCCGAGCACGCGGTTCTGGAAGAAGTCGTGGTACTGGATCTCCGGGTGGTAGAGCGCCATCACCCCGTCCAGGTCGCGATGCTTCCAGCACAGGTGGTAGCGCATGACGGTGTCGGCGGTGAGCGGGGTTTGCCCGCGGCCGTCGGGGAGGGTGGTCGAGGTCATGGCAGCGATAGTGCATCGGGCTGCTTGCGGGTGACAAGGCCAGGCATTGCAGAACGCCTTCGGGGGCAAGCGGCGATCCGGCATTTTGCACGGCGAATCACAGCGGCTTAACAGCTAAGGCCTTGTTTCATATGGATGTCATTTTTTGACACAACTGGCATGGGCGCTGCACGGACCTGGGTAGACCACGAACGAGGAGAAGCATCATGCGCTCGATACTGCTGTGGATGATTGGCGTGCCGATTCCGGTGATCATCCTGATCTGGTTCTTCATGCATTGAGAAAATCACGAGGCAAGCCCGCTCCCACGAGGCCTGTTCAGGCTCGTGGGAGCGGGCTTGCCCCGCGATGACGTTTAAAGGAACTGTTCGGCGTAGTGGCAGGCCACTTGCCGCGTACCCACTTGCCTGAGCGCCGGCACCTCCTTGGCACAACGCTCGGTGGCATACGGGCAACGCTTGTGGAACGCGCAGCCATCCGGCGGATTCAGCGGGTTGGGCAGTTCACCGGCAATGCGGATCTTCGGCTTCAGCGGGTCCGGATGGATCGCCGGTGTCGCCGACAGCAGTGCCTGGGTGTACGGATGCAGGGGCTTCTCGTAGATATCCTCCTTCGGCCCCATCTCCGCCGGCCGGCCCAGGTACATCACCAGCACCTGATCAGCCACATGGCGCACCACCGCCAGGTTGTGGGAGATGAACACGTAGGCGGTGTTGAACTCCTTCTGCAGATCCATGAACAGGTTCAGCACCTGGGCCTGGATCGACACGTCGAGCGCCGAAGTCGGCTCGTCCGCCACCAGCACCTTGGGCTGCAGCATCATCGCCCGGGCCAGGGCGATGCGCTGGCGCTGGCCACCGGAAAACATGTGCGGGTAGCGCTGGTAGTGCTCTGGGCGCAGGCCCACCTGCTCCATCATCTTCTGCACTTTCTCGCGGCGCTCGGCCTTGCTCAGCGAGGTATTGATCAGCAGTGGCTCGGCCAACTGGTCGCCGATCTTCTGCCGCGGGTTCAGCGAGGCGTAGGGGCTCTGGAACACCATCTGCACATCGCGGCGCAGTTGCTTGCGCTCGGCCTTGCCAGCGCCGTTGACCTCGGTGCCGGCGATCTGCAGCGAGCCGGACGACGGCTCCTCGATCAAGGTCAAGGCACGGGCCAGGGTCGACTTGCCGCAACCCGATTCGCCGACCACGGCCAGGGTCTTGCCAGCCTCCAGTTCGAACGATACGCCGTTCAACGCACGCACCAGGGCATGGCCCTTGAACAGGCCGCGGGACACTTCGTAATGACGGGTCAGCTCACGGGCTGAAAGAACGACGGCCATCACGCCACCTCCTGGTTGAGCGGGTAGAAGCAACGCACCAGGCTATGGGCCTGTGGGTCGAGGGCGGGGCGTTGGCGGCGGCAGTTTTCCTGCACGTAAGGGCAGCGTGGCGACAGCAGGCAACCCTGCGGGCGGTCGTAGCGGCCGGGGACGATGCCGGGCAGGGTGGCCAGGCGTTCGGCGCCGATGCTGTGCTCGGGGATGGCCGCCAGCAGCGCTTCGCTGTAGGGGTGGGCGGGGATGTCGAAGAGTTCCGGCACCTGGCCGACCTCGACGGCCTGGCCTGCATACATTACACACACGCGCTTGGCAGTCTCGGCGACCACGGCCAGGTCGTGGGTGATCAGGATCAGCGCCATGTTGCGCTCTTTCTGCAGGTTGACCAGCAGCTCCATGATCTGCGCCTGGATGGTCACATCCAGCGCGGTGGTCGGCTCGTCGGCGATCAGCAGCTTGGGTTCACCGGCGATGGCCATGGCGATCGCCACCCGTTGGCTCATACCACCGGACAGTTGGTGCGGGTAGGCGTCCAGGCGGCTTTCGGCGCCCGGGATCTCGACTTTTTTCAGCAGCTCCAGGGCACGCTGGCGGGCGGCCTTGCCCTTGAGCCCGAGGTGTTGGCGCAGCACTTCCTCGATCTGGTAGCCCACGGTGTAGCTGGGGTTGAGCGCGGTCATCGGGTCCTGGAAGACCATGGCGATGTCCTTGCCCACCACCTTGCGCCGTTGCCGGCCGCTGAGCTTGAGCATGTCGGTGCCGTCGAAGGTGAGGGCATCGGCGGTGATGCGCCCGGGGGCGTCGATCAGGCCCATCAGGGCCATCATGGTGACCGACTTGCCGGAGCCGGACTCGCCGACGATGGCGAGGATCTCGCCGGCGTCCACGTTCAGGTCGAGGCCGTCCACCACCGGTACTGCATTGGCGTCGCCGAAGCGCACGTTCAGGTTGTTGATCTGCAACAGTGACATGGCGTTCTCCTCAGGCGGCGTTCTTGAGTTTCGGGTCCAGCGCATCGCGCAGGCCGTCGCCCATCAGGTTGATTGCCAACACACTGAGCAGGATGGTCAGGCCGGGCAGGCTCACCACCCACCAGGCACGCTCGATGTAGTCGCGCGCCGAGGCCAGCATGGTGCCCCACTCGGGGGTGGGCGGCTGCACGCCAAGGCCGAGGAAGCCCAGGGCGGCGGCGTCGAGGATCGCCGAGGAGAAACTCAAGGTGGCCTGCACGATCAGCGGCGCCATGCAGTTGGGCAGCACGGTGACGAACATCAGCCGTGGCAGGCTGGCGCCGGCCAGACGTGCGGCGGTCACGTAGTCACGGTTCAGCTCGCCCATCACCGCGGCGCGGGTCAGGCGCACGTAGGACGGTAGCGAGACGATGGCGATGGCGATCACCGTGTTGATCAGGCCAGGGCCGAGGATGGCGACGATGGCCACGGCCAGCAGTAGCGAGGGCAGCGCGAGCATGACGTCCATCAGGCGCATGATCGACGGGCCGAGGATCTGCGGGAAGAACCCGGCCAACAGGCCCAGCAGGATGCCGGGGATCAGCGACATCACCACCGACGACAGGCCGATCAGCAGCGACAGGCGTGCGCCCTGGATCAGGCGCGAAAGCAGGTCGCGACCCAGCTCGTCGGTGCCGAGGATGAACTGCCAGGTGCCGCCTTCGAGCCACACCGGCGGCGTGAGCAGGAAGTCGCGGTACTGCTCGCTGGGGTTGTGCGGTGCCACCCAGGGGGCGAACAGTGCGCAGAACACCACCAGGGTCATGAAGGCCAGGCCGGCCACCGCGCCTTTGTTGCGCGAGAAGGCCTGCCAGAACTCCTTGTAGGGCGAGGGGTAGAGCAAGCTGTGGTCAACCGCGGCTGGCGGAGTGACGGATTTTGGAATCGGGCTGGTCATGACGAAGTCCTCAGCGCTGATGGCGGATGCGTGGGTTGACCAGGCCGTAGAGGATGTCCACGACGAAGTTGACCAGGATCACCAGGCAGGCGATCAGCAGAATGCCGTTCTGCACCACAGGGTAGTCACGGGCGCCGATGGCTTCGATCAGCCATTTGCCGATGCCCGGCCAGGAGAAGATGGTTTCGGTGAGCACTGCGCCGGCCAGCAGCGTGCCGACCTGCAGGCCGAACACGGTCAGCACCGGGATCAGGGCGTTGCGCAGGCCGTGGATGAACACTACGCGGGCAGGCGACAGGCCCTTGGCGCGGGCGGTGCGGATGTAGTCCTCGCGCAGCACTTCGAGCATCGACGAGCGGGTCATTCGGGCGATCACCGCCAGCGGGATGGTGCCCAGCACGATGGCCGGCAGGATCAGGTGCATCAGTGCGTCCTTGAACGCCCCTTCTTCGTCGCTGAGCAGGGTGTCGATGAGCATGAAGCCGGTCTTCGGCTCGATGTCGTAGAGCAGGTCGATGCGCCCGGAGACTGGCGTCCAGCCCAGGCTCACGGAGAAGAACATGATGAGAATCAGGCCCCACCAGAAGATCGGCATGGAGTAGCCGGCCAGCGAGATGCCCATGACGCCGTGGTCGAACAGCGAGCCGCGCTTGAGCGCGGCGATCACCCCGGCCAGCAGGCCGATGATGCCGGCGAACAGCAGGGCGGCAAAGGCCAGTTCGAGGGTCGCCGGGAACAGCGTGGTGAACTCGTGCCAGACGCTCTCGCGGGTGCGCAACGACTCACCGAGGTCGCCCTGGGCAAGCTTGCCGACGTAGTCCAGGTACTGCACTGGCAGCGGTTTGTTCAGGCCAAGGCGCTCCATGGCCTGGGCGTGCATTTCGGGGTCGACCCTGCGTTCGCCCATCATCACTTCGACGGGGTCGCCGGGGATCAGGCGTATGAGCGCGAAGGTCAGCAAGGTGATACCGAAGAAGGTCGGGATCAGCAGGCCCAGGCGCCGGGCAATGAAACTCAACATGTTTGGGGTACCTCATCAGCCACTAAGGGCACAGCCGCCGGCTGCCTTGCAGATCGCCGGCGGTCGTTGTTGTTCTACTTCACCTTGGTGGTGGCGAAGTTATTGTTGGTCAGTGGGTTGATCACGTAGCCCTCGACGTTCTCGCGCATCGCGGTGAACATCTTCGGGTGGGCCATGCTGATCCACGGTTGGTCCTCATCGTACACCGCCAGCGCTTCGCTATAGAGCTTGGCGCGTTCGTCGTTGTCGATGGCTTCACGGGCGCGGGTGATCAACTGCTGGAACTTGGGGTTGCACCAGCGCGCATAGTTCTCGCCGGATTTTGCCGCATCGCAGCTGAGCAGCGGGCTGAGGAAGTTGTCCGGGTCGCCGTTGTCACCGGCCCAGCCGGTTGACACGAGGTCGGCCTCGCCGTTTTTGGCCCGGCGCAACATTTCGGCCCATTCCATCACGCGAATATCGAGCTTGATACCGACCTTGGCCAGGTCGGCCTGCAGCATTTCCGCTGACAGGCGCGGGTTGGGGTTGGTCGGACCACCACCGTTGCGGGTGAACAGGGTGATCACCGTGCCTTCCGGAACGCCGGCTTCCTTGAGCAGGGCGCGAGCCTTGTCCAGGTCGTGGGGTGGGTTCTGGTTGGCACTGTTGTAGCCGAGCATGGTCGGTGGATACGGGTTGACCCCTACCATCGCGTTGCCCTTGCCGAACAACTGGTCGACGTGGGTCTGGCGGTCGAAGGCCATGTTGATCGCCTTGCGCACGCGTACGTCGCTCAGGTACTTGTGCTCGGTGTTCATCGAGATGTAGCCGGTGACCAGCGCTTCGATCTCGGCGACCTTGAGTTTCGGGTCGGCCTTGATCGAGGACACGTCGTCAGGTTTGGGGTACAGCGCCACCTGGCACTCGTTGGCACGCAGTTTCTGCAGGCGGACATTGCTGTCGGTGGCGATGGCGAAGATCAAAGCGTCAGCCGGTGGCTTGCCACGGAAGTAGTCCGGGTTGGGCTTGAAGCGGACCTGGGCATCCTTGTTGTAGCGCTGGAACACGAAGGGCCCGGTACCGATCGGCTTGCTGTTGAGGTCGCCGGTCTTGCCGGCCTTGAGCAACTGGTCGCCGTATTCGGCGGAGTAGATCGAGGTGAAGGCCATGCCCAGGTCATGCAGGAAGGGGGCTTCCGGACGGGTCAGGGTGATCACCACGGTGTGGTCGTCGGTCTTCTCCACCGATTTGAGCAGGTCCTTGAAGGCCATGCTCTCGAAATAGGGGTAGCCGACGCTGCTCTTGTCGTGCCACGGGTGGTCCGGCCTGAGCTGGCGGTTCAGGCTCCACACTACGTCGTCGGCGTTGAAGTCGCGGGTAGGGGTGAAGTAGTCGGTGCTGTGGAATTTGACGCCTTCACGCAGGTGGAAGGTGTAGACCAGGCCGTCCGGGCTGATGTCCCAGTGGGTGGCCAGGGCCGGCTGGATATCCGTGGTGCCTGGCTTGAAGTCGACCAGGCGGTTGAAGACGGTTTCGGCCGAGGCGTCGGCGGTGACGGCGGTGGTGTACTGGACAATGTCGAAGCCCTCGGGGCTGGCCTCGGTGCACACCACCAGCGGCTTGGCCACAACGGTGGATGCAGCGCCCAGGATGACCGCTGCCAGGGCAGCGCGTAGCGGTAACGATTTCATGAAACCTCCCTGCAGTGCTATTCCAGCGTAGCCGCCACGGCCCGTGGGGAGTCGGGCCGTGGCGTCAGCGGTCAAAGGATGTTGAATGGAATGGTGGTGACCAGGCGGAACTCGTCGAGGCTGCCATCGCCCTGGGCCTTGCTGGCGCGGTGGGCGGTGTAGGTGGCACGGATGCTGGTGTCTTTCAGTGGGCCGCTCTGCACCGCGTAGCTGGTGCCGAAGCCCCACTCGTAGTGGTTTTCGCCGTCGAGGCCATTGACGTCGTAGGCGGTACCCCGGTAATGGGTGCCGTCGATACCCCAGCCACGGGCGTTGTACAGGTTGAACTTGAGGCCCGGTACGCCATACGGCGCCATGTTCAGCACGTAGCTGATCTGCAGCGATTTCTCGTTGGGGCCGTTGAAGTCCGACAGCAGCGAGTTGGCCAGGTAGATGCCGTTGGTTTCATGCAGGTAGTCGAAGTACTCGTTGCCATTTACCTGCTGCCACGACGCGCTCAGGGTGTGCGCCTGATGGGTCAGGCCGAACGACAGGCTGTAGGTGTCGTTGTCGATCTCGCCCATCTTCTTGCTGCCGGCGTCCACGGTCTTGTAGTAATTCAGGCCGGTGGTCAGGCTCAACACGGCGCTGTCGCCCAGCACATGGTTGGCGCCGAAGTAGTACTGGTTCCAGAAGTCGTCGACCTTGGTCGCGTACAGGCTGGTGCTCAGGCTCTTGAGCGGCTGGTAGTTGATGCCGGCGGTGCTGGCGCGGTCGGTTTCGACACCGGTGGCGCTGTACTCGCTGCGGAACTTGCTCAGGCTCTGTTCGGTACGCGGCGAGACGCGGTCGAAGGTGCCCAGGTCGAACGACAGGTTGTCGAACTCGGCGCTGTGCAGGAACGCACCCTGGAAGCTCGATGGCAGCGCGCGGTTGCCGATGTAGGCGATCATCGGGGTGTCGACCGACTGGCGGCCCACGGTGAGGGTGGTGTTGGACACCCGCGCCTTGACGTTGCCCAGGCCCATCTTGCTCCACTGGCCGATCACGTCGCCGTCGCTGTGGGTGAGCGTGCGGTTGTTCGGGCCGGCTACCGCGGCGCGCCCCTGTTCCAGGGCGATGGCATTGTAGGCCGCGGCCTCGACGGCGAAGCCGACGGTGCCCTCGGTGAAGCCCGAGCTGTAGTTAAGGATGGTGCCCTGCAGCCAGTTGTCACGGCTGTGGGTGGGATGACGGGTACCGTCGCTCTTGTAGTACTTCCACAGTGGCGCGCGGGTGGCGCGTTCGCGGGCATACCAGTTGCGGGTACTGCCGGACAGGCTCTGGCCGTCGATGAAGCCCTTGGCTTCGGCTTGTTCACTGCTGGACTTGAGCGTGGTGGGGACGAATTCCTGGCTCATCGGTTCGGCCTGGGCCAGGGCGCTGAAGGCGCCGATGGACAAGGCCAATGCGGTTTTCATGGTGCGTTTCAAAATCAAAGCTCCCTTTCTGTTCTTTTAGTTATTACCCGTGCCTCGTGGGCCGGGCCTGCAACGGTGACGCGGTACTGCAGGTATCCGCCTGGGGTCGCCAGGCAAATCCAGGCTGCACGCGGCCGCGGGAGTGGGTCGCACTCCCGGCCAGACGATGCAGGGGTCAATCGATACTGACGCCGGAGAAAACGTTGCGTCCGAAGGGGCTGACCTTGAAGTCGTTGACGTTGCTGCTCAGTGGCTGGTTGACCGTGGAGTGGGCCACGGGCGTGATCGGTACCTGTTGCTTGAGGCGTTGCTGGGCCTGTTGGTAGAGGGCGCTGCGTTGTTCACGGTCGGTGACCCGTTTGGCTTGCTTGACCAGCGCGTCGTACTGCGGGTCGCACCACAGCGAATAGTTGTTGCTGCCGATGGCGTCGCAGCCATAGAGGGTGCCCAGCCAGTTGTCGGGGTCGCCGTTGTCGCCGGTCCAGCCGATCAGGGCGATATCGTGCTCACCGCTTTTCATGCGCTTGAGGTATTCACCCCACTCGTAGCTGACGATGCGCACCTTGAGGCCGAGCTTGCTCCAGTCGGCCTGAAGCATTTCGGCCATGAGCTTGGCGTTGGGGTTGTAGGGGCGCTGCACGGGCATGGCCCAGAGGGTGATCTCGGTGCCTTCCTTGACCCCGGCCTGCTTGAGCAGGGCCTTGGCCTTCTGCGGGTCGAACGGCGCGTCCTTGAGCGAGTCGTCGTAGGACCACTGGGTGGGCGGCATGGCGTTTACCGCAAGTTGCCCGGCCTCCTGGTAGACGGCCTGGATGATCGCCTGCTTGTTCACCGCCATGTCCATGGCCTGGCGCACTTCGAGGCGGTCGAAGGGCGGGTGCTGGGTGTTGTAGGCGATGTAGCCGAGGTTGAAGCCGGGCTGCTGCAGCACCTGCAGCTTGCTGTCCTGCCGGAGTGCGGGCAGGTCGGCCGGGCGCGGGTGCAGGGTGACCTGGCATTCGTTGCGGCGCAGCTTCTGGATGCGCACCGATGGGTCGATGTTGATGGAGAACACCAGGTTGTCGAGCTTCACCTGGTCGGGCGCCCAATAGTCCTTGTTGCCCTTGTAGCGAATCTGCGCGTCTTTCTGGTAGCGCTGGAACACGAACGGGCCGGTGCCGATCGGTTTCTGGTTGATGTCGCTCGGCCGGCCCTCGGCCAGCAGGTGCTCGGCGTACTCGGCGGAGAGGATCGCGGCGAACGCCATGGCGAGGTTCTGGATGAATGCGGCATCAACCTTGTTGAGGGTGAAGACCACGGTCAGCGGGGCGGTCTTCTCGATCCTGGCGATGTTCTTGTCCAGCCCCATGCTGATGAAGTACGGGAATTCGGTGGGGTAGGCCTGGCGGAACGGGTGCTGCTTGTCGAGCATGCGGTTGAAGGTGAACAGCACGTCGTCGGCGTTGAAATCGCGGGTGGGCTTGAAGCCCTTGTTGGCGTGGAACTTCACCCCGGGCCGCAGGTGGAAGGTGTAGCGCAGGCCGTCGTCGGAGACCTGCCAGTCGGTGGCCAGGGCCGGATGCACGGCGGTGCCGCCGCGCTCGAACTCGACCAGGCGGTTGTAGATCGGTTCGGCGGCATCGTTGTCGGTGGCCGAGGTGTACTGGGCGGTGTCGAAGCCTGCCGGGCTGCCTTCGGAGCAGAACACCAGGTTGTTGGCCAGTGTCAGCGGCGCGTGGCTCAGCAGGCCGAGTGCAAAGAGGGTGGAGCACAGCGTTGTAGGGCGCATGGCAAATCCTTTGTCCTGGTCTTTTCTGGCCGCGACAGGCAAAGCGCGGCGATGACATCCCGGCCCTGACGATAGAGGCGTCAAGGTGTGGGAGCCATGGTTCAGATACTGATATGGGAGCGGGAGCATTCCGGCGACTGCGGTGGAAAAGTCCTACGCGCCGCCCGGTCATGTCGTCGCCCCGCCGCAACCTGTGCGGGCGGGGCGATCATGGCCGTTACTTGTCCACGCTTACCCCGTAGAAGGAGTTCAGGCCGAAGGGGCTGATCTTGAAATCCTTCACGGACGTGCTCATGGGTTGATACACGGTGGAGTGGGCGATCGGGGTGATCGGCACCTGTTCCTTGAGGATGTGTTGCGCCTGCTTGTACAGCTCGGTGCGTTTGGCCTGGTCGGAGGTGGCCTTGGCTTGCTTGATCAGGTCGTCGTACGGCTTGTAGCACCACTTGGAGAAGTTGTTACCGTCCATGGCGTCGCAGCCATAGAGGGTGCCCAGCCAGTTGTCCGGGTCACCGTTGTCGCCGCTCCAGCCAATCAGCATGGCACCCTGCTCGCCGCCCTTGGAGCGCTTGATGTACTCACCCCATTCGTAGCTGACGATCTTGGCCTTGATGCCGATCTTGGCCCAGTCGGACTGCA
The DNA here is from genome assembly GCF_032621715.1 of Pseudomonas sp. zfem004. Classification (NCBI taxonomy): domain Bacteria; kingdom Pseudomonadati; phylum Pseudomonadota; class Gammaproteobacteria; order Pseudomonadales; family Pseudomonadaceae; genus Pseudomonas; species Pseudomonas sp. zfem004. Next base: position 330,407 of record NZ_JAVYJF010000003.1, on the reverse strand, counting down.
GCATTTCGGCCATCAACTTGGCGTTGGGGTTATAGGGGCGTTGCACCGGCATGGCCCACAGGGTGATCTCGGTGCCTTCCTTGATGCCGGCTTCCTTGAGCAGCTGCTTGGCCTTTTCGGGGTCGTACTTGGCATCCTTGACGGTGGTGTCGTAGGACCACTGCGTTGGCGGCATGGCGTTGACCGCCAGCTGGCCGGCGCCCTGGTACACCGACTCGATGATCTGCTGCTTGTTCACCGCCATGTCGAGAGCTTCACGCACCTTGAGTTGCGACAGCGGGTTAGGCTCGTTGCTGCCCTTGACCTTGTCCATCACGTTGTAGGCGATGTAGCCGAGGTTGAAGCCGGCCTGGTCGGGCATCTTCAGCTTCGGGTCCTGCTTCAGCGGCTGGATATCGGCCGGGCGGGGGAACAGGGTGACCTGGCACTCGTTCTTCTTGAGCTTCTGCATGCGCACCGAGGCGTCGGTGCTGATGGCGAAGATCAGGTTGTCGATCTTCACGTCCTCGGGCTTCCAGTAGTCCTTGTTGCCCTTGTAGCGGATCTGCGCGTCCTTCTGGTACTTGCTGAACACGAACGGGCCGGTGCCGATGGGCTTCTGGTTGATGTCGGCAGGCTTGCCTTGCTTGAGCAACTGGTCGGCGTACTCGGCCGACTGGATCGACGCGAAGCTCATGGCCAGGTTCTGGATGAACGCTGCATCGACTTCGTTGAGGGTGAACTTGACGGTGTGGTCATCGACCTTCTCGACCTTGGCGATGTTCTTGTCCATGCCCATGTCGGTGAAGTACGGGAATTCGGTGGGGTACGCCTTGCGGAACGGCTGGTCCTTGTCGAGCATGCGATTGAAGGTGAACAGCACGTCGTCGGCGTTGAATTCGCGGGTTGGCTTGAAGTAGTCGGTGGTGTGGAACTTGACGCCTTCACGCAGGTGGAAGACGTAGGCCTTGCCATCGTCGGACACTTCCCACTTGGTGGCCAGGCCCGGAATCACCGCGGTGCCGCCACGTTCGAATTGCGTGAGTCGGTTGAAGATGGTTTCGGCGGAGGCGTCGAAGTCGGTTCCGGTGGTGTACTGGCCAGGGTCGAAACCGGCCGGGCTGCCTTCGGAGCAGAACACCAGGTTGGTCGCGGCGAGGGCGGACGGAGCGCCGGCTAGCAAGCCTGCGCCGACCAGGAACGGAATGACTGCGTGTTTAAGCATGGTGGCCTCATTGTTGTCATTTTTTGAGTGAGGCGGCCTCGTGAGCCGACCTGCGGATACTTATGCAGGGGCTATTCCCAATGCAACACTCAGCAGAGTGGTTGGCGGCAAAACGTGGGACGGTCGTACATGGATGTCGCATTCATATAAGTTTGGCGAATGTTGATCGTTTGCGCGCTCCAAAATGGTAAGAATTTCAAGATGTTTCGCATTTTGGGTGACAGGCGGACGCACCTGATTGGTGCGTAGGAATAGTCGGAAAGTGCTGTCAGTGGCGGATTTCACCGCCACTGACATCCACTTGGAGGGTCAGGGCACCTGAACTTCGATCAGGCCATCGGCGCTCATGCTGACTTCGCTGGTGCCGGCCTCGATATCAGGTGCTGGCGCCGCCGCTTCGTCGGCAGCCTTGGCCATCATCGCCATCGGTGCGCTGCGCAGGTACGGGCGCGGGTAGCCGCTGCTGTTGAGGTTCAGGCTGACCACCTTGTAGCCCTTGCCGCCGAGCGCTTCGGTGGCCAACTGGGCACGGGCCTTGAACGCGGCCACGGCATCCTTGAGCAGCTCGTCCTCGCTGGTCTTGCGGGTGGCCGGGGCGATGGAGAAGTCCATGCCGCCCATCTTCAGGTCCTGCAGCAATTCACCGGTGAGCTTGGACAGGGCCGGGAAATCGGCACTTTCCAGGCGCAGCTCGGCGCGCTCGCGCCAGCCGGTGATCTTCTGGCCCTTGGTGTCGTAGATCGGGTAGCTGTTGCGGCTGCCCTGGCTGATCTTCACGTCCTTCACGTCACGGGCCTGCTGCACGGCCTTGTTCATGGTTTCGGTGATCTGCTTGGCGAGCTTGCCCGGGTCGCTGTTCTGCGCTTCGCTGTACAGCGTCACGACCATCAGGTCGCGGGCGACTTCCTTGCTGACTTCGGCGCGCAGCGACACCTGGTTGTAGCGTGGCTCGTCGGCGGCCACGGCGGGCAGGGTGGCGAGCAGGCCGCAGGACAGGGCAAAGGCTTTGCCGCGACGGGAAATGTGCATGTGTTGCTCCTTGGCAATGAAAAGCGTGGTTGGAACGTTCGTGCCACGCATGGCCGATCAGACCGGGGACAGTTTAGGCAGTTCAAAGCGACAAGCGGCAAGCTGTAAGAAAGTATGTGAGTATTATCGAGATCAGTTTCACAGCCCCTGGGTCAGAGCATCTGATGAAGGTTCGCCGCGAGAACGCTTGAAGCTTGTAGCTAGAGTCTTGAGGCTGACGCGTGTGGCGCTTTGCCGCATCGCTGCAGCGAGGCGCCTGGCTTCGGTATACTCCAGCCGATTTTTCTGGAGCCTCATCGGGAGAGCTCATGCTCGCCGCCGCACATCCGCTGTCCGCTACACGCCAGAACCTTTGGCGCCTGACCTTCATCCGCATCCTGGTCCTGGCTGCCCAGGCCGGCTCCGTGGGCGTGGCCTACTGGACCGAGTTGCTGCCGCTGCCATGGTTCTCGCTGGTGGTCACCCTGGCCTTGTCGTCGCTGCTGTGCGCGTTCACCGCCGTGCGCTTGCGCCTGTCACTGCCGGTCACCGAACTCGAGTACGCGCTGCAGCTGGCCTGCGACCTGCTGATCCACAGCGCGCTGCTGTATTACTCCGGTGGTTCGACCAACCCCTTCGTCTCTTATTACCTGGTGCCGCTGGCGATCGCCGCCGTCACGCTGCCGTGGATCTACTCGCTGGTGCTGTCGGGCATCGCGCTGGTGGCCTACAGCCTGCTGCTGGTGCAGTTCTACCCGCTGGAGGCCTTGCCGCAGTCGCGCGACACCATGCAGGTCTACGGCATGTGGCTGAGTATCGCCCTGGCCGCAGCGGTGATTACCTTCTTCGCCGCGCGCATGGCTGAGGAGTTGCGCCGCCAGGAGCACCTGCGCGCCGAGCGCCGTGAAGAGAGCCTGCGCGACGAACAACTGCTGGCGGTGGCCACCCAGGCCGCTGGCGCCGCCCATGAGCTGGGCACGCCGTTGGCAACCATGAGCGTGCTGCTCAATGAAATGCGCCAGGACCACACCGACCCGCTGCTGCAGGAAGACCTGCAGATCCTTCAGGACCAGGTCAAGCTGTGCAAGGAAACCCTGCAGCAACTGGTGCGCGCTGCCGAAGCCAATCGGCGCCTGGCCATCGTCGAGCAGGACGTCACGGCCTGGCTCGACGAAGCGCTCAACCGCTGGCACCTGATGCGCCCGGAAGCCAGCTACCGTTTCCAGCGCCTGCGCGATGGCCAGGTACCGCGGCTGGCGCCGCCGCCCGACCTGACCCAGGCCCTGCTGAACCTGCTGAACAATGCCGCCGATGCCTGCCCGGACGACCTGGAGGTGCGCCTTGACTGGGACGCCCAGGACATCGTCATCAGCATCCGCGACCATGGCCCCGGCATGCCGCCGGCCATTGCCGAAGCGATCGGCAAACCCTTTATTACCACCAAGGGCAAAGGCTTCGGCCTGGGCCTGTTCTTGAGCAAGGCCAGCGTGACGCGTGCGGGTGGTTCGGTGAAACTCTATAGTCATGAGCAGGGTGGCACCCTGACCGAATTGCGCCTGCCCCATGGCAAGCGAGGAGATGAATGATGAGCGAAGAAATCCAGGTCGAAGGCGAAGAACTGCCGCACCTGCTGCTGGTGGATGACGATGCCACCTTCACCCGGGTCATGGCGCGGGCCATGAGCCGCCGCGGTTTCCGCGTGAGTACCGCAAGCTCTGCCGAGGAAGGCCTGAAGCTGGCCGAGCAGGACCTGCCGGACTACGCCACCCTGGACCTGAAGATGGAGGGCGATTCGGGCCTGGTGCTGCTGCCCAAGCTGCTGGAGCTGGACCCGGAGATGCGCGTGGTGATCCTGACCGGTTACTCGAGCATCGCCACGGCGGTCGAAGCGGTGAAGCGCGGTGCCTGCAACTACCTGTGCAAACCTGCCGACGCCGATGATGTGCTGGCTGCACTGCTGTCGGAGCACACCGACCTGGATACCCTGGTGCCGGAAAACCCGATGTCGGTGGATCGCTTGCAGTGGGAGCATATCCAGCGCGTGCTCGGCGAGCATGAAGGCAATATCTCTGCCACCGCGCGAGCGCTGGGCATGCACCGGCGCACCTTGCAGCGCAAGTTGCAGAAGCGCCCGGTACGGCGCTAAAGGCATCGCGGGGCAAGCCCGCTCCCACGGGGGGACAGCTCCCAAGAAGTTGGACACCAATCCAACCCTCGGGGACAGTCCACCCGTAGGAGCGGGCTTGCCCCGCGATTGTTTTTAGAAGGCGCTTACCCCCGAGCGGTCAACCCGCACCGCCAGTGGCCCTGCACCAGCAGGCGCCTCGAACGCCACCAGCCCTCCCGCCGGCACCTTGGCCCGGCCAATGACCTTGCCATCACGCAACAGCTCCAGCGGCATGCCTGCCAGCGACTGACCCGAAGCCAGCTCCAGTTTGATCCTGATGTTCATCGGTGACCTCCTTGTCACGCATTGCGATCGATGTAAGTGGTTGCCACGCCATCAAGGCTGGCGATCAGCTCCGGCGAGCCGCCGCGGAACTGGCGGAACAGGTTGCGCCCGCGCTGCTTGCCGTCCAGCGGCACCTGTACGGTCGGGTGGAACTGCCCGCCCAGTTCGGCATAGGCGCTCCACGGCCCGATATAGGATTCGTTGAACTGCTCGCTCACGCTGAAGGCGTAACGCACCGAGTTGCCCCGCTGCCAGTTGAGGCCATCCGGTTCGCTGCTTTGCCAGCCGATGATGGCCGGTGAAGCACTCGGTGCGGCGATGAATCCGCTGGGGGTATTGGGCTTGTAGTCCTTGAGCAGCAGGTAGGTGCTCCAGCCCCACCAGTCGCCGATGCGCTCGCGGTCGTTGAGGTTGTTGACGTCCTTGCGCCGCAGCACGGTCTTGCCGTCCTGGAAATACAGCGGGGCAAAGTTGCCCGGCACCAGGTCCTGCTCGGCGGCGTGCAGGTCCGGTGCCAGGCGCAGGGCTGCATAGTCCTTGGCCAACGGCAGGCGGCCATCGACAAATGCCTGGAACACCTCGTCGGCCGAGCGCTGCACGGCCCGGCCGACCTGGCGACGGTTGGCCACATCGACGCTGTCGAAGTAGCGCTTGTCGCCATAGGCGCGCCATTGCTCGCCTTCGGCGTTGCGCACCAACAGGCCGTACTTGCTGTCTTCATCGTGCATGAAGCGCGAGATCAGCGAGCCGACGTCGCTCGGGGTGACGCTGTCGGCCAATGCCTTGCGCGGCACCCGCAAATGGCCGGCGGAGAACAGGTCGGTGAGGAAGTGATCGGCGAAGGCATTCATGGCGTAGGCCAGTTGCAGGTCGCGCTCTTCGCCACTGGCACGCGCCTTCACGGCTTGCTGCAAGGCGGCGGCGTGGCCGGCCTGGTAGGCCAACAGCGCCCAGGGGCCGAAATGGTCCCAGTTGCTGGCGGCCAGCTTCAGGTAGCGGCCAAGCGGGAACAGGTCGGACGCGAAACTGCCGCCGCCGGTGATGCGGTTCCAGCGTGCCGACAGGCTGTCGCCCAATGCGTCGTAGGCTTCATGGGGCTGGCGGCCGTCCTGAATAGCCTGGTTGGCGGCGGCGATTTCTTCCTGCATCACGGCCAGGATCTGCCCGGCCTCGTCCTTGGCCGCCGGCAGGCGGGCCAGGGAGTCGAAGGCCTGGGTGAAGCGTGTGATGCGTTCGGCCTCGCTGGCGCCGTCGGCGATGGGCCGCTCGGGCACGCCATAGAAGTCGCCGCCCAGGGCGATGACCTGGCCGTAGGTCAGGCTCAGGCCGTTGGGCAACGGCAGGGGCGACTGGTGGGCGGGGATGCCCGGCTGGCCAGCTTCGTAACGCAGCAGGGTGTTGTCACCAATGGCGGTGTGCTCACCCCCTTCGAAGAACAGCTCGGGTTTGCGTTTGGGCGCTTGGCCGGTGCCTTGCGGCACGCCGAAGCGATGGTACTTGAGGGTGTGGTGGCCGTGCATGACCAGCATCAGCTGGCTGTCCGGGCCGGGAAGCTCGATGCCCTGCGGGTCGAACAGTTGATCGAGGTCGGCAACGACCTGTTTGGCCTGGGCTTGGTTGGCCACGGGCGCGGTTTGCATTCCTGACATGATCAGCTCCTTGCGATGTCGGGATAATCCATTTTTAACTGTATGCATATACAGTATTAATCATCATATTCGGGAAATTTCCTACGTCAAGCTCAGTTTGTGCTGCCAACTCGCACCTTCGATGGGCGCAAGGCCCTGGCACTGACGTATGATTAGCCCCCTAACGGCAACCCTCAGGATCAGGCTGCATGCTCGCCCTTCTTATCCAGACACTGAACATCACGGCGCCCGTGTTCGCCATGCTGTTCATGGGCGTGCTGCTCAAGCGCATCCGCGTGATCGACGACAACTTCAGCAAGGTCGCGTCATCGCTGGTGTTCAACGTGTGCATGCCGGCGCTGCTGTTCCTTGGCATCTACCACGCCGACCTGGCCGCAGCGGTCAAGCCCGGGGTCATCCTCTACTTCATCGTCGCTACCCTGGTGGGCTTCGGCCTGGCCTGGGGCCTGGCGATCTGGCGCTGCCCGCCAGCGGACCGCGGCATCTACACCCAGGGCGCATTTCGCGGCAACAATGGCGTGATCGGCCTGGCGCTGGCCGCCAGCCTCTATGGCGACTACGGTATCTCCCTTGGCGCGGTGCTGGCCGGGCTGGTCATCCTCATGTACAACTCGCTGTCGGCAGTGGTGCTGGCGGTGTACAGCCCGGACCTGAAGTCCGACCCGTGGAGCATCTGCAAGAGCATTTTCAGCAACCCGCTGATCATCAGTGTGCTGGTCGCAACGCCCATGGCCTACGGCCAGGTGCCGCTGCCCAACTGGCTGTTGACGTCCGCCGACTATCTGGCGCAGATGACCTTGCCGCTGGCGCTGATCTGCATCGGTGGCACCTTGTCGCTGGCGGCGCTGCGCGACAGCGGCAGGCTGGCGTTCGATGCGAGCCTGGTGAAGATGGTCTGGCTGCCGCTGCTGGGTACCCTGGGCGCCTGGCTGTGCGGTTTCCGCGGGGCCGAACTGGGCATCCTGTTCCTCTACATCGGCAGCCCCACCGCGGCGGCGAGCTATGTGATGGCGCGGGCGGCCAACGGCAACCACGAACTGGCCGCCTCGATCATCGTGATCACTACACTGATGGCGGCCATCACCACCAACATCGGCATTTTCGTCTTGCAGTGGGGCGGCTGGATCTAGCGCTTCACTGCACACAACACCAACAACAAGGCCTCACCTAAAGGACACTTCATGCAAGACCAGAGCACGCCCGAGCGCTTGCAGCGCGGGCTGAAGAATCGCCATATCCAGCTGATCGCGCTGGGCGGTGCCATTGGCACCGGGCTGTTCCTGGGCATCGCCCAGACCATCCAGCTGGCCGGCCCCTCCGTGCTGTTGGGCTATGCCGTCGCCGGCCTGATGGCTTTCCTGATCATGCGCCAGCTTGGCGAGATGGTGGTCGAGGAGCCGGTGGCCGGCAGCTTCAGCCACTTCGCGCACCACTACTGGAGCGAGTTCGCAGGCTTCGTTTCGGGCTGGAACTACTGGGTGGTCTACGTGCTGGTCGGCATGGCCGAGCTCACCGCCGTGGGCATCTACGTGCAGTACTGGTGGCCGGACTTTCCCACCTGGGCCACGGCAGCGATCTTCTTCGTGGCCATCAACGCCATCAACCTGACCCAGGTGAAGGTGTATGGCGAGATGGAGTTCTGGTTCGCCCTGGTCAAGGTGGTGGCCATCGTCAGCATGATCGGCTTTGGTGCCTGGCTGCTGGGCAGCGGCCACGGCGGGCCGGACGCCAGCGTCGCCAACCTGTGGCAATACGGCGGCTTCTTCCCCAATGGCGTGACCGGGCTGATCATGGCGCTGGCGGTGATCATGTTCTCCTTCGGCGGCCTGGAGCTGGTCGGCATCACTGCCGCCGAGGCCGAAAACCCACGCGAGAGCATCCCCAAGGCCACCAACCAGGTGGTGTATCGCATCCTGATCTTCTACATCGGTGCCCTGGCGGTGCTGCTGTCGCTGTATCCGTGGCAGAAGGTGGTGCAGGGCGGCAGCCCGTTCGTGATGATCTTCCACGAACTGGACAGCGACCTGGTGGCGACCATCCTCAACGTGGTGGTGCTGACCGCCGCGCTGTCGGTGTACAACAGCTGCGTCTACGCCAACAGCCGCATGCTGTTCGGCCTGGCCTCCCAGGGCGATGCGCCGCGCCAGCTGCTCAAGGTCAGCCGCCGTGGCGTGCCGCTCACCGCCTTGGGCGTGTCGGCATTCGCCACGGGGATGTGCGTGCTGATCAACTACCTGATGCCCGGTGAAGCCTTCGGCCTGTTGATGGCCCTGGCCGTTTCGGCGCTGGTGATCAACTGGGCGAGCATCAGCATCACCCACCTGAAGTTCCGCAAGGCCAAGCTGGCGGCCGGTATCACGCCGTTCTACCGCAGCTGGGCGCACCCGGTGAGCAACTACCTGTGCCTGGCGTTTATCGTGCTGATTCTGGTGGTGATGTACCTGACGCCACCGATTCGTATCTCGGTGATGCTGATCCCGGCGTGGATCCTGGTGCTGTGGGTGGCGTTCAAACTGAAGAAAAAGCGTCAGGGTTGAGGCCCAATCGCGGGGCAAGTCGCACCGGCGCACCGCCGCTCCCACGTCATGAAAACGTGGGAGCGGGCTTGCCCCGCGATGCTTTCAGCTGGCCTGGTAGCTGTCGATCACTTCCTGCGCCGCCCGGAACGCATCGATCGCCGCCGGCACGCCGGCGTACACGGCGCAATGCAGTAACGCCTCGCGAATCTCCTCCACCGTGCAGCCGTTGTTCAACGCCCCACGCACGTGCCCCTTGAGCTCTTGCGGGCACTTGAGCGCGGTCAGCGTGGCCAGGGTGATCAAGCTGCGGGTTTTCAGCGGCAGCCCGTCGCGTGCCCAGACGCTGCCCCAGGCATGTTCGTTGACGAAGTCCTGCAGTGGTTGGGTGAACGCGGTGGCATTGCCCAGGGCGCGGTCGACGAAGGCATCGCCCATCACCTGGCGGCGAATGCTTTCGCCGGTCTGTTTCGTGTCAGCCATGTTGTTTTCCTTAGTGTTGGCGGCGCCAGGCGCGCACCGTCGTATACAGCAGCACGACGCCGAGCGCTGGCAGAACGTAGAACAGCATCAGGTTTTCCAGGCGCCCGGCCAGGGGCAGCCCGGTGGTGAATGTCACCACGTGCAGGCCGTAGGCCAGGTACAGGCAGAGGAACACCAGGCCCTCGGCGCGGGTCACCCGAAAGCCCGAATAGAACACCGGCAGGCACAGCGCCGCGACCCCGAGCATCACCGGCAGGTCGAAATCCAGGGCGTTGGGCGAGATCGACAGCGGCTCGGGCGCAACCACGGCGGTCAGCCCCAGCACCGCCAGCAAGTTGAACAGGTTGCTGCCGATTACCGTGCCCACCGCAACCTCGCGTTCGCCGCGCAGCGCGGCGATCAGGGCGGCGGCCAGCTCCGGCAGTGAAGTGCACACCGCGACCACGGTCAGGCCGATGACCCGTTCGGAGAGCCCGAGGTCAGTCGCAACCTCGACGGCGGCCTGCAGCAGCAGATGCCCGGCCAGGCTAAGCAGGCCGAGGCCCAGGAAGACCTGCAGCAATACGCCGCTCCAGAAGCGTCCGGCGCCTGTAACCGGCGTATTCGCTGCCGGGTAGGTGCGCGCATGGTGGCGCGACTGGTGCCGAAGCATCAGCAGGTAGCCGAGCAAGCCGAGCAGCAACAGCGCACCTTCGACGCGCCCCAGCTGGCCATTGCCGGCCAGCAGATAGACCAGGCCGCTGGCGGCGATCATCAAGGGAATGTCCAGGCGCACCAGTTGGCGCGACACGCGCAGCGGAATGATCAGCGCGGCCAGGCCGAGAATCACCAGCACGTTGAAGATATTGCTGCCGATCACGCTGCCCACCGCCACATCAGGCGCGCCTTGATAGGCCGCCTGCAGGCTGACGGTGAGTTGCGGTGCGGTACTGCCGAACGCCACCAGGCTCAGGCCGATGATCAGCGGGCGTACATGCAGGCGGGTGGCCAGGCGCAGCGCCGCGCGTACCAGCAGCTCGGCGCCGAGGATCAGCAACAGCAGGCCCAGGCCCAGTTGCAGCAGGCTGAAGGTGGGGAGGGTGGCCAGGTCGAAAATGGCGAGGGCTCCAGTCAGGTCAATCGCTCAGACCTTGTACCCGGACTCGCGCCGTTCCGCTACGGAGCATGCCGATTTTTTCCGCTGCGGCGCGTGACAGGTCGATCAGCCGACCGCGTGTGTGCGGGCCGCGGTCGTTGATGCGTACCACCACGCTGCGCTGGTTGGCGAGGTTGGTCACCAGCACCCGGCTGCCGAAGGGGAGGCTGCGGTGTGCGGCGGTGAGGTCATGCTGGTTGAACGGTTCGCCACTGGCGGTGCGTTTGCCGTGGTGGCGGCTGCCGTAGTAGGAGGCGGTGCCGGTTTCGTTGTAACCGCGGGGGTCGATGTCGTGGCTGGCGCAGCCGGCCAGGACGGAGAAGAGGGTAAGGGTGGTGAGGGATCGTTTTAGCAAGTCGGAGACTCCGGTGTTGCTGCAGACGATCGCGGGGCAAGCCCGCTCCCACGTGGGAGCGGGCTTGCCCCGCGATTTCAATCCCGCAGGAATCTCGCTACATTCTCCGCCGCCGCCTGCAAATGCTGCGCATGGCTGAACCCCGAAGCCTTCAACGGTTTCAGGTCATGGTCCGCCGCCACCAGCCAGCTCACTTCGATCGCTGGCGATAGTTCATACCCCTGCACCGCCTCCCGATTGCCCAGGGCATCTCGCTCCCCCTGGACGATCAGCGTGCGCGTGCGCAACCCGGCCAAGTGCTCGACGCGGGGCTTTTCCGGCTTGCCCACGGCATAGAACGGATAGCCCAGACACACCAGCGCATCGGCACCAAGCTCGTCCGCCAGCAGGCTGGCCATGCGCCCGCCCATGGACTTGCCACCGACAGCCAAAGGCCCCGCGACCAAAGGTCGCACCTGGTTGTATACATCACGCCAGCAGTCGAGCAGGACCTTCTGCGGATTGGGCGGGCGCCGGCCGCCGTCGACACGCCGCTGGGCCATGTACGGAAACTCGAAACGCACCACCCCGACCCCAAGCCCTGCCAGCCTTTGCGCCATGTCGTCCATGAAGCCGCTGTCCATCGGCGCGCCCGCGCCATGGGCCAGGATCAGCCAGCTGTTTTGCCCTCGTTCGCCCGCAATTCGCGGAGGATCGCAGCGCAAGCCTGGGGCATTTGCAATCTGCGCCCATTGATCCCCGTCAATACCGGCACTTTGCCCATTAATCATGCTTGCCTCGCTGTCTAGCCTGCCTATAACCGTGGATGGGAACCCATACATGAACACAACCAGCAGTACCGCCTACAACTATCAGGTGGTCCGCCAATTCGCCATCATGACGGTGGTGTGGGGCATCGTCGGGATGGGGCTCGGCGTCTTCATTGCCGCCCAGCTCGCCTGGCCCGCCCTCAACCTTGACCTGCCGTGGACCAGCTTCGGCCGCCTGCGACCCTTGCACACCAACGCGGTGATCTTCGCCTTCGGCGGCTGTGCCCTGTTCGCCACCTCGTATTATTCGGTGCAACGCACCTGCCAGACCACCCTGTTCGCACCGCGCCTGGCCGCGTTCACGTTCTGGGGCTGGCAATTGGTGATCCTGCTGGCGGCGATCAGCCTGCCGCTGGGCTACACCAGCTCGAAAGAGTACGCCGAACTGGAATGGCCGATCGACGTCCTGATCACCATCGTCTGGGTCGCCTATGCCGTGGTGTTCTTCGGCACGCTGATGAAGCGCAACACCAAGCACATCTACGTGGGCAACTGGTTCTTCGGCGCGTTCATCCTCACCGTGGCGATCCTGCACATCGTCAACAACCTGGAGCTGCCGGTCAGCCTGACCAAGTCGTACTCGGTGTATGCCGGGGCCACCGACGCCATGGTGCAATGGTGGTACGGCCACAACGCCGTGGGCTTCTTCCTCACCGCCGGCTTCCTCGGGATGATGTACTACTACGTGCCCAAGCAAGCCGAGCGCCCGGTGTATTCGTATCGTCTGTCGATCGTGCACTTCTGGGCATTGATCACCCTGTACATCTGGGCCGGCCCGCACCACCTGCACTACACCGCGCTGCCGGACTGGGCGCAGTCGCTGGGCATGATCATGTCGCTGATCCTGCTGGCGCCGAGCTGGGGCGGCATGATCAACGGCATGATGACCCTGTCGGGGGCCTGGCATAAGCTGCGCAGCGACCCGATCCTGCGTTTTTTGGTCGTCTCGCTGGCGTTCTACGGCATGTCCACCTTCGAAGGCCCGATGATGGCCATCAAGACGGTCAACGCCCTCTCCCACTACACCGACTGGACCATCGGCCACGTGCACGCCGGCGCCCTCGGCTGGGTGGCGATGATTTCCATCGGCGCGCTGTACCACACCATCCCCAAGGTGTTCGGCAAGGAGCGCATGTACAGCCTCGGGCTGATCAACGCGCACTTCTGGCTGGCGACCATCGGCACCGTGCTGTACATCGCCTCGATGTGGGTCAACGGCATCGCCCAGGGCCTGATGTGGCGCGCGGTCAACAGCGACGGCACGCTCACCTACTCGTTCGTGGAAACCCTGGTGGCCAGCCACCCCGGCTTCGTCGTGCGCTTCGTCGGCGGTGCGATCTTCCTCAGCGGCATGTTCCTGATGGCCTGGAACACCTGGCGCACGGTGCGTTCGCCAAGCGTCGTGGAAGCCCCTGCCAACGCCCAGCTGGCTTGAGGAGTAGAGCCTGATGAATCATGAAGTCGTTGAGAAAAACATAGGCCTGATGGCGCTGCTGATGGTGTTTGCCGTGAGCATCGGTGGCCTGACCCAGATCGTCCCGCTGTTCTTCCAGGACGTCACCAACAAGCCGGTCGAGGGCATGAAGCCTTACACCGCCCTGCAGCTCGAAGGCCGCGACATCTATATCCGCGAAGGCTGCGTGGGTTGCCATTCGCAGATGATCCGCCCGTTCCGCGCCGAGACCGAGCGCTACGGCCACTACTCGGTGGCCGGCGAAAGCGTGTGGGACCACCCGTTCCTGTGGGGTTCCAAGCGCACCGGCCCGGACCTGGCCCGCGTAGGTGGCCGCTACTCCGATGACTGGCACCGCGCGCACCTGTACAACCCGCGCAACGTGGTACCGGAGTCGAAGATGCCGTCCTACCCCTGGCTGGTGGCGACGCCGGTCGACAACAGCCACACCGACGTCAAGCTGCGCACCCTGCGCACCCTGGGCGTGCCGTACACCGACGACGACATCGCCGGAGCCCGCGACGCGGTCAAGGGCAAGACCGAGATGGACGCGCTGGTCGCCTACCTGCAGGTGCTTGGCACCTCGATCAAGAACAAGAGGTGAGTGCGATGGAAATGGACATCGGCATGATCCGTGGCCTGGGCACCCTGGTGGTGATGATCGCCTTCATCGGCTTGTCGCTCTGGGTGTTCAACCGTCGCCGCGACCGTGATTTCGCCGAAGCGCGCCTGCTGCCCTTCGTCGACGACCGCCTGCCCCCTGCCGGGCAGGAACCCGCCATGAGGAGTAATGGGCAATGACCACCTTCTGGAGTACGTATATCAGCGTACTGACCATCGGCAGCCTGATCGGCCTGACCTGGCTGCTGCTCGGCACCCGCAAGGGCCAGAGCAGCGACACCACCGACCAGACCATGGGCCACAGCTTCGACGGCATCGAGGAGTACGACAACCCGCTGCCCAAGTGGTGGTTCTGGCTGTTCGTCGGCACCCTGGTGTTCTCGGTGGGCTACCTGATCCTGTATCCGGGCCTGGGCAACTGGAAAGGCATCCTGCCCGGTTACGAGAACGGCTGGACCGGCGTCGACGAGTGGAAAAGAGAGATGGAAAAGGCCGACGCCAAGTTCGGCCCGATCTTCGCCAAGTACGCCGCCATGCCGGTGGAAGAAGTGGCCAAGGACCCGCAAGCGCTGAAGATGGGCAGCCGGCTGTTCGCCTCCAACTGCTCGGTATGCCACGGCTCCGACGCCAAGGGCTCCTACGGCTTCCCCAACCTGACCGACAAGGACTGGCGCTGGGGCGGCGAGCCGGAAACCATCAAGGCCTCGATCATGAACGGCCGCCACGGCGTAATGCCGGGCTGGGCCACGGTGATCGGCGAGCAGGGCGTGGCCGATGTGGCCGCTTACGTGCTGACCAACCTCGATGGCCGCAGCCTGCCGGAAGGCGTCAAGGCCGACCCGGCCAAGGGCCAGGAGATCTTCGCCAGCAACTGCGTGGCCTGCCACGGGCCTGAAGGCAAGGGCACCCCCGCCATGGGCGCGCCGAACCTGAACCATCCGCAGGCGTTCATCTACGGCTCGAGCTTCGCCCAGCTGCAGCAGACCATCCGTTACGGCCGTCAGGGCCAGATGCCGGCGCAGCAGGACATCCAGGGCAATGACAAGGTGCACCTGCTGGCGGCGTATGTGTACAGCCTGTCGCAGGATCAGGCCGCTGAAACAGTGACCGCCAAGTAACAACACGTGGGAGCGGGCTTGCCCCGCGATGGCGCCAGGCCTGACGACCTCATCGCCCGGGCCGACGCCATCGCGGGGCAAGCCCGCTCCCACGCCCCGCTCCCATGCCCCTCCCTCGCCTCTCCCCCGCCTTGCACCCCCTCCGAACACAACTAAGCTTGTTGCCACAGTGGCCCTGCTCGCAGCAGCCGGAGCAGACGTGGTGCAAAGCCTGATACCACGCAACGATTCCAGTCTTGCGAGCCCGCGCTTTGGGATGATGCCTTGCGTGCCCGTCCCGGCAATAAAAGCTTGACCGATCGATCAGAAAAACATGGGAAACGGTACACATTACAAAGATTTATTTGTGTACAATCGTTCGAACCCCAACGCCACGGGACGGTGGCGAACAGGGTTTGGACACGGGTCGGCACCAGTCGCCTTGCATTGTAATAACCCTGGTGGTTATCGATACTGGCGCCGATTTACCAACCAACAAGAATACCCAAACCGTGGAACCTTAGAATGAGCACTGCAATCAGTCCGACTGCTTATAACTATAAGGTCGTCCGCCAGTTCGCCATCATGACGGTGGTCTGGGGGATCCTTGGCATGGGGCTTGGCGTCTTCATCGCCTCGCAACTGGTATGGCCCCAGCTCAACCTGGACCTGCCATGGACGAGCTTCGGCCGCCTGCGCCCACTGCACACCAACCTGGTGATCTTCGCCTTCGGTGGCTGTGCCCTGTTCGGCACCAGCTACTACGTGGTGCAGCGTACCTGCCAGACCCGCCTGATCTCCGACAGCATGGCCGCCTTCACCTTCTGGGGCTGGCAGGCGGTGATCGTCGGCGCGCTGATCACGCTGCCCATGGGCTTCACCACCACCAAGGAATACGCCGAGCTCGAGTGGCCGCTGGCAATCCTGCTGGCCATCGTCTGGGTGACCTACGGGCTGGTGTTCTTCGGCACCATCGTCAAGCGCAAGACCAAGCATATCTATGTCGGCAACTGGTTCTACGGTGCCTTCATCGTGGTCACCGCGATGCTGCACATCGTCAACCACATGTCGCTGCCGGTGAGCCTGTTCAAGTCGTACTCGGCCTACTCCGGCGCCACCGACGCGATGATCCAGTGGTGGTACGGCCACAACGCCGTGGGCTTCTTCCTCACCACCGGCTTCCTGGGGATGATGTACTACTTCGTGCCCAAGCAGGCCGAGCGCCCGATTTACTCCTATCGTCTGTCGATCGTGCACTTCTGGGCGCTGATCACCTTGTACATCTGGGCTGGCCCGCACCACCTGCACTACACCGCCCTGCCGGACTGGGCGCAGTCGCTGGGCATGGTGATGTCGATCATCCTCCTGGCGCCGAGCTGGGGCGGCATGATCAACGGCATGATGACCCTGTCGGGGGCCTGGCATAAGCTGCGCACCGACCCGATCCTGCGCTTCCTGGTGGTCTCGCTGGCGTTCTACGGCATGTCCACCTTCGAAGGCCCGATGATGGCCATCAAGACCGTCAACTCGCTGTCCCACTACACCGACTGGACCATCGGCCACGTGCACGCCGGCGCCCTGGGCTGGGTGGCGATGATCTCCATCGGCGCGGTGTACCACATGATCCCGAAACTCTACGGCCGCGAGCAGATGCACAGCGTCGGCCTGATCAACGCGCACTTCTGGCTGGCGACCATCGGCACTGTGCTGTACATCGCCTCGATGTGGGTCAACGGCATCACCCAGGGCCTGATGTGGCGCGCCATCAACGACGACGGCACCCTTACCTATTCGTTCGTCGAAGCGCTGCAGGCCAGCCACCCGGGCTACATCGTCCGCGCCCTGGGCGGTGCGTTCTTCGCCTCGGGCATGCTGCTGATGGCCTACAACGTGTATCGCACCGTGCGTGCCGCCAACCCGGCACAGGCTGAGGAAGCCGCCAAGATCGTCGTCGTGGGAGCCCACTGATGAAGCATGAAGCAGTCGAGAAGAACATTGGCCTGATGGCCTTCTTCATGGTCATCGCCGTCAGCGTCGGTGGCCTCACCCAGATCGTCCCGCTGTTCTTCCAGGACGTCACCAACAAGCCGGTCGAGGGCATGAAGCCGCGTACCGCGCTGGAAGTGGAAGGCCGCGATGTCTACATCCGCGAAGGCTGCGTGGGTTGCCACTCGCAGATGATCCGCCCGTTCCGCGCCGAGACCGAACGCTACGGCCACTACTCGGTAGCCGGCGAAAGCGTGTGGGACCATCCGTTCCTGTGGGGCTCCAAGCGTACCGGCCCGGACCTCGCCCGCGTGGGTGGCCGCTACTCCGATGACTGGCACCGCGCGCACCTGTACAACCCGCGCAACGTGGTACCGGAATCGAAGATGCCGTCCTACCCATGGCTGGTCGAGAACAAGCTCGATGGCAAGGACACCGCCAAGAAACTGGAAGTCCTGCGCACCCTCGGCACGCCGTACACCGACGAAGACATCGCCGGTGCCCGCGACGCGGTCAAGGGCAAGACCGAAATGGACGCCCTGGTGGCGTACCTGCAAGGCCTTGGCACCCTCATCAAAAGCAAACGGTGACACTGATGGATATCGGGATGATTCGCGGCCTGGGCACCGTCGTGGTGCTGGTGGCTTTCGTGGGCTTGGCGCTGTGGGTGTTCAGCCCGCGGCGCAAGAAGGAGTTCGACGAGGCCACGCAATTGCCATTTGCGGACGACCCCGAGGCCACTCGCCACGTTGAGCACGCGAAAGCGCAAAAAGCTTCTGGGAGCAAACAACAATGACAACCTTCTGGAGTCTGTACGTCACCGTCCTGACCCTGGGCACCATCTTCGCCTTGAGCTGGCTGCTGCTGTCGACCCGCAAGGGCCAGCGCGAAGAGATCACCGATCAAACCGTCGGCCACGCCTTCGATGGCATCGAGGAGTACGACAACCCGCTGCCCAAATGGTGGTTCTGGCTGTTCGTCGGCACCGTCGTGTTCGCCCTCGGCTACCTGGTGCTGTACCCGGGCCTGGGCAACTGGAAAGGCATCCTGCCGGGCTACGCGTACGTCGACAACGACAAGAAGACCGAGTTTTCCAACGGCCAGCCAGGCTGGACCGGCGTGCACGAGTGGGAAAAGGAGATGGCCAAGGCCGACGCTCGCTTCGGGCCGATCTTCGCCAAGTTCGCCGCCATGCCGGTGGAGGAAGTGGCCAAGGACCCGCAGGCGCTGAAGATGGGCGCACGCCTGTTCGCCTCCAACTGCTCGGTGTGCCACGGCTCTGACGCCAAGGGCGCCTACGGTTTCCCCAATCTGACCGATAACGACTGGCGCTGGGGCGGTGAACCGGAAACCATCAAGACCACCATCATGGGCGGGCGCCACGGGGTGATGCCGGGTTGGGGCACGGTGATCGGCGAACAGGGTGTGGCTGACGTGGCAGCGTTCGTGCTGACCAAGCTCGACGGTCGCACGCTGCCCGAGGATGCCAAGGCCGACCCGGTCAAGGGCCAGCAGATCTTCGCCACCAACTGCGTGGCCTGCCATGGCCCTGAGGGCAAGGGCACCCCGGCCATGGGTGCGCCGAACCTGACCCACCCGCAGGCGTTCATCTACGGCTCGAGCTTCGCCCAGTTGCAACAGACCATCCGCTACGGTCGCCAGGGCCAGATGCCGGCCCAGGAACAGTTGCAGGGCAACGACAAGGTGCACCTGCTGGCGGCGTATGTGTACAGCCTGTCGCATCAGGATCAGGCACCGGCCCAGGCCGAGTAAGGCTGGCTGGCCTCTTCGCGGGCAAACCCGCTCCCACAGGTCCACTGCACCCTCAAACATTGCGTAGTACCTGTGGGAGCGGGTTTACCCGCGAAGAGGCCGGCACTGACACCACAATTCCTGCAGGCCCCATGACCTGGATCAATTGACACCCGCCATATCACGATTCAAACCAGCACCCAACGCGACTAAGTGTCGCAGCAAGGCCCCGGCACGCCAGCACAGGCGTATCATGGGCCGCAGAGCGCCAGCAGAACGCGCGCGACTGCGGCCGGCAAGCACTGGCCGCGGCGTTTCTCCACTGCCGTGGGACTAGATGATGAGCAAGCAAATTCCGGTACATGACGTCACCCCGCCTGCCAGCAAAGGGAAGGAATCCGTCGACCTCTACGCATCACGCGAAAAAATCTATACCCGCGCCTTTACCGGCATTTTCCGCAGGCTGCGGATGGTCGGCGGTGCGGTGTTGTTCCTGCTGTATTTCGGCACCGTCTGGTTGAACTGGGGCGACCACCAGGCCGTGTGGTGGAACCTGCCCGAGCGCAAGTTCTACATCTTCGGCGCCACCATCTGGCCGCAGGACTTCATTCTGCTCTCGGGCCTTCTGATCGTCGCGGCCTTCGGCCTGTTCTTCATCACTGTATACGCCGGCCGCGTCTGGTGCGGTTACACCTGCCCGCAAAGCGTGTGGACCTGGGTGTTCATGTGGTGCGAAAAAGTCACCGAGGGTGACCGCAACCAACGCATGAAGCTGGACAAGGCGCCCATGAGCGGCAACAAGTTCCTGCGCAAGTTCGCCAAGCACAGCCTGTGGTTGCTGATCGGCTTCGTCACCGGCATGACCTTCGTCGGCTACTTCTCGCCGATCCGCGAGCTGGCCATCGAGTTCTTCACCGGGCAGGCCGACGGCTGGGCCTACTTCTGGGTCGGTTTCTTCACCCTGGCCACCTACGGCAACGCCGGCTGGCTGCGCGAGCAGGTGTGCGTGTACATGTGCCCCTACGCGCGCTTCCAGAGCGTGATGTTCGACAAGGACACCCTGATCGTCAGCTACGACCCGCGCCGTGGCGAAACCCGTGGCCCGCGCAAGAAGGACATCGACTACAAAGCCAAGGGCCTGGGTGACTGCATCGACTGCACCATGTGCGTACAGGTCTGCCCTACCGGCATCGACATCCGCGACGGCCTGCAGATCGAGTGCATCGGCTGCGCCGCCTGCATCGACGCCTGCGACAGCATCATGGACAAGATGAACTACCCCAAGGGCCTGATCAGCTACACCACCGAGCA
The DNA here is from genome assembly GCF_032621715.1 of Pseudomonas sp. zfem004. Lineage (NCBI taxonomy): Bacteria > Pseudomonadati > Pseudomonadota > Gammaproteobacteria > Pseudomonadales > Pseudomonadaceae > Pseudomonas > Pseudomonas sp. zfem004. The sequence continues at coordinate 310,576 of NZ_JAVYJF010000003.1, read as the reverse complement.
CAACCTGTCCGGGCAGAAAACCCACATGCTGCGCCCGCGCCTGATTGGCTACGCGCTGGTGCTGCTGGTGATGATCGGCGCCCTGACCACCGCCTTCGCCACCCGCTCGCTGGTGGGCTTCGACGTGGCCAAGGACCGGGTGCTGTACCGCGAGAACGCCCAGGGGCGGATCGAAAACGTGTACAGCCTGAAGGTGATGAACAAGGATCAGCGCGACCACGTCTACGTGCTGGATGCCGCCGGCCTGCCGGACCTGCGGCTCGAAGGCCACCGCGAGATCCGCGTGGCCGCCGGCGATATCGTCAGCCTGCCGGTGCAACTGTCGGTTGCCCCGGAGAAACTGCCCTCGACCACCAACGAAATCACCTTCATCCTCAAGGACGCCGACGACAGCGCCAGCCAGGTTGAAGCCAAGAGCCGCTTCATCGGCCCACAGATCCGCTGACTAGAGAGAACACAGACAATGCCTGCCGCCACCGCCGCCAGCCCCTGGTACAAGCACCTCTGGCCCTGGATCATCATCGGCATCCTGGCCACCTCGGTATGCCTGAGCCTGACCATGGTCAGCATCGCCGTGCGCAACCCGGACAACCTGGTCAACGACAACTATTACGAAGCCGGCAAGGGCATCAACCGCTCGCTGGACCGTGAATTGCTGGCCCAGACCCTCAACATCAAGGCCAGCATCCACCTGGACGAACTGACCGGTGAAGTGGACGTGCGCCTGACCGGCAACAGCGCCCCGCAGGCGCTGGAACTGAACCTGATTTCGCCAACCCAGCCGAACAAGGACCGCAAGGTACAACTGGCACGCACCGAGCCGGGCCGCTATGTCGGCCAGCTGGATGACAAGGTCGACGGCCGACGCTTCGTCGAGTTGCTCGGCAGCCAGGATGACCATGTGTGGCGGTTGTTCGAAGAGGAGAAGGTCGAGCATGGCGTGACCTTGCAGTTGGGGGATGAAGCCATTCAAGGGGCCGAGCATCACTGACCGAACACCGCGCCCCTTGTGGGAGCGGGTTTACCCGCGAATGCGTCAGACCTGAAGACATCACTGCTTGCTCTGACGCGTTCGCGGGTAAACCCGCTCCCACAGGCACCCTGTCCAGATAGCCGACTTGCGTAAGGCAATGATGTAAATGACCCAACCCACCCCCTGCTACCACTGCGCCCTGCCCGTCCCCGCCGGCAGCCGCTTCACCGCCGTGGTGCTCGGCGAGCCCCGGGCATTCTGCTGCCCGGGCTGCCAGGCAGTGGCCGAGTCCATCGTCGCCGGGGGCCTTGAGCACTATTACCAGCACCGCAGCGACACCAGCGCCAACCCCGAAGCCCTGCCCCGCCAGTTGCAGGACGAACTGGCGCTGTACGACCGCGACGACGTGCAACAGGGCTTCGTGCGCCATGCCGGCGAACTGGCCGAAGCCACCCTGTTGGTCGAAGGCATCAGTTGCGCCGCTTGCGGCTGGCTGATCGAAAAACATCTGCGCACCTTGCCCGGGGTCGCCGAGGCGCGGCTGAACCTGTCCAACCATCGCCTGCTGGTCAACTGGGCCGACAGCCAGTTGCCGCTGTCCAGGCTGCTGGCCGAGCTGCGCCGCATCGGCTACGCCGCCCACCCCTACCAGCCGGACCAGGCCGCCGAGCAACTGGCCCGGGAAAACCGCAGTGCCCTGCGCCGCCTGGGTGTGGCCGGGCTGCTGTGGTTCCAGGCAATGATGGCGACCATGGCCACCTGGCCGGAATTCAACATCGACCTGTCCCCCGAGCTGCACACCATCCTGCGCTGGGTCGCGCTGTTCCTCACCACCCCGATCGTGTTCTACAGCTGCGCGCCGTTTTTCAAGGGCGCCGCCCGCGACCTGCGCACTCGCCACCTGACCATGGACGTCTCGGTATCACTGGCCATTGCCCTGGCCTACTGCGCCGGGATCTGGACCGCGATCACCGGCAGTGGCGAGCTGTATTTCGACACCGTGGGCATGTTCGCCCTGTTCCTGCTGACCGGCCGCTATCTGGAGCGTCGTGCCCGCGAGCGCACGGCGGCGGCCACGGCACAACTGGTCAACCTGCTGCCGACCTCGTGCCTGCGCCTGGCTGCCGACGGCCAGGCCGAGCGCATCCTGCTCGGCGAGCTGCAGTGCGGCGACCGCGTGCAAGTGCTACCCGGCGCGGTGATCCCCGCCGACGGCTGCATCATCGAGGGTCGCTCCAGCGTCGACGAATCGCTGCTCACCGGTGAATACCTGCCCTTGGCGCGGCGCACCGGCGACCGGGTCACCGGCGGCACCCTCAACGTCGAGAGCACCCTCACCGTCGAGGTCCAGGCCCTGGGCCAGGACTCACGACTGTCGGCCATCGTGCGCCTGCTGGAGCGGGCGCAGACCGAAAAACCGCGCCTGGCCGAGATCGCCGACCGGGCGTCGCAATGGTTCCTGCTGTTCACCCTGGCGGCGGCGGCGGTCATCGGCCTGGTCTGGTGGCAACTCGATGCCGGGCGGGCGTTCTGGATCGTCCTGGCCATGCTGGTCGCCACCTGCCCCTGCGCCCTGTCGCTGGCCACCCCGACCGCCCTCACCGCCGCCACCGGCACCTTGCACAAGCTCGGCCTACTGGTGACCCGTGGTCATGTGCTCGAAGGCCTCAACCAGATCGACACAGTGATCTTCGACAAGACCGGTACCCTCACCGAAGGCCGCCTGGCCCTGCGCAGCATCCGCCCGCTGGGGCGCCTGGATGCCGACCGCTGCCTGGCGCTGGCCGCCGCCCTCGAGAACCGTTCCGAGCACCCCATCGCCCGTGCCTTCGGCCGCGCCGCCCAACCGGCCGAGGCGGTCAACGCAGTGCCTGGGCTGGGCCTGGAAGGTGAGGTGGACGGCCAGCGCCTGCGCATCGGCCAGGCCACCTTCGTCTGCGCCCTGAGTGGCGCCGAAGTGCCTGGCGTACCCGAGCCACGCGGCCAGTGGCTGCTGTTGGGCGATCGCCAGGGCCCACTGGCCTGGTTCGGCCTGGATGACCGCCTGCGCGACGACGCCGCCGACCTGGTGGCCGCCTGCAAGGCCCGTGGCTGGCAGACCCTGCTGCTGTCCGGCGACAGCTCGCCGATGGTTGCCGAGGTGGCCACGACGCTTGGCATCGACCAGGCCGTCGGCGGCCTGCGCCCGGACGACAAGCTCGCGCGCCTGAAACAGCTCCAGGCTGAAGGGCGCAAGGTGCTGATGCTGGGTGACGGGGTGAACGATGTACCGGTCCTGGCCGCCGCCGATATCAGCATCGCCATGGGCAGCGCCACCGACCTTGCCAAGACCAGCGCCGACGCCGTGCTGCTGTCCAACAACCTGCACGCCCTGGTGCAGGCCTTTGCCCTGGCCCGGCGCACCCGCCGCAACATTGTCGAGAACCTGCTCTGGGCGACCCTGTACAATGGCCTCATGCTGCCGTTCGCCGCACTCGGCTGGATCACCCCGGTCTGGGCGGCGGTCGGCATGTCGGTCAGCTCGCTGATCGTAGTGCTCAACGCCTTGCGCCTGACCCGGCTGCCAACTGCAGCGGGCGTGCCGCTGAGCGCGCCACCGTCACTTGGAAGGAAAACCCTATGCCCGCCCTCTACGTGATGATCCCCGCCGCCCTGCTGCTGGTCGGGGTGGCCGTGTACATCTTCTTCTGGGCGGTGGACAGCGGCCAGTACGACGACCTTGAAGGCCCGGCCCACAGCATCCTGTTCGACGACCAGGACCCGCGCCACCAGGCCGCGGTCAAACACGACGAACAGCCGCCCGAAGACAAGGACGCCAAACCGAGTGCCTGAACTGATCCCTCTGCTCGGCTCGGCCCTGGTCCTCGGCCTGCTCGGCGGCGGCCACTGCCTGGGGATGTGCGGCGGCCTGATGGGCGCCCTGACCCTGGCCATCCCGCCCGAGCAACGCAGCCGGCGGCTACACCTGCTGCTGGCCTACAACCTCGGGCGCATCCTCAGCTACGCCGCGGCCGGCCTGCTGCTGGGCCTGGCCGGCGTGGCCCTGGCCAGCAGCCCGCTGGCGCTCGGGCTTCGGGTCGTCGCGGCGCTGCTGCTGATTGCCATGGGCCTGTACCTGGCCGGGTGGTGGAGCGGCCTGACACGCATTGAAGCGCTGGGGCGTGGCCTGTGGCGCCATATACAACCGCTGGCGACACGGCTGCTGCCGGTGTCCAGCCTGCCTCGCGCCCTGTTGCTCGGCGCCTTGTGGGGCTGGCTGCCATGCGGGCTGGTGTACAGTACCCTGTTGTGGGCGGCCAGCCAGGGTGATGCGCTGCACAGTGGGGCATTGATGCTGGCGTTCGGGCTGGGGACCTGGCCGGTGTTGTTGGCCACGGGGTTGGCGGCGGAGCGTGTGGGCAGCGTGCTGCGCAAGCGCGGGGTGCGGATGGCGGGTGGGCTGCTGGTGATTCTGTTCGGGCTTTGGACACTACCGGGGCCCCATCAGCACTGGCTCATGGGGCACTGACAGGGAATCGCGGGGCAAGCCCGCTCCCACAAAGCTGAGCAGGCTTCTACGCTTGTGGGAGCGGGCTTGCCCCGCGATCGGCTGGCCTGCTTGATACAAATCAACACCCCACACCCCACGCAGCCCTAGACTCCGGACACTGCTGCTCTATCCGGGGACTGCCCACATGCTCGACGACCTACGCTGGGACGCCGACCTGATCCGTCGTTACGATCTGGCCGGGCCACGCTACACCTCATACCCTACCGCCGTGCAACTGCACAGCGAAGTGGGCTCGTTCGACCTGCTGCACGCCCTGCGCGAGAGCCGTCGGGCCACCCGCCCGCTATCGCTGTACGTGCATGTGCCGTTCTGCGCCAACATCTGCTACTACTGCGCCTGCAACAAGGTCATCACCAAGGACCGTGGCCGCGCCGCGCCCTACCTGCAGCGCCTGGAACAGGAAATCCAGCTGGTCGCCTGCCACCTGGACCCCAAGCAGCGCGTCGAGCAGCTGCACTTCGGCGGCGGCACCCCGACCTTCCTCAGCCATGTGGAACTGCGCCAGCTGATGGCGACCCTGCGCCAGCACTTCAACCTGCTGGACGATGACTCCGGTGACTACGGCATCGAGATCGACCCGCGCGAAGCCGACTGGTCGACCATGGGGCTGCTGCGCGAGCTGGGCTTCAACCGCGTCAGCCTGGGCGTACAGGACCTCGACCCGGCGGTGCAGCGCGCGGTCAACCGCCTGCAGAGCCTGGAGCAGACCCGCACCTTGATCGAAGCGGCGCGCACCCTGCAGTTCCGTTCGATCAACCTCGACCTGATCTACGGCCTGCCCAAGCAGACCCCGGAAGGCTTCGCCCGCACTGTCGAAGAAGTCATCCGCCTGCAACCCGATCGCCTGTCGGTGTTCAACTACGCCCACCTGCCCGAGCGTTTCATGCCCCAGCGGCGCATCGACGGCAACGACCTGCCGGCCCCTGCGGCCAAACTGGAGATGCTGCACGCCACCATCGACCAACTGACCGCCGCCGGCTACCGCTATATCGGCATGGACCATTTCGCCCTGCCGGACGACGAACTGGCCATCGCCCAGGAAGAAGGCACCCTGCAGCGCAACTTCCAGGGTTACACCACCCACGGCCATTGCGACCTGATCGGCCTGGGGGTCTCGGCCATCAGCCAGATCGGCGACCTGTACTGCCAGAACAGCAGCGACCTCAACACCTACCAGGACACCCTGTCCACCGCCCAACTGGCCACCCAGCGCGGCCTGCTGTGCAACCAGGACGACCGCCTGCGCCGGGCTGTGATCCAGCAACTGATCTGCCATTTCGAGCTGGATTTCGAGCAGATCGAACGGCAATTCACCATAGATTTTCGCGGCTACTTCAACGAGCTGTGGCCGCAACTGCAGGCCATGCAGCGCGACGGCCTGATCAGCCTCGACAGCAAAGGCATCCGCATCCTGCCAGCCGGCCGCCTGCTGGCGCGCTCGGTGTGCATGGTCTTCGACGCTTACCTCGCGCAGCAGAATCGCCAGCGTTTCTCGCGGGTGATCTGAGGCGATTGAGGCGTTTCACCGCATGGACAGCCCGCCTTCAGGGGCACACTATGGACAGTCGAAAGGTACCGGAAACATCCACTCCGGGCCGCCGCCAGCACGCACCAAACAAGTGCATGCTGGCCTCCAGCCTATGCCGTGGGTTACCCTTACGGCTTATGTGTGCTTTCCCACAAGGATCGAAGAAATGTCCGAGCCAGTAAAACTGCGCCCACACAACCAGGCCCACTGCAAGGATTGCAGCCTGGCCCCCCTGTGCCTGCCCCTGTCCCTTAACCTCGAGGACATGGATGCACTGGATGAAATCGTCAAACGCGGCCGCCCACTGAAAAAAGGCGAATTCCTGTTCCGCCAGGGTGACAATTTCGGCTCGGTTTACGCAGTCCGCTCCGGCGCCCTTAAAACCTTCAGCCTAAGCGACGCCGGCGAAGAGCAGATCACCGGTTTCCACCTGCCCAGCGAGCTGGTCGGCCTGTCCGGCATGGACACCGAGGCCTATCCGGTGTCGGCCCAGGCCCAGGAAACCACCTCGGTGTGCGAGATCCCCTTCGAACGCCTGGATGAGCTTTCGGTACAACTGCCGCAACTGCGCCGCCAGCTGATGCGGGTCATGAGCCGCGAGATCCGCGACGACCAGCAGATGATGCTGCTGCTGTCGAAGAAAACCGCCGACGAGCGCATCGCCACCTTCCTGGTCAACCTGTCCGCGCGCTTCCGCGCCCGTGGCTACTCGGCCAACCAGTTCCGCCTGAGCATGTCGCGCAACGAGATCGGCAACTACCTGGGCCTGGCCGTGGAAACCGTCTCGCGGGTGTTCACCCGCTTCCAGCAGAACGGCCTGCTCAAGGCCGAGGGCAAGGAAGTGCATATCCTCGACCCGATCCAGCTGTGTGCGCTGGCCGGTGGTGCAATGGAGGCCTGACAAAGGCCGGATGCGGGTATACTGGCGCCTTGGTTTTTCCAGGATACCCGCACCATGCACAGCGACACCTTCGACCTCAAAGCCCTGATTCGCCCGGTAGTGGACTTCCCCAAACCGGGGGTCATCTTCCGCGATATCACCCCGTTGTTCCAATCACCGCGTGGGCTGCGCTACGTCGCTGACCAGTTCATCGAGCGTTATGTCGAGGCCGAGTTCAGCCATATCGGTGCCATGGATGCGCGGGGCTTTTTGATCGGCTCGATCATCGCCCACCAGTTGAACAAGCCGCTGATCCTGTTCCGCAAGCAAGGCAAGCTACCGGCCGACGTACTGTCGGAGGGTTACCAGACCGAGTACGGCGAAGCTTTCCTCGAAGTGCATGCCGACAGCCTGTGCGAAGGGGATTCGGTGCTGATCTTCGATGACCTGATCGCCACCGGCGGCACCCTGCTGGCGGCCGCCAACCTGGTGCGCCGCACCGGGGCTCAGGTGTTCGAGGCCGCGGCGATCATCGACTTGCCGGAGCTGGAAGGCTCGCGCCGGCTGCAGGCGGCCGGGGTGCCGACTTTCTGCCTGACCGAGTTTTCGCTGAGCGAATACTGAGTCAAGGTTCAGAACCATCGCGGGGCAAGCCCGCTCCCACAAGTCAGTCCAAGGCTATCTTGTGGGAGCGGGCTTGCCCCGCGATGCTTTGCAAAGACTTACAGCGAAATCGGCCTGCGTCCGGCAAACGCATGGGCCAGCGTCCCGCCATCCACCAGCTCCAGCTCCCCACCCAGCGGCACGCCATGTGCGATACGCGTGGTGCTCAAGCCCTTCTCGGCCAGCAGCTGGGCGATGTAGTGGGCCGTCGCCTCCCCTTCCACCGTGGGGTTGGTGGCCAGGATCACTTCACTGAAGGTACCCTGCTCTTCAATCCGCGCCATCAGCTGCGGAATACCGATCGCGTCCGGCCCCAGGCCATCGAGCGGCGACAGGTGCCCCTTGAGCACGAAGTAACGGCCACGGTAGCCGGCCTGCTCCACGGCAAACATGTCCATCGGCCCTTCGACCACGCACAGCTGGCTGTCATCTCGGCGCGGATCGGCGCACTGCGGGCACAGCTCCTGCTCGGTCAGGGTCCGGCACTGGCGGCAATGGCCAACGCCGTCCATGGCCTGGCTCAGGGCCTGGGCCAGGCGCGTACCGCCACTGCGATCGCGTTCGAGCAGTTGCAGGGCCATGCGCTGGGCGGTTTTCTGGCCGACACCGGGCAGAATGCGCAGGGCGTCGATCAGTTGGCGGATCAGGGGGCTGAAGCTCATGTATGCGGGCCTGCCAATTCAGGAAACAGAATGAACAAGGGAGCAACGACCGCCTGGCCGTTGCTCCCCCGGGGTAACGCGACGCCGATCAGAACGGCATCTTGAAGCCAGGCGGCAGCTGCATGCCGGCGGTCATGCCGCCCATCTTTTCCTGGCTGCTCTGCTCGATCTTGCGCACGGCATCGTTGAGCGCGGCGGCGATCAGGTCTTCGAGCACTTCCTTGTCGTCGGCGTCGGCCGACATCAGGCTGTCATCGATGCTGACGCGCTTGACGTCGTGGCGACCGGTCATCACCACGCTGACCAGGCCACCACCGGACTGGCCGGTGACTTCGGCGTTAGCCAGCTCTTCCTGCATCTTCTGCATCTTTTCCTGCATCTGCTGGGCCTGCTTCATCAGGCCGGCCATGCCACCTTTCATCATGGGGGTAGTCCTCGATTGGGTCATGTAATGCGGCCCTGCACAGGGCCGGCCGCATGGTTATCCGTTATTGGCCCTGGCTGGCCAGGGCATCCACAGGCTCAATAGTATCCTGCCGCACCGTCGCACCGAACTGCTGGATCATCTGCTGGATCAGCGGATCCTGTTCGATCGACACCACCGCGTCATGCTGGCGTTCGGCGCGCTTGCGGGACGCGGCCTGGGCCGGGGTTTCCTGCTCCGGGGGAATCAGTTCGATCTTCAGCCGGATGTCGCGCCCCAGCTGCTGGTTGAGTGCATCGTTGAGGCGGCGCTGTTGCGTGCTGTTGAACAACGCGCCCTGGCCCGGGTCCAGGTGCAGCAGCCAATCGTCGCCATCGGCGGCAATCAGCGTACAGTTCGCGGCGATGTTGCCTGTCATACCGGAGACAGGCAATTGTGGGAATAATTCCAGCCATTGCAGGGCCAGGCCCGTGGCGGGCGCAGCTGCCGGCAGAGGCTCGGGCGCCTTGACAGGCTCGTCTTCCTGCACATGCTCGGCCAGTTCATCGAGGTAACTGAAGCCCGCCGGGTCGCTGTCGGCGACATAGTAGTCTTCGTCCGCCGGTGGCTCATCGTCGCGGTCCATGCCCGCCGGATTGTACGCGGATGGGTCGAAGGGGGGCTCGTCGTAGTCCGGTTGGCTGCTGACGGCCTCGGCAACGGCCGCCTCGACCACCACGGGCTCGGGCTGCGGCGCGGCAGCGACCGGCACAGGCGGTGCGGCGGGCTCTTCCCAGGGGAGGTCGATCACTGCCTCGACCGGTTCGGGCTCGGCCTCCGGGGCGGGCTCTGGCTGCGCTGCAGGCGCTTCAACCACAACCTCGGCGACGACAGGGGCCTCTACCGGGGCCTGAACGGCAGCTTGCGCGACAACAGGTTCAACTGCCGCAGCTGCCACCGGTGGGGCCGGATCAGCTGTGGCCTGGCTGATCCCCACCGGCTTTAGTACCGGCTTCGGTGCATCGTCGCTGTCGGCCGGGCGGAACGCCAGCATGCGCAGCAGAACCATTTCGAAACCGCCACGCGGGTCAGGTGCCAGCGGCAGGTCGCGACGGCCAATCAGGCCCATTTGGTAGTAGAACTGTACGTCTTCGGCGGGCAGTGCCTGGGCCAGCGCCAGCACCCGGTCACGGTCGCCCTGGCCGTTGTCGACCGCTTCGGGCAGCGCCTGGGCGATGGCCACACGGTGCAGCACGTTGAGCATTTCCGAGAGTACGCCGTTCCAGTCCGGCCCCTGTTCAGCGAGGTGGCGCACCGCTTCCAGCAACGCCCGGGCATCGCCGTCGAGCAGTGCCTGCAGCACACCGTATACCTGGCCGTGGTCAAGCGTGCCGAGCATTGCCCGTACATCCGCCGCCAGTACCTTGCCTTCGCCGAAGGCGATGGCCTGGTCGGTCAGGCTCATGGCGTCACGCATCGAACCGTCTGCAGCGCGGCCCAGCAGCCACAGGGCGTCGTCTTCGAACGGCACGTTCTCGGCGCCGAGCACATGGCTGAGGTGCTCGACTACCCGCTCCGGGCTCATGTTCTTCAGCGAGAACTGCAGGCAGCGCGACAGGATGGTTGCCGGCAGCTTCTGCGGGTCGGTGGTGGCGAGGATGAACTTGACGTAGGGCGGCGGCTCTTCCAGCGTCTTCAACAAGGCGTTGAAGGAGTGGGTCGAGAGCATGTGCACTTCGTCGATCAGGTAGACCTTGAAGCGCCCGCGGCTGGGGGCGTACTGCACGTTGTCGAGCAGCTCGCGGGTATCTTCGACCTTGGTGCGGCTGGCGGCGTCGATCTCGATCAGGTCGACGAAGCGGCCTTCGTCGATCTCCCGGCACACCGAGCAGGTCCCACAGGGCGTGGAGGTGATGCCGGTTTCGCAGTTCAGGCACTTGGCGATGATCCGCGCGATGGTGGTCTTGCCCACCCCACGGGTGCCGGTGAACAGGTACGCATGGTGCAGGCGCTGGTTGTCCAGGGCGTTGATCAAAGCCTTGAGCACATGGGTCTGGCCGACCATTTCGCGGAACGAGCGCGGACGCCATTTACGTGCAAGAACCTGATAACTCATCAAAAAACCATCGTGACCGGAGCGGGCGGAAAGAGCGCTAATGCTAGCGGAGCGAGGGGGAAATTGCACCCTGCGGATCTCGTCTAAGCTCAGCAGCAGGCACAGCTCCGGGCTGATCAGGGAGGATGAGACGTGCGGCGAGCCTTGGTCCTCCTGTGGTTATGCAGTACCTGCAGCCTGGCCGAGCCGCCGGTGCTGCGTTTTTCCGTGGCCGAGAGCTGGAGCATGCCGCTGATGCGCATCGAGCAGGGGCAGCCGGTGGAGGGCATTCTGTTCGAGCTGATGCAGGCTGCGGCCCGCGAAGCGGGGGTGCGGGCGCAGTACCATGTGATGGCCCGGCTGCGGCTGCAGGAGGCCATGGAGAACGGCGACATCGATGTGCGCTGCTACGTCTCCACCCAATGGCTGACCAGCCGCCCCGGCGATTACCTGTGGAGCATCCCGCTCATCGAGCAGCGCGACCTGCTGGTCGGCCGCCCCGGCGACAGCCCCACCGCCCCCGATGCCCTCCCCCCACAGGCGCTGGGCACCGTACTGGGCTACAGCTACCCCACCCTCGCCCCACTGTTTGCCCGGGGCCAGCTGCAGCGCGAAGACAGCCGCAATCAGGAGCTGGCCCTGCAAAAACTGCAGGCCGGGCGCTATCAGCATGCCGTGAGCAACCAGCTGACCCTGCAATGGTTCAACCGTGGGCTGCCGGCGGCAAAGCAACTGCATGGGCTGGCGGTGCTGGAAGAACAGGCTCTGAGCTGCATGGTGCGCAACGATCCGGCGCTGCCGACACAGGCGATGCTCAGGGCGTTTGTGAGGCTCAAGCAATCCGGGGAGGTCGAGCGGATCATCGAGCGTTACACCCAAGCGCTTGCCGCGCCGCCTGTCGCTGACAGCAAAGACCACTAGCCTGCAAGGCACAGCGCACCAAGCGCGGCCAAGTATAGTCCACTGCCAAACACACAATGCGTTGCCAGGCTGCGCAAGCAGCTCTTCACCGGCGCTGGTGTATTGGCGGCAAAGTACCCCGCGCCCAGTGCCGGCTGTATCACGCACAGCGGCACCAGCACCGAGACGACCCCGAACGACAACGCCGGGAGCAGCGAAGGCCGACTCAGCCAAGCCTGCCCGGCCAGCGCGATCAGCAGGCCGGCAAACAGCAGCCCGGTGACATAGTGCAGCAGCCAACCCCACGCCCGCTCACCGCGAACCGGCTCGGCCTTGCCGATCGCTGCGTGCCGCCAGCGCCCTTGCAGCAGGTGCCCCGCCCAGCGGCCGACCATGGCGTAGTTCAGGGTCGTGACGCCCAGACGCCTGAGCAACAGCGTCCACAGGTCCATCACCAGCGTGGCGCCGATGCCGATGAACAGGATGGAGTAGATCGATGTGGAAACGGTCATGGCGAAGGCCCCGGGCAGATTGACGGAAATGGTCTTTGCCAAGCAGCATGCAAGTTGAAGTCAACTTCAAGTCAAGGGGCCCCAGATGGATATTGCCGATGTCGCCAGGCGCAGTGGTGTACCGGCTTCGACCTTGCGCTACTACGCCAACAAGGGCCTGCTCACGGCATTAACCGGCCGGGGTCAGCGCCGCCAGTTCCCGGCCGACACGCCCGAGCGCCTGGCGTTGATCGCCCTGGGCCAAGCGGCCGGGTTTTCGCTGGATGAGGTGGCGGCGATGCTGGCCGAGCAGCAGGTCGACCGGCAATTGCTTTTGGCCAAGGCCGACGAGATCGACCAGCGGATCAAGCGCCTGCAGGCAATGAGCAAGGGGTTGCGCCATGCCGCGGTGTGCCCCGAGGAGCACCACCTGCAGTGCCCGACCTTCCAGCGATTGATGAAGGTGTCCGCCAGCCAGGGCAGGCGCAGCAGAGCGCCACGCAAGTGAGCCATCAGTAGCCGTGCAGTTCGCGGAACGGCTGGCTCTTGTGGTAGGCGATCCACTCTTGCACGTCGTAGGGCAGGTAAAGCTGGCGCCGCGCCCGTGACAACGCGATGTACACGGCGCAAATGCGCGCATCGAAAGCGTAGGCATCCTTGAAGCGGTTGGTGGTCATCAGCTCTGGCGTGAGCAGTACATGGTCGAACTCAAGGCCCCCGGCCTCCTCGGCCATCATCAACAAGAGGCTGGCACGCTGATCGGCGACCCGCGCCGCCAGGGTGGTCAGGTCGGCGAGCTTGTAACCGTCCTGCAACCGCGCCTCGACCCACAGGAACGACTCATCAAAACGCTCGGCCTCACGCACCTGCTGCCAGTCGAGCATGTGCGCGAAGTGCGGGTGCGGCCCCGCAGCGTCCTGCATCGGACCATGGATTGCCGCACGGAACAGGCCGACCGCAGTGGCCATGAAGCGTCGCATATCGGGCCAGTCGGGGAATTTCAGCAGGCAACCGCTCTCGGCCAGTTCCATGGCCCAGCGCATGCTGTCCCAGCGCGAGGCGGTCAGCACCACGCAGCCTTCGGGTGGAATGAAGCCCTGGGGGAACAGTTCGATACCGACATCCACGTTGCGCGCAGCCTCGAAGGCCACTTTCGACTTCTGCGAATGCACGTCGATCAACGGGTTGATCAGGCGCTCGACCTTTGGCCCGGAGCGAACGGCGAAGGCGATATTCTTGTGGCGCACCTGGCGCTCACGCCGCACCACGGCACCGGAGGCCTTCTGGTACTCGTCACCCAGGGTGATCAGCACCTGCCGCCCGCGCTCGATGACCTGCAACAACGAGCCTGGCACGTCCTGGCTCTCATCGATGATCACGTGGCTGAAGCGCGTGGGCACACTGCAGCCGCCCAGGCTGGCACGCTTGATCAGCAGCAGCGCTTCGAAGCCGGTCTGCGCGCCCCAGGCCGGGTGCGTCTCCAGGTAGCGCCACAGCCGGCTGGCGTACTCGAGCAGGACCTGGGCATCGACGCCCGCCAGCGCCTGCCGGAAGAACGGCAGGTGGCGATTGGACAGGCTGTAGTCACGCGACTCGCAATAGCTGTGCAGCACTTCGAGGCAGATATCCAGGGCATGTTCGGCGTCGTACTGGCGCAGCCCGACGATGCCAAGCTCCTGCGCCAGCTTGAGCTTGCCTGGGCCTCGCGCTGCGGGCCTGCCGTTGGCCGACTGCGCATCCTTGAGCAGGGCCTTGGCGAACTTCCCGAAGGTCATGCCGACCTTGGCCTGCGGGTCCAGCCCCATGCGCTGGCGCAGGATGCCAAGCTTGGCCGGCGTGCGCGCCAGGGCCAGCACCCGGCCGCGTGGCAGGCAATCCATCAGCGCGCCCAGCAGGTAGCTCTTGCCGATGCCGGCGTAGCCCTGGACATGGATGTCTTCGTCGAGATTGGCGCGGATGACCTTGAGCAGCTTGTCCTGCTCGACGGTCAGCCAGCGCTCGTTGTCGAAACCGGTCACCACCTGCTGGCTGAAGGGGTTGTCGGCTTGCTGGCGGCGGAGCCTGAAGCCGAAATCCCATTTGCCGTCGGCCAGCAGGTAGTCCCTGCTCTGCACCTCTTCGTCGCTGAGCAGGCGCAACTTCGACGCCTTGATCACCTCGAGGCCGAAATACAGTTTGCGCACATCGAACAGCCGATGCGCCTCCGACAACAGGCTCACGTCCGCCGAATGGGGGCCATCGACGGACCAGGCCAGCAACTTGCCCAGCACCTTCTCCGTCGCTGGCGCATCGAGCTTGCCCTGGGCCTGGGCAAGGTTCTGGATCACCAGCAAGGCCGCCAGCTCAGGGTCGCTCAGCGCATCAAGGGCGGGCGCGCCTTCGGCCTGCAGCAACCCCTGGCAGCACTCCAGGGTGATGGGCAGGAAGACAGGGCAGGAGAAATTGAAATGTTCAGGCTGCATGTGCGCTCAATGTCCAGGCAAAGACCGATTCAGGGCGTGTTGGCATCCGACGCCTGGCCAACCAGCAGTTCGAACTGGTAAGCACCCAGTGAACCCGCCATGCCGCCAGGATGGCGGGCATCCGGCTGAGGCTCTTCGAGCACCCCATCGAGTTCGTGCAGTGCCAGCTCCAGCAACTTGCGCAGGTCACGCACGCTGCCTGCCGATACGTTCAAATGCAGTTCGAGCAGGGCCTGGGCCGCGGCAGCAGGCGCCGGCGGCGTTGCCTCGGCGAGGATGCGCTCGTGCTCTTCTTCCATCTGGTCGAGCACCTGCGACAGCTCCAGCACCCGCTCGGGGCTGGCGGCCATCTGGTCCTTGATTTCCAGGCGGCGCAGTTGCCATTCCCGGATCTTGTGACGGGTGAGGTCGTCGACATGTTCCACGGTCGCTATCTCCTGGCCGAACGGACTGACACGCTGGGTGCATGATAAGGCGCCAAGCACGATTGTGCAGGGGTAAAGGCTTGAGCGGGCGTAAAGAGAGGGTACAGGCGGGGTACGAAAGGTGCGCGAAGCGAAAATGCCTGCGCCCAAAATGGAGGCGGCCCCACCAGCCACACCCCGGCACTCGATGTTCCCGCTATGGCTGCTCCCTTCCGGGCCTGACCAGGTTAACGGGTAATCAGTGCGGGGGGGCACCACGACGGCTCGCCAAGTGACGAGCCGCGCCTACGGTCTTTCCCTTCCCACACGGAAATTGGAAAACACCGCCATTGTAAACCGAGGCGTAGATCGACGTACAAATCGACTTGTATCACGCGACGCTACATGGCCGCTATAACCCTGGTCCTACCGCATCTACTCAAGGGAGCTCCATCTAAACTACCTCCAGGCGGATGAAGAGGACGACCCGTACCTGCCCAGCACCAGCCGAAAGCGCATCACCCGTCATCACTCAGAGTGCTTCCGACTACATTCGGACGGTCAATCGGTTGTGGCTGTGCAAATTGAGAACACCCGCCCCTTGGCTCGAACCGCGTCGTTGGGCGCGCTGCTTTTAGTTCCTCGGCCATGTCTGTGTGCCCGCTGCTGTTTTGGCCCACTTCTCCCCCTAAGCCTCACCAAGCGCGCCTTTCGAGCGTCTTATCCGTGCCCGTGTGATCAGTCTCCACGCAACCAACGGTCATGCGGCCCACGTCCAAGAGGCCCCGAAGACGCCCATGCTGCCACTCGCCTACCTTCAATTCTGGGACAAGGCTATGAGGCTGCCAGCGCATATTGCCGCAAGGCTCATCAATGAGGGCTACAGAGAGCTTTGTCTCGTACTATACAATCACAAAGACTCATGATTCTTTAGATCCACCTACAGCATAAGGAGCGCGCCACATGGATAAAAAAACGCTTTACCACTACAGTGACGTGGACGGTTTCTTCAACATTATAAAGAATAAAAAACTTTGGCTTTCAGGCCCACACAACCTCAACGACCACCAAGAGGTAAACTGGGCAAAGAATAAAATAGCTTCGACATTCCAGCGACTGGAAAAAATGTACGCCCGAGAGCATATAGAATATCTTTGGCTGCTGTACGCCAACAATGGACTTACACCATTTACCTGCTCACTATCTTCCGAGGGCGACCTCCTTAGTCAATGGAGAGCATATGCGAGAGACGGGACAGGAGTATCCATCGGATTCAACTCGAGCTTACTTCCTAACTCTGGAACAATCCCACACCACAATGCAGCCCCAAGCGCTAGCATTACCACTATGCAGGTTGTTTATGACGACGCAGAGCAGGATGAAACAATCGAAACAATTCTATCCTCTGCTCTCGAAGCAGCAAAGTCCAATCAAAACTGGCAGGCGGACGATAGACTAATCTACGCCACCACGCAATTGAATGCACTGACAACAACATATAAGAACAGTGCCTTTCGAGAGGAAAGTGAGTGGAGAATAATTCACACACCAATGATAATGGCATACCAAAACACAAGCAAACACGCCTTCCACTCCGGAATATCAGACATCAAGCACCGCACCTCCAATGGAAAAATAATCACATACTTCGAATACGACTTCTCAAGCCTCATCAAGGACAAAATAATAACCGAAATTATTTTGGGACCAAAATGCGCCATACAAAATTATGACCTCAATCTATTCTTAGCCATGAATGAACTAGAATACATACAAATTAGGCGCTCCTCAGCAACATACCGATAGCACATGAGAAGAATGGGGGGGGGGGAGGGGGAAGTTGAAACTAGCTCTATTACTGGAGCCAGCACTTCCGGTCTGAAGCCCTTCCCGTACCGGCTGAAAGTTATCCCGCCGGTCTGGTGCCCCAGGATGCGGCCGACCAACGACTCCGACACGCCCTTCTGATTCAGGCGATCCGCCCGGGCATGCCGGAAGCTGTGGAAGTCCTTCTTCCCTTCAAAGCCCAGTCGCGCCCTCACCCGAGTAAACCACTTGGAGGGGCGGCGCTGTAGCCATGCTACTTGTGGCGGCTCAGCTCGGGGAAACACCCGCACATGGCTATCACTATGAAGTCGACTGACATACTCCAGGAAGCCAAGCGTCTTAAGCCGGGAGTGGATCGGCACCAGCCGTTCCGAGCTGTCGGTCTTGAGCTTCTGATCTGCACTGTCTTGGCGGATGTCGAGGCAGTCGATGCCGTTGACGACCACTACTTCATCCAAGTGTAGCTGGCACAGTTCGTTGGGCCGCGCTCATGCGAAGGCCTAGTAGCGGCAACCAACACTGGTTGGACGTCGAGTCATCCGCAGGGAAGTACCGCATCTTGTCGAACAACGCCCACAGGCCCGCCTC
The DNA here is from genome assembly GCF_032621715.1 of Pseudomonas sp. zfem004. Classification (NCBI taxonomy): domain Bacteria; kingdom Pseudomonadati; phylum Pseudomonadota; class Gammaproteobacteria; order Pseudomonadales; family Pseudomonadaceae; genus Pseudomonas; species Pseudomonas sp. zfem004. The sequence goes on along the minus strand of NZ_JAVYJF010000003.1, from coordinate 293,150 downwards.
CGTGAATGCAGGCCGCTCCTCGCTATCCTTCACCCGCAGGCTGTCGAAGGGTTATTCTCGCAGTAGCCCTCCCGTATGGCGTAGAAGAAGGCCTCGCTGACGCTCTTCACGTAGTTGTTGAAGGTTGGTCTCCACCTGGGCGATGGCCTGCTCCAGCGACGAAACTGATGCGCCTACGGGTGGTCGCCGATGATGCGGGTCAGCAGCGCAACCTCCGCTCGCTTGTCGTCCAGAGTCTTCAGCGACACACTCTCCCTAGTCTGCCCCCTCAAGTGTTCCTCGACCACCACAGAGAACTTCGGGGCAAGGTTCGGGCGGCCCTCCACAAGCACCCTAAGAGTCCTCTCCTCCGCGCTTACAGGCGCCCTCTGGGATTGTCCCCGCCATTTCCTAGAAGCTGCTCACAAGCTGTTGGCGAAGCCAGGAGGCCCAACTAGCCATGCACCTACTGCCCACCTCTCAGGCTCCACGTAGAAGGCCCAGTGAAGGCTGACGCCCCTGGAAGGCTTCGGTAAACAGCCCCTGCACCTGTAGCAACAACTCACGAACACAGATTGACGCAGCCTTACGGCACCGCGCCTGGAGGGACCTGCGTAACTCCCGTCGAGAGGATAATGGACGAATGACTTCGGGCACCACGATCCGGAAAAAGAAGACCGAGTGGCGGGAGAGCATGAGGTGGTAAGGGATCTTCGACACGGATGTATCACTCCTTGTACCACCGTGCGGTGAAAGAGCGAAAAACCGTTAGATATCAGCCGGTTAGCTGAAATGGAGGCGGCCCCACCAGCCACACCCCGGCACTCGATGTTCCCGCTATGGCTGCTCCCTTCCGGGCCTGACCAGGTTAACGGGTAATCAATGCGGGGGGACCGATGGGGCCACCACGACGGCTCGCCAAGCGACGAGCCGCGCCATTGTACCGTTCTGCGCTGAAGTTACAACCTTTGCTTGAGAAAAAACCATCATTTCTCAAGGACTTGTGATGGCCTCATCGCGGGGCAAGCCCGCTCCCACGAGTGCCTGGCCATCAATGCTAGAGGTCAATGCCCTGCCCGGCCATGAAGGCTACGAACTGCTCCTCGTCCAGCACCTTGACTCCCAGCTCACCGGCCTTGGCCAGCTTGGAGCCAGCACCGGGGCCGGCGACCACGCAGTGGGTCTTGCCGGAGACCGAGCCCGACACTTTCGCCCCCAGGCTTTCCAGCTTCTCCTTGGCGACATCCCGGCTCATGCGCTCCAGCGTACCGGTAAGCACCCAGGTCTGGCCGGCCAGGGGCAGGCCCTCGGCGGTTTTCTTCTCGCAGGACCAGTGCATGCCGAATTCGAGCAACTGGGCTTCGATGGCCCGAGCCAGCTGCTGGTTGGCCTCGTCCTTGAAGAACTCGCGCACACCCTCGGCCTGCTTGGTATTCAACGCCTGACGCAAGTCGATGCCATCGGCGGCGATAATCTTGTCCAGCGTGCCCAGCTTGTCCACCAGCTTCTCGGCACCGGTCGGGCCGACCGAAGGGATGTCGAGCTTGGCCAGCATCCCGGCCAGGGTGGTGCAGGCGGCGAACTCGGCGGCGAGCTCACCCTCGTCCTGCAGCTGCATGCCACTGGCGAGCAATTGCGCGATCACTTCGCGGTTGTGCTCGGCCTCGAAGAAGTTGTGAATCTCGTGGGCCACTTCCAGGCCAATGTCCGGCAGGTAGGTGAGCACCTGGGGCAGCGCCACCTGTACCCGCGCCAGGCTGCCCAGCGAGCGGGCCAGCACCTTGGCGGTCTCCTCGCCGACATCGGGGATGCCCAGGGCAAAGATGAAGCGCGCCAGGGGTGGACGCTTGCTCGCCTCGATGGCTTCGAGCAATTTGCGGCTGGACACCTCGGCGAAGCCTTCCAGCGCGACCACTTGCTCAAACTCAAGTTTGTACAGGTCAGCCGGCGAGCGGATCAGGCCTTCGTCGACCAGTTGCTCGACGCTTTTCTCGCCCAGGCCGTCGATGTCCATGGCCCGGCGCGACACATAGTGGATGATCGCTTGCTTGAGCTGGGCTGCGCAGCTCAAACGGCCGACGCAGCGATACACCGCGCCCTCGCTGGTGGTCGCCTTGCCCTTGCTGCGCTTGACCAGCTGCGTGCGCTCGACCTGCGAGCCGCACACCGGGCAGGCGCTGGGCACCCGCACCGGCCGGGCATCGGCCGGGCGACGCTCGGTCACCACCTGCATCACCTGCGGAATCACGTCGCCGGCACGGCGGATAATGACCGTGTCGCCGATGCACAGGCCAAGACGGGCGACTTCGTCCATGTTGTGCAGGGTGGCATTGGACACGGTGACCCCGGCCACCTTGACCGGTTTCAGCCGCGCCACGGGCGTTACCGCGCCGGTACGGCCGACCTGGAACTCGACGTCGAGCACCTCGGTGAGTTCTTCCATGGCCGGGAACTTGTGGGCGATCGCCCAGCGCGGTTCGCGGGCGCGGAAACCCAGCTCGCGCTGGGAGGCCAGGCTGTTCACCTTGAAGACCACGCCGTCGATCTCGTAGGGCAGGTCATTGCGCCGTGCGCCGATATCCCGGTAGTAAGCCAGGCACTCTTCGATACCGGCCGCGTGCCGGAGCTCGCGGCTGATCGGCATGCCCCAGTCCCTGAGCTTCTCGAGAATGCCGATATGGCTGTCACCGAAAGGTTCCGACACCTGGCCGACGCCATAGCAGCAGAACTCCAGCGGGCGGCTGGCGGTGATCTTCGAGTCCAGCTGGCGCAGGCTGCCGGCGGCTGCGTTGCGCGGGTTGGCGAAGGTCTTGCCACCGGCTTCGGCCTGGGCGGCGTTGAGCCGGTCGAAACCAGCCTTGCTCATGTACACCTCGCCACGCACCTCCAGCACTGCCGGCCAGCCCTCGCCCTGCAGCTTGAGCGGGATGTTGCGCACGGTACGCACGTTGGCGCTGATGTCTTCGCCGGTGGTGCCGTCGCCACGGGTGGCGCCCTGCACCAGCTGGCCGTCGCGGTACAGCAGGCTGACCGCCAGGCCGTCGAGCTTGGGTTCGCAGCTGTAATCGACGGCGGCGCGGGCAGCGAACAGATCACTGCCGGGCAGGTCGAGGCCCTCGACCACGCGGCGGTCGAAATCACGCAAATCGTCTTCTTCGAAGGCGTTGCCCAGGCTGAGCATGGGCACTTCGTGGCGCACCTGGCTGAACGCCGCCAGCGCCGCACCGCCCACCCGCTGAGTGGGCGAGTCGGGGGTCACCAAGTGCGGGTGCTCGGCCTCCAGCGCCTTGAGCTCATTGAACAGCCGGTCGTATTCGGCGTCCGGTACGCTGGGCTCGTCGAGCACGTAGTAGCGGTGGTTGTGCTGGTCGAGTTCGGCGCGCAGTTGATGGATTCGGGTTTCGGCGTTCATTTTTTCGTCTTCTCGTGCAAAGCAAAAGAGCAGCCCCAGGCTGCTCTTTTGCTTGAATCATCGCGGTGCGGACCGAGGCGGGATCCGACCGCTGGTCTGGATCAGCGTTTCTGCGTCAGCGCCCGGCGCTCGAACTCGACGATACGCTGGCGGTAGTGCTCGATGGTCTGGGCGGTAAGCACGCTGCGCTGGTCGTCCTTGAGCTCGCCGTTGAGCTCGTGGGACAGCTTGCGCGCGGCGGCGACCATCACGTCGAAAGCCTGCTTGGGGTGGCGCGGGCCAGGCAAGCCAAGGAAGAAGCTCACGGCACGGGTGCTGAAGTGGTCGATGTCGTCCAGGTCGAACACGCCGGGCTTGACCGCGTTGGCCATGGAGAACAGCACCTCGCCGTGGCCCGCCATGCTTTCGTGGCGATGGAAGATGTCCATCTCGCCGAAGCGCAGGCCGCTTTCCAGGATGTTCTGCAACAGGGCCGGGCCCTTGAAGCCGCCTTCATCGCGGGAGATCACGCTGATCACCAGCACTTCTTCCATCGGCGGCAGCTCCCGGGCCGGGGCGCTGGCGCTGCTGGCTGCGGTGCTGTTGCGGCTGCTGTTGTCGACAACCACCTCATCGTCGCTTTCGGCGAACAGGTCGGGCTCGCGCTCGGCGGCGAGGTTGAGGTCGCCCTGCTGCGGCTCGCTGTTGTTGCGCTTGCCGCGCTTGGGCTGCTTGGCCGGCTTGGCTTCACGTTCACGCTCGCGCTCACGCGCCGGCGCACTCAGCGATGGCAGGTCGGTCTCGTCCAGCTCGGGCTCTTTATGCGTATCCAGCACACGAGAAGGGCCGAGCACCTCGGCACTGCCTTCATCGTCCTGGGCATTGGCGTAGCTACGGTCCAGACGGAATTTCAACTTGCCCTTGCCGCCGCGCATGCGGCGCCAGCCGTCGAAAAGAATCCCGGCAATGACAATGACGCCGATGAGGATCAGCCACTCGCGCAGACCGATTTCCATGTAATCCCGTGCCTCTATAAAAAATATGCTTGAAAACAAAGGCTTCAAAGGCCTTTAACACGTGGCGCCAACTCTATGTTCTGACAGGCGTTTTACCCACGCAAAAACAAGTGACGTAAAGCTAGCACGACCAAAGGCAACTTTACACCGTCTGTCGCACCTGCTGCGGATTTTACCTGCTTGATCGCACCCAATCTTCCCTCATCACGCATCGACCATGGCCAGGGCCTCCTCGACATCCACCGCCACAAGGCGTGAGCAGCCCGGCTCGTGCATGGTCACCCCCATCAATTGATCGGCCATTTCCATGGCAATCTTGTTGTGGGTGATATAGATGAACTGCACGCTCTCGCTCATTTCCTTCACCAGGCGCGCATAACGCCCGACGTTGGCGTCGTCCAGCGGTGCATCGACTTCGTCGAGCATGCAGAACGGCGCCGGGTTCAGCTTGAAGATGGCGAACACCAGGGCGAGGGCAGTCAACGCCTTCTCGCCACCGGACAGCAAATGGATCGTGCTGTTTTTCTTGCCCGGCGGACGCGCCATGATCGTCACCCCTGTATCGAGTAGATCTTCGCCCGTCAGTTCCAGATAAGCGCTGCCGCCACCGAAAACTTTTGGGAAAAGTGCCTGTAATCCGGCATTTATCTGATCAAAGGTATCCCTGAAGCGGTTGCGGGTTTCCTTGTCGATCTTGCGGATGACGTTTTCCAGGGTCTCCAGTGCTTCGACCAGGTCGGCATTCTGGGCATCCAGGTAACGCTTGCGCTCGGACTGCTGCTCGTACTCCTCGATGGCCGCCAGGTTGATCGCGCCCAGGCGCTGGATACGCCCATCGAGCTGCTCCAGTTCCTGTTCGGTGCCCTGCTCGCTGGCCTGTTCATCGAGCGTGGCGAGCACGCCCGGAAGATCGTAGCCGTCAGCCAGCAATTGCTCCTGCAAGGTCTTGCGCCGTACATCCAGGCCCTGGGACTCCAGGCGCTGCTGCTCCAACTGGCCACGCAACAACTGCGATTGCTGCTCGGCCTGAGTGCGACGACGCTCGGCATCGCGCAGTTCGCGGTCGGCTTCATCCATGTGCAGGCGGGCCTGGCGCATCTCTTCGTCGACGCTCATGCGCCGCTCGAGCAGTTCTTCGAGTTTGAGGCGCAGTTCTTCCTGGGGCGCCTCACCCTCCTCCAGGTTCAGGTTCAGCTGTTCCTGACGTTCGCCCAGGCGCGCGGCCTGTTGCTCCAGGCGTTCGAGGGCCTGGCGGGTGGAGTCGTGCTGGGCACGCAGCGAGCCCAGGCGCACGGCCAGTTGATGAGCATGGTCCTTGTGCTGGCGGGCTTCCTGGCGGATACGGTCGAGGCCTTCGCGCAGGCTGTCGCGCCGGGCCATCAGCTGTTCGCGCTGCTCGGTGTCCTGGGCCATCAGGTCGAGAGCTTCCTGCAGCAGCAGGCGCGACTCACCCAACTGCTCGTGTTCCAGGGCGCGCTGCTCCTGCAGTTCGGCCAGTTCTTCTTGCAGGCGCTTGCGGCGCAGTTCGAGCTGCTCGGCGCGGGCGCGGCCGGCGGACAGCCGCGCCTTGAGTTCGCCATGCTGGCGACTCTCATCCTGGCTGCGGCGGCGTAGCTGTTCGCGCTGCTCTTCCAGGTCAAGCTGCTGCTCACGCAGACGCTGCAACTGCTCGTCCAGCTGTTCCAGCTGCGCCTGCTGCTCCAACTGTTCCTGGCCCAGGCGCTCGATTTCCTGGCCTCGGGCCAGCACGCCGCCCTGGGACTCACCGCCGCGGCTGATGCGCAGGAAGTGCTGCCCAACCCAGTAGCCGTCGCGGCTGACCAGGCTATGGCCCTCGGCCAATGCCGGGCGCAGGGCCAGCGCCTGCTCCAGGCTTTCCACCGGTTTGACCAGGCCAAGCCAGGGCGACAGATCGGTGCGCCCCTCGACCTTGTCGAGCAAGCTGCCGGGAATACTTGCTCCCTTGCCCGCGCTCAGCAGCAGACGCAGTTCGCCCTGCTCCAGCGCGGTGAATTCGAGGTTGTCGAACCCTTCCAGCAGCACGGCCTGCAGATCGGCACCCAGCACCGTCTCCACCGCCAGCTCCCAGCCGGGCTCGACCCTGAGGCCTTCGGCCAGGCGCGGACGCTGCTGCAAGCCCTGCCCACGCAACCAGTCGGCTGCGCCAGCGCCCGGCTCCAGTGCAGCTTGCTGCAAGGCCTCCAGGGACGCCAGGCGGCCGCCGAGTCGCTGCAGGTCGCCTTGCTGTTGCTGCTGCGCCTGGCTGGACTGCTGCAGCTGTTCACGCAGCGCCTCGAGCTGCTCGACCACCTGCTGCTCCTGCAGTTGCAACTCTTCGAGCAACAGTTCGCTGCCGAGTACCTGCTCGGCCAGGTCGAGCATCTCAGCATCTTGCGGGTCGGCGACCAGTTGCTCGTCTTCCTCGCCCAGCTTGCGCTGACGTTCGCCCAGGCGCTCCAGGCTCGTTTCAAGCTGGGCCAGGCGCGCCTGCTGCACTTCTGCCTGACGGCGCGGCTCGGCGGAGCGGGCGTTGAAGCTGTCCCACTGCTCCTGCCAACCGTGCATGCCCAGCTCGGCTTCCTCCAGCGCCGCAGCGGCTTCTTCGGCGGCGGCCAGGGTAAGTTCCTGTTCGGGCTCGAGCATCTGCAACTCTTCACCGAGGGTAGCCAGCAAGGTGCGGTCATGGCCCAGGTGCGATTCGGTTTCCAGGCGGGTGCGCTCGGCCTCTTTCAGGTCGTCCTGCAGCTGGCGCAGGCGCTGCTGGCCGTGCTGGATACTTTGCTCGACCCGGGCGATATCGCCGGCCACCGAATAGAAGCGGCCCTGCACCTGGTTGAAGCGTTCGGACAACTCGTGATGGCCATCACGCAGGCGCTCGATGCTGGCATCGGCATTGCGCTGCTCGGCCACCAGGGCCTCGAAGGCGATTTCCTGGTCACCGATGACGCTTTCGCGCTGGCGCACGCGGTCATCCAGGTCGCGCCAGCGCAGGGCCGCCAGGCGCGCCTTGAGCTGGCGCTCCTGGGCCTTGTATTCACGGTACTTTTCGGCGGCCTGGGCCTGGCGGTGCAGGCGTTCGAGCTGGCGCTCCAGCTCTTCGCGCAGGTCGGTCAGGCGTGCCAGGTTTTCCTGGGTGCGGCGAATACGGTTCTCGGTTTCGCGGCGGCGCTCCTTGTACTTGGAGATGCCGGCCGCTTCTTCGATGAAGTTGCGCAGCTCTTCAGGCTTGGCTTCGATCAGCTTGGAGATCATGCCCTGCTCGATGATCGAGTAACTGCGCGGGCCAAGGCCGGTACCGAGGAAAATGTCGGTGATATCGCGACGGCGGCACTTGGTGCCGTTGAGGTAGTAGGTGTTCTGCGCGTCGCGGGTGACCTTGCGCCGGATCGAGATCTCGGCGTACGCGGCGTACTCGCCTACCAGGGTGTTGTCGCTGTTGTCGAACACCAGTTCGATGCTGGCCTGGCTGACCGGCTTGCGGCTGGTGGAGCCATTGAAGATGACGTCGGTCATCGACTCGCCGCGCAGGTTCTTCGCCGAACTTTCGCCCATCACCCAGCGCACCGCGTCGATGATGTTGGACTTGCCGCAGCCGTTGGGGCCGACCACGGCCGCCATGTTGCTGGGGAAGTTGACCGTGGTCGGGTCGACGAACGACTTGAACCCGGCCAGGCGAATGCACTTCAGGCGCATCGGTCAGATCCGCGCCAAGGCCGCCAGCACCAGCTCGCAGCTGCGCTGGCAATAGGCGGTGAGCACCTCGCGGATGCGTGGCTGGTCACGGGCGACCACCGCTTCGAGCAGGCGGGCGAACAGGTTGAGGTAGTCGACCATGTTGGCCTGGCGCTGGTCGAGCGCCAGGTAGTAGGCGCGGCTCATGGCCGGCTGCAGGTTCTCGACGGTTTCCTGCAGATAGGGGTTGTTGGCAAACGGGTAAGCGGCGCGCATTACCGCGAAGCTGTCGGCGACGAAGGCCTTGATGTCCTGCTTGGCGTGCGCCTGGGCCAGGCGCTGCTGGATTTCCAGGAACGGGCGCAAGTCGGCCTCGGTGCGCCAATGCAGGGCAACGGCGTTGCCCAGCAGGATGTAGAACTCGCCCATCAGCGCGCACAGGCTGCGCACGCTGTTCTCGTCGAGCTCGGTCACATGGGCACCGCGCCGCGGCAGGATCGCCACCAGGTGGCGGCGTTCGAGGATCAGCAGTGCCTCGCGCACCGAACCACGGCTGACGTTGAGGGCCTGGGTGACCTTCTGCTCCTGGATGCGCTCGCCGGGTGCGAGTTCGCCGCGGATGATCCGCTCGGCCAGGTAGTGGGCAATTTGCTCGGAGAGGCTGTCCGGCGCCTTGAACGTCATGGTTTTCCTTCGAAATCGGGTCGCTGTGCACAAGCGCGCGATTGTAGCGCACTTGCCCTGCGCTCGCGCAGGGGGGATCGAGTGCTTTGTGCGACTGCCCGGTCAACCCGGTTGCCCGGCGCGAACTATGCTTGGGAAAGGTTCCTTGAGGCGGCTCCGACGTGATGCAGGCAATTTCTTGACCTTTGAGTCAGAAAATTATTGACCAAGAGGTCAGCCCTTGCTTAGAGTCCGCCCGAACAACAATAAAACCATTGCGAGGCCCTCCCCGTGATCCAGTTTCTCGTCAACCAGGAGCTGCGCAACGAGCATGCCCTGGACCCGAACATGACGGTGTTGCAGTACCTGCGTGAGCACCTGGGCAAACCCGGCACCAAGGAAGGCTGCGCCAGCGGCGACTGCGGCGCCTGCACCGTGGTCGTCGGCGAACTCGTCGCCGACGAGCTGGGCAGTGACAGCATCCGCTACCGCAGCCTCAACTCGTGCCTGACGTTCGTCTCTTCCCTTCACGGTAAACAGCTGATCAGCGTCGAGGGCCTCAAACACCAGGGCGAACTGCACAGTGTGCAGAAAGCCATGGCCGACTGCCACGGCTCGCAGTGCGGTTTCTGTACCCCCGGTTTCGTCATGTCGCTGTTCGCCCTGCAAAAGAACAGCGAAGGCCACGACCTGCACCAGGCCCAGGAAGCCCTGGCCGGCAACCTCTGCCGCTGCACCGGCTACCGGCCGATCCTCGACGCCGCCGAGCAGAGCTGCGCCCGCCCCTGCCGCGATCAGTTCGACGCGCAGCAGGCGCAGACCATCGCCCGCCTCAAGGCCATCGCCCCGCAACAGACCGGTGAACTCAACAGCGGCGACAAGCGCTGCCTGGTCCCGCTCACCGTGGCGGACCTGGCCGACCTCTACAGCTCGCACCCCGAGGCGCGCCTGCTGGCCGGCGGTACCGATCTGGCACTTGAAGTCACCCAGTTCCACCGGACCCTGCCGGTGATGATCTATGTCGGCCATGTTGCCGAGCTCAAGCGTATCGAAAAGACCGCCACCCACCTGGAAATCGGCGCTGCCACGCCGCTGACCGACTGCTACACCGCCCTGAACGAGGAGTACTCCGACTTCGGCGACCTGCTGCACCGCTTCGCTTCGCTGCAGATCCGCAACCAGGGCACCCTGGGCGGCAACATCGGCAACGCCTCGCCGATCGGTGACTCGCCACCCCTGCTGATCGCCCTCGATGCCCAGGTGGTGCTGCGCCAGGGCGAGCGCCAGCGCACCCTGGCCCTGGAAGACTACTTCATCGACTACCGCATCACCGCACGCCAGGACAGCGAGTTCATCGAGAAGATCATCGTGCCCCGCGCTACCAACGACTGGGCGTTCCGCGCCTACAAGGTGTCCAAGCGCCTGGATGACGATATCTCGGCAGTATGCGCCGCGTTCAACCTGAGCATCGAGAACGGTGTGGTCAGCGGCGTGCGCGTGGCCTTCGGCGGCATGGCCGCAATCCCCAAGCGCGCCCGCGCCTGCGAAGCTGCCCTGCGCGGCAAGCCCTGGAACCAGGCCACCGTAGAGCGTGCCTGCCAGGCCCTGGCCGAAGACTTCACCCCGCTCAGCGACTTCCGCGCCAGCCGCGAGTATCGCCTGCTGACAGCGCAGAACCTGCTGCGCAAGTACTTCATCGAACTGCAATCGCCGCACATCGAAACCCGGGTGACCGACTATGTCTAACCATCACGCCGTCAAGAGCCAGGCCGAGATGGCCGCACTGTTCAGCCAGGACCTGACCACCGGGGTCGGCCGCAGCCTCAAGCACGACAGCGCCGACAAGCATGTGGCGGGTGAAGCGGTGTATATCGACGACCGCCTGGAGTTCCCCAACCAGCTGCACGTCTATGCGCGCACCGCCGACCGTGCCCACGCGCGTATCCTGAGCATCGATACCACGCCGTGCTACCAGTTCGAAGGCGTGCGCATCGCCATCACCCATGAAGACATTCCGGGCCTGAAGGACATCGGCCCGGTGGTGGCCGGCGACCCGCTGCTGGCCATCGACAAGGTCGAGTTCTTCGGCCAGCCGGTGCTCGCCGTCGCTGCCCGCGACCTGGAAACCGCACGCCGCGCGGCCATGGCGGCGATCATCGAATACGAAGACCTGGAGCCGGTGCTCGACGTGGTCGAGGCCCTGCGCAAGAAGCACTTCGTGCTCGACAGCCACACCCACCAGCGCGGCGACTCGGCCAGCGCCCTGGCCAGCGCCCCGCACCGTATCCAGGGCACCCTGCACATCGGCGGCCAGGAGCACTTCTACCTGGAAACCCAGATCAGCTCGGTGATGCCCGCTGAAGACGGCGGCATGATCGTGTTCTGCTCCACCCAGAACCCCACCGAAGTGCAGAAGCTGGTTGCCGAAGTGCTCGACGTGCCGATGCACAAGATCGTCGTCGACATGCGCCGCATGGGTGGCGGTTTCGGCGGCAAGGAAACCCAGGCCGCCAGCCCCGCGTGCCTGTGCGCGGTAATCGCGCGCCTGACCGGCCAGCCGACCAAGATGCGCCTGCCACGGGTCGAAGACATGACCATGACCGGCAAGCGTCACCCGTTCTACGTCGAGTACGACGTGGGCTTCGACGACACTGGCCGCCTGCACGGCATCAACTTCGACCTGGCCGGCAACTGCGGCTACTCGCCGGACCTGTCCGGTTCGATCGTCGACCGCGCCATGTTCCACTCCGACAACGCCTACTACCTGGGCGATGCCACGGTGCATGGCCACCGCTGCAAGACCAACACCGCCTCCAACACCGCCTACCGCGGCTTCGGCGGCCCACAGGGGATGGTCGCCATCGAGCAGGTGATGGACCATATCGCCCGCCACCTGGCGCTCGACCCGCTGGCGGTGCGCAAGGCCAACTACTACGGCAAGACCGAACGCAACGTCACCCACTACTACCAGACCGTCGAGCACAACATGCTCGAGGAGATGACCGCAGAGCTCGAGGCCAGCAGCGACTACCATGAGCGCCGCGAGTCGATCCGCCGTTTCAACGCCAACAGCCCGGTGCTGAAAAAAGGCCTGGCGCTGACCCCGGTGAAGTTCGGCATTTCGTTCACCGCCACCTTCCTCAACCAGGCCGGCGCGCTGATCCACATCTACACCGACGGCAGTATCCACCTGAACCACGGCGGTACCGAGATGGGCCAGGGCCTGAACACCAAGGTTGCCCAGGTGGTGGCAGAGGTGTTCCAGGTGGACTTCAACCGCATCCAGATCACCGCCACCAACACCGACAAGGTGCCCAACACCTCGCCGACCGCTGCGTCCAGTGGCGCCGACCTGAACGGCAAGGCCGCGCAGAACGCCGCCGAGATCCTCAAGAAGCGCCTGACCGAGTTCGCCGCACGGCATTACAACGTCACCGAGGAAGACATCGAGTTCCGCAACGGCCATGTGCGCGCCCGCGACCAGATCGTCAGCTTCGAGCAACTGGTGCAGCAGGCTTACTTCGCCCAGGTTTCGCTGTCGACCACCGGGTTCTACCGCACGCCGAAGATTTTCTACGACCGCAGCCAGGCGCGTGGCCGGCCGTTCTACTACTTCGCCTTCGGCGCCGCCTGCGTCGAGGTGGTGGTGGACACCCTGACCGGTGAGTACAAGATGCTGCGCGCCGACATCCTGCATGACGTGGGCGACTCGCTGAACCCGGCCATCGATATCGGCCAGGTCGAGGGTGGCTTCGTCCAGGGCATGGGCTGGCTGACCACCGAGGAACTGGTGTGGAACGCCAAGGGCAAGCTGATGACCAATGGCCCGGCCAGCTACAAGATCCCGGCGGTGGCCGACATGCCGATCGACATGCGCGTGAAGCTGGTGGAAAACCGCAAGAACCCCGAGGACACGGTGTTCCACTCCAAGGCCGTGGGCGAGCCGCCGTTCATGCTCGGCATCGCTGCCTGGTGCGCGATCAAGGATGCGGTGGCGAGCATCGCCGACTACCGCGTGCAGCCGAACATCGACGCGCCGTCGACGCCGGAGCGGGTGCTGTGGGGCTGCGAGCAGATGCGCAAGGCGGTGGCTGCGCAGCAGCCCGCCGAACAGCAACTGGAACCCGTAACGCACTGACAGCGCCGCCCTCTGTAGGAGCGGCCTTGTGTCGCGAAAGGGCTGCGCAGCAGCCCCAAAAATCTGTGCATCAGCCGAGATCTTGGGGCCGCTACGCGCCCCTTTCGCGACACAAGGCCGCTCCTACACAGGGGAACGAGGAGGATTGAAGACATGCACCAATGGATCAACGCCCTCGCCGACCACCAAGCCCGCGGCGAACCCTGCGTGCTGGTGACCATCATCGAAGAGCGCGGCTCCACCCCGCGCAACGCAGGCTCGAAGATGGTGGTCAGCGCCAGCGCGCTGTACGACACCATTGGCGGTGGCCACCTGGAATTCAAGGCGCTGCACATCGCCCGGCAGATGCTCGAGGAACACCGCTACACGCCACACCTGGAGCGCTTCAGCCTGGGTGCCAGCCTCGGCCAGTGCTGCGGCGGCGCCACGGTACTGCTGTTCGAACCGATGAGCGGCGTGCAGGCGCAGATCGCCGTGTTCGGCGCAGGCCATGTCGGCCGGGCTCTGGTACCCTTGCTCGCCGCGCTGCCCTGCCGGGTGCGCTGGATCGATTCGCGCGAGCAGGAATTCCCCGAGCACATCCCCAACGGGGTGAGCAAGATCGTCAGCGAGGAGCCGGTCGACGAAGTCGCGGACCTGCCGCCAGGCAGCTACTGCATCGTCATGACCCACAACCACCAGCTGGATCTGGAACTGACCGCCGCCATTCTCAAACGCAATGATTTCACCTGGTTCGGCCTGATCGGCTCGAAGACCAAACGGGCCAAGTTCGAGCACCGCCTGCGCGAACGCGGCTACGAAGACGCATTGATGGCGCGGATGCGCTGCCCGATGGGCCTGGCCGAAGTGAAGGGCAAGCTGCCGATCGAGATCGCCGTGTCCATCGCCGCCGAAATCATTGCCACCTACAACGCCTGCTTCGGCCAGCACGACAGTGCCGCCAACGCCGGCCAGATCACCCAGTTGCTGCCGCCTTCCCGGCGCAGCCAGACCCTTTGACGAGCGTATTCATGACCGCAACCCGCAAAGCCTACCGAGCCGCCATCCTGCACAGCATCGCCGACCCCGCCGAGGTCGGCCTGGAAGCCTCCCAGGAATACTACGAGGATGGCCTGCTGGTAATCGACAACGGCCGCATCAAGGCCCTCGGCCACGCCAGCGAGCTGCTGCCGACGCTTGAGGCCGACATCGAAGTGGTGCACTACCAGGACGCCCTGATCACCCCGGGCTTCATCGACACCCATATCCACTTCCCGCAGACCGGCATGATCGGCTCCTACGGCGAACAGCTGCTGGACTGGCTGAACACCTACACCTTCCCCTGCGAGAAGCAGTTCGCCGACAAGGCCCATGCCGACAAGGTGGCGAAGATCTTCCTGCAGGAGCTGCTGCGCAACGGCACCACCACCGCCCTGGTGTTCGGCAGCGTGCATCCGGAGTCGGTCAATGCCCTGTTCGAAGAAGCCGAGCGCCTGGACCTGCGCCTGATCGCCGGCAAGGTGATGATGGACCGCAACGCCCCCGACTACCTGACCGACACTGCCGAATCCGGCTACACCGAGAGCAAGGCGCTGATCGAACGCTGGCACGGCAAGGGCCGCCTGCACTACGCGGTCACGCCGCGCTTCGCCCCCACCAGCACCCCCGAACAACTGGCCCTGGCCGGCCAGTTGCTCAAGGAGCACCCGGGCGTGTACATGCACACCCACCTGTCCGAGAACCTCAAGGAAATCGAATGGGTGAAGGCGCTGTTCCCCGAGCAGAATGGCTACCTGGATGTGTACGACCACTTCGAGCTGCTGGGCGAGCGCTCGGTGTTCGCCCACGGCGTGCACCTGTGCGACGACGAATGCAAGCGCCTGGCTGAGACCGGCTCGGCCATCGCCTTCTGCCCGACTTCCAACCTGTTCCTGGGCAGCGGCCTGTTCAACCTGCCCCAGGCCGAGCGTTTCAAGGTCAATGTGGGCCTGGGCACCGACGTGGGCGCCGGCACCAGCTTCTCGCTGCTCAACACCCTCAACGAGGCGTACAAGGTGATGCAGCTGCAGGGCGCGCGCCTGCATCCGTTCAAGTCGCTGTACCTGGCCACCCTTGGCGGCGCCCGGGCACTGCGCCTGGACGACCGGATCGGCAGCCTGCGCCCGGGCAACGACGCCGACTTCGTGGTGCTCGACTACAAGGCCACGCCGCTGCTGGACTACCGCATCCAGCAGTCCAACAGCATCGAGGAAACCCTGTTCGTGCTCACCACCCTGGGCGACGACCGCACCGTGCGCGAAACCTACGCCGCCGGGCGTTGCGTGCACCAGCGCTGAGGCAGGCAGGGTAAGCCCACTCCCACAGCTATACAGCGTGGGAGCGGGCTTGCCCCGCGATGAATCTTTGCCTGGCGCTAAGGTTGTTTTGCCAGCCCCCGGTAAAGCGCGCCGCCAATCGCCGCCCCGATCAGCGGCGCCAGCCAGAACAGCCACAGCTGCTGCAGCGCCCAGCCGCCGACGAACAGCGCCGGCCCGGTGCTGCGCGCCGGGTTGACCGAGGTGTTGGTGATGGGGATCGAGATCAGGTGAATCAGGGTCAGCGCCAGGCCAATGGCAATCGGTGCAAAGCCGGCCGGTGCCCGGGCATCCGTGGCGCCCATGATGATCACCAGGAACATCGCGGTCATCACCACCTCACTGGTGAAGCCTGCCGCCAGCGTGTAGCCGCCCGGCGAATGCTCGCCATAGCCGTTCGAAGCCAGGCCGCTGGCCAGTTCGAAGCCGGCCTTGCCACTGGCGATGAAATAGATCACCGCTGCTGCCAGGATGGCGCCGATCACCTGGGCGATCACATAGGGCAGCAACTCTTTTGCCGGGAACCTCCCGCCCACCACCAAACCGAACGACACGGCCGGGTTGAGGTGACAACCAGAGATATGGCCAATGGCGAAAGCCATGGTCAGGACAGTCAGGCCAAATGCGAAGGCAACACCCAGAACACCGATGCCGACGGGAGAGCTGGCAGCCAGCACGGCACTGCCGCACCCGCCAAGCACCAGCCAGAAGGTGCCGACCAGCTCGGCACCCATGCGCACACCCAAAGACGAACTCATGGACCCTTCCTCAAGTAATTGGACGCAACGACTGCGCAAGCCCAACTGCTCGATGAAGGTTTGCTGGTTTGAAATCTAGCAGAGCTTTGGCCAAGGGCCAGTAACGCCAGGGGCCGCTTCGCGCCCCTTTTCGCCGGCAAGCCGGCTCCCACCTTGACCGCGCCATTCTCAAGACTTGCGCTGTACCTGTGGGAGCCGGCTTGCCGGCGAAAAGGGCCGCAAAGCGGCCCCTCGGTCATCCAGGCAAACGATCAACCCTTGGCGGTGGCCTTGGGCTTTTTCAGCAGGTGCGAGAACACTGCATGCAGGTCGTCCGACGCGCTCTCCTCGTCGAGGTTGAGCTTGCTGTCGATATGGTCCATGTGATGCATCATCAGGCTTACCGCCTGCTGGGCGTCACGGGCCTCGATGGCGTCGATCAGTTGCATGTGCTCGTCGTACGAGCAGTGCGAGCGGTTGCCGCTTTCATACTGGGCAATGATCAGCGAGGTCTGCGACACCAGGCTGCGCTGGAAGCTCACCAGCGGGGCATTGCCTGCGGCTTCGGCCAGCTTGAGGTGGAATTCGCCGGAAAGGCGGATGCCGGCGCCACGGTCGCCACGGGAGAAGCTGTCACGCTCCTCGCGCACCATCTGGCGCAATTCGTTGAGCTGCTCGAGGGTAGCGTGCTGAACGGCCAATTCGGTGATGGCACGTTCGACCATGCGCCGCGAAAAGAACACCTGGCGCGCTTCTTCCACCGTGGGGCTGGCCACTACCGCGCCGCGGTTGGGCCGCAGCAGCACCACGCTTTCATGGGCCAGGCGCGACAGCGCACGGCGGATGATGGTACGGCTGACGCCGAAGATCTCGCCCAGTGCCTCCTCGCTCAACTTGGTGCCCGGCGCCAGACGCTGCTCGAGGATCGCCTCGAAGATGTGCGCGTAGACGATGTCGTCCTGGGTACCGCTGCGGCCGGCCTTGCCAGTGCGCACAGGTTTTTTCAGAGGTTGCAGCTGTTCGTTCATGGGCTCTCGAGCACAAAGGATCTGCCTGTCGGACCGTGACTGTACTACCTGTCAGCGGGTGGAGGGCAAGTCCTGGAAGTAGGTGGTGGACCAAGGTATGGCGCCATTGTACACAGGCTGACCCGTTTCTGCAGGGGGCCTTTAACCTATATAGCCGTTGTACGGCAGTTTGTGCGCACAAAAGATAAAACATTATTTGCATTCTTTGTACACAAAAGCATAATCCTGCGAGCAACTTCCTGACCCGCAAGTCAACAAAATGGTCGGACGTCTGCCACACCCCCTCGCGAAGCCCCCAAGTGCATTGCTCAGGATCAGGCTTCGAACAACAAGAAAGACTTGAGGAGTACTCGCTGTGGAAAGCCGCAAATCCGAAGCCCCTACGCTGGATCTCGCTGCGCCGCCCGAAACGGGATGGCTGGAGCGGATTTTCAAACTCAAGCGACATGGCACAACCGTCCGAACCGAGCTGATTGCCGGGGTGACCACCTTCATCACCATGGCCTACATCATCTTCGTCAACCCCAACATCATGGCCGACGCCGGCATCGATCACGGGGCGGCCTTCGTCGCCACCTGCATCGCCGCGGCACTGGGCTGCCTGCTGATGGGCCTGTACGCCAACTGGCCGGTGGGCTTGGCGCCCGGCATGGGCCTCAACGCCTTCTTCACCTACACCGTGGTCGGCACCATGGGCTATACCTGGCAAGCCGCACTGGGGGCTGTATTCATCTCCGGCGTGCTGTTCATGTTCCTTACCCTGTCGCGGGTGCGCGAGTGGCTGCTCAACAGCATCCCGGTGAGCCTGCGCCATGCCATGGGGGCCGGCGTCGGATTGTTCCTCGGGCTGATCGGCCTGAAAACCGCAGGCATCGTCGTCGACAGCCCGGCCACCCTGATCAAGCTCGGCTCGCTGCATGAGCCCGGCCCGCTGCTGGCGGCCGTGTGCTTCCTGATGATCGCGATCCTCAGCTACAAACGGGTGTTCGGTGCGATCCTCATCAGCATCATCAGCGTCACCCTGGCCGGCTGGGGCCTGGGGCTGGTCAAGTTCGGCGGGGTGATGTCGATGCCACCGAGCCTGGCGCCGACCTGGATGGCGATGGACGTGGCGGGCGTGTTCAACGTCAGCATGATCAGCGTGGTCTTCGCGTTCCTGTTCGTGCACATGTTCGACACCGCCGGCACCTTGATGGGCGTTGCCCAGCGCGCCGGCCTGGTAGCGGCCGACGGGCGCATCGAGAACCTGTCGCGGGCGCTGAAGGCCGACAGTGCCTCCAGCGTGTTCGGTGCCGCGGTGGGCGTGCCACCGGTCACCAGCTACGTCGAGAGCGCCGCAGGCGTCGCCGCCGGTGGCCGTACCGGCCTGACGGCCGTGGTGGTCGGCCTGCTGTTCGTCGCCGCGATGTTCTTTGCGCCGCTGGCGGGCATGATCCCGGCCTATGCCACGGCTGGTGCGCTGATCTATGTGGCGATGCTGATGATGGGCAGCATGGCGCACATCGAGTGGGACGAAGCCACCGACAGCATCCCGGCGATCGTCACGGTAATCATGATGCCGCTGACCTTCTCGGTCGCTGACGGCATCGCCCTGGGCTTCATCAGCTATGTGGCCCTGAAGGCGGGCACCGGCAAGTTGAAGGAGGTTTCGCCGAGCCTGTGGGTGCTCAGCGTGATCTTCATCGCCAAGTTCGTGTTCCTGTAAAGCGCTGACACCCTGGCCTGGCGCTGGTGCCGGGCCTGGGTGTCAAGCAAGCTCCGCCTCGACCCTATCCCGGCCACCCTGCTTGGCCGCATACACCCCGGCATCCGCCCGCAGCAACAGCGCATCGGCCCCCTCCCCGTCGCGCCAGCCTGCCACCCCGAAGCTCGCCGTCACCCGCCCGACACCTTCGATCGGCACGTTGCGCACGCCCTGCCACAGCTCCAGCGCCAGCATCCGCGCCTGCTCGGCATTGCTGCCCGGGCACAGCACCATGAACTCCTCACCGCCCAAGCGGCAGAACACATCGGTGCGCCGCAAACGCTGGCTGATCCGCTGGCACAGGCTGCGCAGCACCAGGTCGCCCACCGCGTGGCCGTACTGGTCGTTGATCCGTTTGAAATGGTCGATATCGAGCATGATCACCGCCAGATCCAGGCCGTCGCGCTGGGCACGATCGAGCTCATTGCGCAGGCGCTCCTGGAAATAACGGCGGTTGTGGATACCGGTGAGGGCATCGGTGATCGACAGCGCGCGCAGTTCCTCCTCCACCCGTTTGAGGTCGGAAATATCGGTCAGGTAGCCATGCCAGAGGGTGCAACCGTGGTCGCCGATTTCCGGCGTTGCCTCGCCGCGCACCCAGCGCAGGCCGGCCCGGGGCAGGCACACCCGGTACTCCTCGCGCCAGGGTGTCAGGTGCTCGGCGGAATACCATACCGAACGCCGCACCCGTTCCAGATCATCAGGATGGATGCGCTCGAACACCACCGTGGCGTCCTGCCGCAACAGCGCCAGGTCGACTTCGTAGATGTCGTGCAGGCCCTGGCTGGCATAAGGGAAACACGAGCGCCCGTCGGCATCCAGGCGGTACTGGTAGATGCCGCCGGGCACCTCGGCACTGAGTTTTTCCAGCAATCGATCGCGCGCTGCCAGCGCCTCATGCACCCGACGACGCTCGGTGACGTCGATGCAGATCGCCAGGTAGCCCACCCAAAGCCCCTGCTCATCGAGTACCGCGGTCACCAGCATATTGGCCAGCAGGTGGCTGCCATCCTTGCGCACCAGGGTCCATTCGCCGGGCTCGCCACCGCCCTCCTGCACGGTCTCGGCGAACATCGCCTGGCCCGCGCCAACCTCGCGCCCATAACGCAGGCTCAGGGCATGGGCACGACGATGCAGCTCTTCGGGTTGCACCAGGTCCTCGAGGGTGAGCACGCCCAGCGCTTCCTCGGCCGAATAGCCAAGCAGGCGTTCGGCACCGGCATTGAAAGTACCGATCACGCCCTTGAGGCTGGTGGCGATGATCGCCACCTGAGTCGCGGCGTCGAGCACACTGCGCAACTGGTTGTGGGTTTCACGCAACGACTGCTCGCTGATGCGCAGCTCGGTGGTGCGCCGGGCCACCAGATCAAGGGCACGCTGGCGCTGGCTGAACAGGCTGTACAGCAAGGTCGCCAGCAACAGGCTGAGCAAACCGCCGAGCAGGCCGACCACCTGCACCGCCGCCGACCGGTTGGCGGCCATGAAACCCACGCTGGGGCGGATGTCGAGCTGGTAGTGGTGATCGGCCAGGTGCAGCAGGTGGCTGCTGGCCAGGGCCATGCGCGCCATCTGGTTGCCAGAATCGAACAGCACCTCGTGGCCACCCTCGGTGGAGAGATCGAGGATCCGCACCACCAGGTTGTCGTCCGCTACAGTCGGCAAGCTCTCGACGATCAACTGACGCAGGCTGAGCAGCGCCATGACATAGCCGCTGGGCGGGCCACCGGCCGGCACAGATTCGGCGAACACCGGCGCCACCATCAGCAGGCCACGACTGTAGGCCGGATCGACGCTGAGCATGTCCAGCGGCTCGGACACCGCCATGCTGCCGGGGGTAATGGCCCTGTCCAGGGTCGCCGCGCGTTTCGGCTGGCCGAGCAGGTCCAGGCCATAGGGCTGCCCTTGCTGGCTGGAGGCCTGGTTGTACAGCACCGGGTAGTAGTGGTCGCGCGCGGGGGCTGCCTGCCAGCCGCCTTGCGCGCCCTGGTCACGGATCTGGTAGCGCTGCGCAAGCAAACCGCTGGCGCGCTGCTCGAAGGCTTCACGCTGCCCTGCCTCCACCCGCGGCGCCCAGGAATAGGCCTGGGTGCGGTGCAGCAGCGGGCGAGCATAGCCGTCGAACTCGCGGGGAGTGATTTCGTTGGAGAAGTCGAAGAACCGGCGCAGGCCATCCAGGCGCTGCTCCTGTTCCTGGAACCGCTCGGCGATACGGCTGTAGCGCTCGCCGGCCAGCAGTTCGAAGCGTTGGCGCAACTGCTGCTTGTAGAAGCTCTGGGTGGCAATGGCCAATGCGGCCGTGAGCAGGCCGCCGGCGACCAGCGCCGCCAGGGCCACGCCCCAGGCCGATAGCTCGTCACCGAGCAGGCCAAACCACTTCGCAGGGACACCCGCATTCGCCATAAAGGACTCTCGACAACATCAGCGTCCTGCGAATGTATTAACCCTTAAGTGCTTTATAGCCACTGGCCAGCAGTCGCGCAACGTACCTCGTCGTCTCAGCGCAGACGCAGTTGCCAGGCGCGGTGGATGCGGTTGTTGCGGGCGAAGTCCGGGTCCAGGGTCTGGGCGCTGATTTCCTCCACCGCATAACGCGTCGCCAGGTGCTCGTCGAGCTGGAACTTGCGGAAGTTGTTGGAGAAATACAGCACGCCGCCCGGCGCCAGGCGCGCCATGGCCAGGTCCAGCAGCTCGACATGGTCACGCTGCACGTCGAACACACCTTCCATGCGCTTGGAGTTGGAGAAGGTCGGCGGGTCGATGAAGATCAGGTCGTAGCTGTCCGTCGCGCTCTGCAGCCAGGCCATGACATCGCCCTGCTCCAGGCGGTTGCGCTCGGAGAAGCCGTTCAGCGACAGGTTGCGCCGCGCCCAATCCAGGTAGGTTTTCGACAGGTCGACGCTGGTGGTACTGCGCGCGCCGCCCTTGGCCGCGTGTACGGTGGCCGTGGCGGTGTAGCAGAACAGGTTGAGGAAGCGCTTGCCCTCGGCCTCGCGCTGGATACGCATGCGCATCGGGCGGTGGTCGAGGAACAGGCCGGTGTCCAGGTAATCGGTGAGGTTGACCAGCAGCTTGACGCCACCTTCGCTCACTTCCTGGAAGCGCCCTTCGGTGGCCTGACGCTCGTACTGGCGCGTGCCGCTCTGGCGCTCGCGGCGCTTGAGCACCACGCGCTGCTGATCGACACCCAGCGCCTGAGGAATGGCCGCCAGGGCATCGAGCAGACGCGCCTGGGCCTTGTCCGGGTCGATGGAACGCGGGGCGGCGTATTCCTGCACATGTACCCAGTCGTGGTACAGGTCGACCGCCACGGCGTACTCGGGCATGTCGGCATCGTAGACGCGGTAGCAGTCGACTTTTTCACGGCGGGCCCACTTGCCCAGCTGCTTGAAGTTCTTCTGCAGGCGGTTGGCGAACATCTGCGCGCCTTCGGACAGGCGCGCCGGCTCGCTGGCCTGCGGCGCCGGGCGACGCTCCTGGCCTTCTTCAACCTGGGCCTGGCGCCGCTCGCCGGTGACGAACTGGTCGGGCTGCAACTTGAACAGCAGCAGTTTGCACGGCAATGCGCCGTTCCAGAACGCGTACTGCTTGTGGCTGCGGATACCCATGCGCTTGCCCAGCTCCGGCGCGCCGGTGAACACCGCCGCTTCCCAGCCCATGCAGGCCTGGCGCAGACGCTCGCCGAGGTTCTGGTAGAGGTACAGCAGGCTGGCTTCGTCGCCCAGACGCTCGCCATAGGGCGGGTTGCTGATCACCAGGCCTTTCTGGTTCTGGTCCGGGCGCGGCTCGAAGCTGGCCACCTCACCCTGGTAGATCTTCACCCAGTCACCCAGGCCGGCGCGCTCGACGTTGTTGCGCCCTGGCTGGATCAGCCGCGGGTCGGCTTCATAGCCACGAATCCACAGCGGCGGCTTGGCCAGGCCGGCCTGGGCACGAGCCTGGGCTTCGTCGTGCAGCTTGCGCCACAGCGCCGGCACATGGCCGAGCCAGGCGCTGAACCCCCAGCGCTCGCGCTTGAGGTTGGGGGCCATGTCGGCGGCGATCATGGCCGCCTCGACCAGGAAGGTACCCACACCGCACATCGGGTCGGCCAGGGCGCCGCCCTGGGCGGCGATGCGCGGCCAGCCGGCGCGGATCAATACCGCCGCCGCCAGGTTTTCCTTGAGCGGCGCCGCGCCCTGCTGCAGGCGGTAGCCGCGCTGGTGCAGGCTGTGGCCGGACAGGTCCAGGGAGAGGATCGCCTCGCCACGGTCCAGGCGCAGGTGCACGCGCACATCCGGGTCGATCTTTTCCACCGACGGGCGCAGGCCTTCACGGTTACGCAGCTTGTCGACGATCGCATCCTTGACCTTCAGCGCGCCGAAGTGAGTGTTGTCGATTCCCGAGCCATGGCCGCTGAATTCCACCGCCAGGGTGCCATCGGCGGCCAGGTGGTCGGCCCAGTCCACTGCGTTGACCCCGTCATAAAGGTCATCGGCGTTCTTCATCGGGAAGCGCTTGAGCACCAGCAGCACGCGGTTGGCCAGGCGCGACCAGAGGCACAGGCGGTAGGCGGTTTCCATGTCGGCCTCGCCGCGGATGGCCGAGGTGTGCTCGCGCACCTCGGTCAGGCCCAGCTCCCGGGCCTCTTCGACGAGCAGGCCTTCGAGGCCCTTGGGGCAGGTGAGATAAAGTTCGATACGGTCCGACATGGGTAATCCAGAGCCTTTGGCTAAGTAGATGGCAGCCGACGCATCGGCCTGCCGAGGTTTTCCCGCACGCCCTTTCAGCAGGCGCCCGGGCGGCCCGCGAGCGGTCTCGCCAGGCCTGGCCGCCCGACGCAACCTGCTCTGGCCGGGGGGCGAAAGAGGCTTTGATCGTCGAGCAGTATGAAAATTCGCGCACTGTGGGTCCAGATGTGACCCTTCGTCGCATTACCAATTATTACAAGCCATCGACCAGCCACGCTGGCCAATTGACGTCAAAGCTGACTAAACCCTGATCATAGCGGGCCCAACGGCAAACAAGGTTGAGTCGCATTTATTTACTTATCCTTTCACCCTTGGAAAGGTTACGTCCTTATGACAAAACGATCATTCACACTGTGACTCGCATTCGTTAGAACTGATCTCAGGTCGCCTCGCAACGGGGCGACACCTTCAGCCCGCCACGCCGGCAGCGGGCGCACACCGGCAGAACGATTCTGCCCGGCCTCGTAGAGGCCGACGGGACATTACAGTCAACAAGTGAGGGCAACACCCTATGAGAAGACTTAAGCGTGATCCGTTGGAAAGAGCATTTTCACGTGGCTACCAGTATGGGGTCACCGGCAAATCCCGCGAACTTTGCCCATTTACTCTACCTTCCGTACGCCAAGCCTGGATCAACGGCTGGCGCGAAGGTCGCGGCGATAACTGGGACGGCATGACCGGCACCGCTGGCATCCATAGACTCAACGAAAATCACGCCGTTGGCTGATCGAGGACACTGAATTCGAGTTACCATGCGCGCCCCATCCGGGCGGCGGGCTACGGCCCAGGGGGCCCCATGCGGGGCCCCTTTTTTATGGCCGCTTATTGCCGAGGCATGGCCGCGATGGCATCCACCGCCTCGCGGATCAGCGCCGGGCCCTTGTAGATGAAGCCCGAGTAGATCTGCACCAGGCTTGCACCGGCGGCGATCTTCTCTGCCGCGTGACGGCCTTCGGTGATGCCGCCAGCCGCGATGATCGGCAGCCTGCCACCCAGCTCACCCGCCAGCACTTTCACGGTGTGGGTGCTCTTCTCCAGCACCGGCGCGCCCGACAGGCCGCCCGCCTCGCCACCGAACGGCAGCCCTTCGACACCCTCACGGCCCAGGGTGGTGTTGGTAGCGATCACCGCGTCCATCCCCGACTCCATCAGCGCAGCAGCCACCAGAGCGGTTTCTTCATCGCTCATGTCCGGGGCAATCTTGATCGCCAGTGGCACGCGCTTGCCGTTGCTCACCGCCAACTGCTCACGGCGCTCGGCCAGGGCATCGAGCAACTGCTTGAGCGAATCACCGAACTGCAGCGAACGCAGGCCGGGAGTGTTTGGTGAGCTGACGTTGACGGTGATGTAGCTGGCGTCGTTGTAGACCTTCTCCAGGCAGATCAGGTAATCGTCCTGGGCCCGCTCGACCGGGGTGTCGAAGTTCTTGCCGATATTGATGCCCAGCACGCCGGTGTAGCGTGCGGCCCGCACCCGCGCCAACAGGTGGTCGACGCCCATGTTGTTGAAGCCCATGCGGTTGATGATCGCGGTGGCTTCCGGCAGACGGAACAGGCGTGGCTTGGGGTTGCCCGGCTGCGGGCGCGGGGTGATGGTGCCGATCTCGACGAAACCGAAGCCCAGCTGGGCGAAGCCGTCGATGGCCGCGCCATTCTTGTCCAGGCCAGCGGCCAGGCCCACCGGGTTGGCGAAGTTCAAGCCCATGACGCTCACCGGCAATGCCGCCGGCTGCTTGCACAGCAGGCCGTTGAGGCCAAGGCGGCCACCGGCACCGATCAGGTCCAGCGACAGGTCGTGGGAGGTTTCCGGGGAGAGCTTGAACAGCAGCTGGCGGGCCAGGGTATACATGGGCGGGCGGACTCGCGGTGTGTGAGGGGTGCGATTATAGCCAGCGCATCGCCGGGGCGACAGGGCCATGGCACATGGGTTGCTTCAACAACCCCATGCAGCCCCCGCAGAACGCCCGAGGATCCACGTGAATACAGCTCCCCCGACATCGCCACTGGCCTGGGTCAACGGCAGCGACGCACCGGAAAAGCCCAGCCTGAACATCGGTTTCATGGCCCTGAGTGACTGCGCCTCGGTGGTGGTCGCTGCCACCCAGGGCTTCGCCCAGCAACAGGGCCTTACCCTCAACCTGCAGCGCCAGGCCTCCTGGGCCGGGCTGCGCGACAGGCTGGTCAGCGGCGAACTGGACGCCGCGCACTGCCTGTACGGCCTGGTCTACGCCGTGCAACTGGGCGTGGGCGGCGGGCCGGCCAGTGACATGGCGGTGCTCATGGGCCTGAACCAGAACGCCCAGGCCATCAACCTGTCCGCCGCCTTGCAGCGCAAGGGCGTGACCAACCCCGAGGCACTGGCGCGGCTGGCGCACCAGGGCGGTGCGCGCCTGACCTTCGCCCAGACCTTCCCCACCGGCACCCACGCCATGTGGCTGTATTACTGGCTGGCCAGCCAGGGCATCCACCCCTTGCACGACGTCGACAGCGTGGTTGTGCCGCCGGCACAGATGGTCGCCCACCTGCAGGCCGGGCGCATCGATGGCTTTTGTGTCGGCGAGCCCTGGTCGGCCGAGGCCATCGCCCAGGGCCAGGGTTTCACCCTCGCCACCAGCCAGTCGATCTGGCCGGACCACCCGGAAAAGGTCCTGGCCTGCGCGCGCAGTTTCGCCGAGCAATACCCCAACAGCGCACGCGCCCTGATCAAGGCGATCCTTGCCGCCAGCCGCTTCATCGAAAGCAGCACCGAAAACCGTCGTGGCGCCGCCCAGTTGCTCAGTGGCAGCGCCTACCTGGATACCCCGGCCAGCAGCATCGAGCCACGCCTGCTGGGCGACTACCAGGACGGCCTGGGCAACCGCTGGCAAGACCGCCATGCCCTGCGCCTGTTCGACCAGGGGCGGGCGAACCTGCCCTACCTGTCCGACGGCATGTGGTTCATGACCCAGTTCCGCCGCTGGGGCATCCTGCGCGACGACCCGGACTACCTCGCCGTGGCGCGTCAGGTCCAGCAACTGGCGCTGTACCGCGAGGCCGCCGACGCACTGGGCGTACCCTGCGCCGACCTGCCGATGCGCAGCAGCCAGCTGATCGACGGTGGCCGCTGGGACGGCAGCGACCCGTACGGCTACGCGCGCAGCTTCAACCTGCACGCTCTGGACGCGGCGCGCGACGCCCGCGTCGGCCTGTGAGGAGCCGACCATGCTGCGCATCCTGCTGATCGACGATACCGAAAAGAAAGTCGGCCGCCTCAAGGCTGCCTTGGTCGAGGCCGGTTTCGAGGTGATCGAAGCCCCTGGCCTGACCATCGACCTGCCGGCCTGCGTCGAAACGGTGCACCCCGACGTGGTGCTGATCGATACCGAGTCACCGGGCCGCGATGTGATGGAGCAAGTGGTGCTGGTCAGCCGCGATCGGCCCCGCCCCATCGTGCTGTTCACTGACGAACACGACCCCGGGGTGATGCGCCAGGCGATCCAGGCCGGGGTCAGCGCCTACATCGTCGAAGGCATCCATGCCGCGCGCCTGCAGCCGATCCTCGACGTGGCCATGGCCCGCTTCGAAAGCGACCAGGCGCTCAAGGCCCAGTTGCTGGCCCGCGACCTGCAGTTGGCCGAGCGCAAGCGCATCGAGCAGGCCAAGGGCTTGCTGATGAAGATGAAAGACTGCAACGAAGAGCAGGCCTACACCCTGATGCGGCGCCAGGCCATGAGCCGGCAGCAGAAGCTGATCCAGGTGGCCGAACAGATCATCGCGATGTCTGAGATGCTGGGCTGAGGGCCAGCCATGAAGGGCCTGAGAGCAGGCTTGCCCTGACAGGCGTATGAGCTGACAGGCGTGGCAGCGGGCTTGCCCTGACAGGCGTGGGAGCTAACAGGCGTGGGAGCGGGCTTGCCCCGCGATGGCGTGCGATGCGCCATCCCGTGTTTCCAGGGCTGGCGCCATCGCGGGGCAAGTCGCATCGGCGCACCGCCGCTCCCACGCCCCCCACAAAAGCCGGCAGGCAACATTGGCCCGCCTCTTGCTCAGTAAACGACTCAGGTAGCCAACGGCGGTTGCCCCCATACCCCGACAAAGACGTCGCTCCCCCTCCACGCCAGTGGACCGGGCAGCGGCGTCTTTTTCGTTTCCGCCCCTGTGTTGCACGCCGAACGAGGTGTTCGATGAATACGAGCTTCTGGAAATCCGGGCATGTGCCCACCCTGTTCGCTGCCTTCCTGTATTTCGACCTGAGCTTCATGGTCTGGTACCTGCTCGGCCCCATGGCGGTGCAGATCGCCACCGACCTGCAACTGAGCGCCCAGCAACGTGGCCTGATGGTCGCCACGCCAATCCTTGCCGGAGCGCTGCTGCGCTTCGCCATGGGCCTGCTGGTCGATCGCCTGTCGCCCAAGACCGCCGGCCTGATCGGCCAGGTGGTGGTGATCGTCGCCCTGGCCTGCGCCTGGCACCTGGGCGTGCACAGCTTCGAGCAGGTGCTGCTGCTGGGCGTGTTCCTCGGCGTTGCCGGCGCCTCGTTCGCCGTTTCGCTGCCCCTGGCATCGCAGTGGTACCCACCCCAGCATCAGGGCAAGGCCATGGGCATCGCCGGTGCCGGCAACTCCGGCACCGTGTTCGCCGCGCTGCTGGCGCCGGTGCTGGCAGCGGCCTACGGCTGGAACAACGTGTTCGGCTTCGCCCTGCTGCCGCTGTTGCTGACCCTGGCGCTGTTCGCCCTGCTGGCCCGCAACGCACCCGAACGGCCAAAACCCAAGGCCATGGCCGATTACCTCAAAGCGCTGGGTGACCGCGACAGCTGGTGGTTCATGTTCTTCTACAGCGTTACATTCGGCGGCTTCATCGGCCTGGCCAGCACCCTGCCCGGCTACTTCAACGACCAGTACGGCCTGAGCCCGGTGACCGCCGGCTACTACACCGCGGCCTGCGTGTTCGCCGGCAGCCTGATGCGCCCGCTGGGCGGCGCACTGGCCGACCGCTTCGGCGGCATCCGCACCCTGCTGGGCATGTACAGCGTGGCGGCGGTGTGCATTGCCGCAGTCGGCTTCAACCTGCCCAGTGCCGCAGCGGCACTAGCCCTGTTCGTCAGCGCCATGCTCGGGCTGGGCGCCGGCAATGGCGCGGTGTTCCAGCTGGTGCCGCAGCGCTTTCGCCAGGAGATCGGGGTGATGACCGGGCTGATCGGCATGGCCGGCGGTATCGGTGGTTTCCTGCTGGCCGCTGGCCTGGGCACCGTCAAGCAACACACCGGCGACTACCAGATGGGCCTGTGGCTGTTCGCCAGCCTGGGCCTGCTCGCCTGGTTCGGCCTGCACGGCGTCAAGCAGCGCTGGCGCACCACCTGGGGCTCGGCGGCCGTCACTGCGGCACGGGTCTGAGTTGCCGCCATGAGCCTGCAACTGAGCTTCGCCCAGGCCTCTGCCACCGGGCCCCGCGCCGAGAACCAGGACGCTCTGCGCCTGGTCACGCCGGCGCCGGAACTGGCCGCCAGCAAAGGCTATCTGTTCGCCCTCGCCGACGGCGTCAGCCAGTGCGCCGATGGCGGCCTGGCGGCACGCGCCAGCCTGCAGGCCCTGGCCCTGGACTACTACGCCACGCCCGCCACCTGGGGCGTAGCCCAGGCCCTGGACCGGCTGTTGCTGGCACAGAACCGCTGGCTGCGCGCCCAGGGCAACGGCCAGCCGCTGCTGACCACCCTCAGCGCCCTGGTCCTGCGCGGGCGACGCTTCACCCTCGCCCACGTCGGCGACTGCCGCGTGTACCGCTGGTATGACGGCCAGTTACACTGCCTGAGCGAGGACCATGTCTGGGACCAGCCCGGCATGCAGCACGTGCTCAAGCGCGCATTGGGGCTGGACCAGCACCTGCTGGTCGACTACCTGGACGGCGAGTTGCACCACGGTGAACGCTTCCTGCTGCTCAGCGATGGTGTCTGGGCCAGCCTGGGCGACCAGCGGATCCTGGCCATCCTGCGCGAACACCCCGACCTGCAGGACGCCGTCGACACCCTGGTGGCCACCGCCCACCACAGCGGCAGCCAGGACAATGCCAGCGCCCTGCTGGTCAGTGTCGACGCACTGGGCGCCGCCAACCTCGGCGACACCCTGGCGCAATTGCAGCAGTGGCCCTTGCCCGGCCCATTGCGTGACGGGCAGATGATCGATGGCTGGCGGGTCGAGGGGCTGCTGGCACAGAGTCGGCAATCATTGCTGTACCGGGTCCACGACGCACTCGGCCAGGCCTGGCTGCTCAAGACCCTGCCGCAAGCCCGTGATCATGAAGCGGGGGCCGCCCAGGCCCTGCTGCTGGAGGAATGGTTCCTGCGCCGGGTAGCCGGCCGCCACTTCCCCGAAGTGCACCCGGCGGGCCAGCGCCAGCATCTGTATTACCTGATGCGTGAATACCCAGGCACGACACTGGCCGCGGTGCTCGCACAACACGGCCCGCTGCCCCTGCCCCAGTGGCTGGAGATGGCGCGCCAGTTGCTGCAGGCCGTCGGTGTGCTGCACCGGCGCAACCTGCTGCACCGCGATATCAAGCCTGAGAACCTGCACCTGGGCAGTGACGGTCAGCTGCGCCTGCTGGACTTTGGCCTGGCGTACTGCCCGGGCCTATGCGAAGACCAGCCGCACAGCCTGCCCGGCACCCCGTCCTACATTGCCCCGGAGGCGTTCGAAGGCCAACCGCCAAGCCCGCGCCAAGACCTCTACGCCGTGGGCGTGACGCTCTATTACCTGCTGACGGGCCACTACCCCTACGGCGAAATCGAGGCGTTCCAGCGCCCGCGCTTCACCCTGCCAACCAACCCCGGCCGCTACCGCCCCGACCTGCCCGATTGGTTGCAACGCAACCTGGAGCAGGGGCTGGCCGCCGACCCTGCGCAACGCTTCGAGACCGCCGAGCAGTGGTTGCTGCTGCTCGAACGTGGCGACCGCCAGGTGCTGCCCGACCGCCCGCGCCCGCTGTTGGAGCGTGAGCCACTGAAGGTCTGGCGCAGCCTGGCGCTGCTGTCCTTGCTGTTCAACCTGATCCTGCTGTTCGCCCTGCTCAAGGGTTGAATGGCACCTGTCGATGAGGAACACCCGATGAATGCGAAAGTCTGGTTGGTTGGCGCCGGCCCTGGCGACCCCGAACTGCTCACCCTCAAGGCTGTGCGCGCGCTGGGCCAGGCCCAGGTGGTGATGATCGACGATCTGGTCAACCCAGCCATATTGGCGCACTGCCCGCAGGCACGGGTCATTGCCGTGGGCAAGCGCGGCGGTTGCCGCTCCACGCCCCAGGCCTTCATCCAGCGCCTGATGCTGCGCCACGCCCGCCAGGGGCGCTGCGTGGTGCGGCTCAAGGGCGGCGACCCATGCATCTTCGGCCGCGCCGGCGAAGAGGCGCTGTGGCTGCGCGGCCACGGCATCGAGGTGGAGGTGGTCAACGGCATCACCGCCGGGCTGGCCGGGGCCACCCAGTGCGACATTCCGCTGACGCTGCGCGGCGTCAGCCGTGGCGTGACGCTGTTGACCGCGCACACCCAGGACGACAGCGAATTGAACTGGCAAGCGCTGGCCCAGGGCGGCACGACCTTGGTGCTGTACATGGGCGTAGCGCGGCTGGAGCAGATTCGCCGCGGTTTGCTGGAAGGCGGGATGGCGCCCGGCACGCCAGTGGCGATGATCGAGAATGCGTCATTGGCGCAGCAGCGCGAGTGCCGCAGCCACCTGGCGGCGCTGGAAGAGGACGCATTGGCCTTTGGCTTGCGCAGCCCGGCAATTCTGGTGATCGGTGAGGTGGTGGGGGCGGTACAGGCGGGTATCGAGCGCTTTCGTGCTTTGGCGGGCTGACACGCCCCAAAAATCCCAGGCAAAGAAAAACCCGGCCGAGGCCGGGTTTTTCGTGAAGCTTCAAACCAATTACTTGGCCTGGGCTTCTACCTGAGCTTCTACGCGACGGTTAACGGCGCGGCCAGCTTCGGTGGCGTTGTCGGCAACCGGACGGGTCTCACCGTAGCCAACCGAGTCAACACGGCTGGATTCGATGCCGTACTGCTGGGTCAGGACCTGCTTGACAGCGCCAGCACGACGCTCGGACAGCTTCTGGTTGTAAGCGTCTGGGCCGACGGAGTCAGTGTGACCTTCCACGGTGGTGGTGGTCTGTGGGTACTGCTTCATGAAGTCAGCCAGGTTCTTGATGTCGCCGTAGCTGTTTGGCTTGACGACCGACTTGTCGAAGTCGAACTTGACGTCCAGCTCAACGCGAACGACTTCGGCAACAGCCGGGCAGCCATCAGCGTCAACGGTAACGTTGGCTGGGGTGTCAGGGCACTTGTCGACGTTGTCGCAAACGCCGTCGTTGTCGCTGTCGGAGCAGACTTCAGCAACTGGAGCTGGAGCGGCTTCGGCGTGCTTCGGGCTACCGCCGAAGTTCAGGCCGATACCAACGCTCGGGGCCCACTCGGTGTCGCCCTGGTCGATGTTGTACTGAGCTTCAACGCCGGCACGGGCGTAGAACATGTCAGTGATGTACCACTTGGCGCCAGCGCCAACGTTGGCGAAGGTGGACTGGTTACGACCACCACGGCCGGTCTGGCCGAGCGACTGGTGGGAGAAACCGGCCGAAACGTATGGACGGATGGCGTCGTACGGGTTGTTGAAGTGGTACAGAGCGTCCAGGGCGGTGTTCGAGCCCTTGATGTTCTTGCCGTCTTCGCCACGGGCGTTGTGTACTTCGTCGTAGCCCAGACGCAGTTCAACGTCGTCGGTCAGGAAGTAACCGACCGAACCGCCGAACAGGTTGCCGTCGTTCTTGAAGTCGCGCTGGCTGTCGAAGAATTCTTTCTTGTAGAAGCCTTCAACCTCAACGGCGCCTTGACCTTGTGCCAGAGCGCCAAACGAAGTGGCGGCTACAAGCGAACCAATGGCCAAGCCCAAGGTGTTTTTCAATTTCATCCGTTAAATCCCCATCTGGTGATAGTTAAGCAGTCCCACCAACATCCGGGGGACAACTCGACGGCAAGTCTAGCAGAACTCGCCGGGTGGTTAGAGATATTTGATCGCCACTAAGTTTCAGTGAGCCCAGCAAATTTCTCTCTAAGCTTGTCGAGCGCGCGCTTGTAGCGCATTTTCGTGGCGCTCAGGCCCATGTGCATGATGTCGGCGATCTCCTGGAATTCCAGCTCCGCGACAAATCGCAGCACCAGGATTTCCCGGTCGATCGGGTTCACATGCACCAGCCATTTATCCAGCCCGCCTTTCTCTTCCGGTTTCGGAGCCTTGTCCTCGGACGCCTCTTCGACAGGGTCCAGACTCAGGGCATCCATCAACCTGCGCTTGCGACGCTCCTTGCGGTACTGGGTAATGCATTCGTTGTAGGTGATGCTGTAGAGCCAGGTCTTGAACTTGGATTTACCCTCGAAGTTCTTCAGCCCGTACAGCACTTTGAGCATCACCTCCTGACAGACATCGTCAGCATCCCGGTCGTTCCCCAGATACCGCGCACACACATTGAACAGCGTGCGCTGATAGCGCCTCATGAGCTCCTCATAGGCGCGGGTAACGTGAAACAGCTCCTCATGCGAACGCGCCACCAACTCCTCGTCGGTGAGCTCCCGGGGGTCATAGCGCATGGGCGGCAAATGAACTTTATTCAATGCGGATCTGGCCGACAGTCGGGTCAATGTCGCCGCTCAGCCCCTAGGGCCGATTTTCGCGGCGGCATACATTAACAGCTTTTGTGCGGTTAGCGGCTATTTACGCGCTGCTCGAGCAGCTCGCGATTGGACAGCGACACCAGTTCGCCATCATCGGTGAGCAGCGTCGTCTTGACCGTGCCAATCTCTTCGATATGCCCTTCGACCTCGCCAATCCGCACCTGCTGGCCGACCTGATAGAGTTCGCGCACGTAGATTCCGGCAAGAATCTGCCCGGCGATTTCACGGCTGCCGAGGCCCATTGCCAATGCAATTGCCAGACCAACGGTAATCAATCCGATGACGATCACATGGTTCAGCAGGTCGGTCTTGACCTCCAACTGGCTGATCGCGACCGAGATGCTGATGATGATCACCAGGCCCTGGGCAATCCGCCCGACACCGGCGGCGTACTCCAGGCCGATGCCTTCGGCAGCGCCGCGCACCAGACCGTTGACCAGCTGTGCCAGCAGCACACCGGCCAGCAGCACCAGCGCCGCACCGAATACCTTCGGCAGGTACAGGGCGAGCATGTCCAGCGTAGCCGAGACCCGCTCAAGGCCCAGGGATTCCGCGGCAGAGACCAGGAAGATCAACAGCACGAACCAGTAGACGATCTTGCCGACCAGCGTCGAAATCGGCACCTGAATCCCCGCCCGAGCAAGGATCTTGGTCAGCCCGGTACCGCTCATCAGGCGATCCAGGCCAAATTTTGCCAGCAGCTTGGACAGCAGGGTGTCGAGCAGCTTCGCCACGACGAAACCAAGCAGCACCACCACCAGCGCCCCGAACAGGTTGGGGATGAAGTTCGCCACCTTGGTCCAAAGGGCAGTCATGGCAGTGACCAGACTCTGGGTCCAGAGATCGAGTTCCATATTCAATCGGCCTTATCTACGTTTCTGCCGGAGGCAGGGTTGCGGGTGGCATTGCGACGCACTGGCGCGACATGCGCCGAGCCATTGTTGACAGCGATCATCAGTGCCTGGCTCCAACGGCCCAGCAGGCTGAACAGATCGCCCGCGCCGACCTGGCGGTTGGCGGTCTTGAGCACGCGACCCAGGCAGGCGGCGTCGTCGCGCTCCTGGCCGGAGGGTGACGCCTTGAGCAGGTCACGCAGGGATTCTTCAAACGGATCGTGCATGGGCACCTCGCGCAGTGTCAGTCAAAGACGAGAGCTGCGAGCGATGGGTCACACAGGGATGTGGGACGAATGTTTCAGGATGAGAACAGAACAGGCCGCACGCCATCTAGACCCACCGCAGCTTGCGGAACAACAGCCACTGCCCCACCGCCAGGCCGAGCACGATCAAGCTGGCGAACAGGAAACCATAAGGGCTGTTCGAGCCCGGAATGCCGCCGACATTGATGCCCAGCAAGCCGGTGATGAAGCTCATGGGCAGGAAGATGCAGGTAATGATGCCGAAGCGGTACATGGTCCGGTTCATCCGCTCGCTGCGACGCCGATCCTCGCTTTCCAGCACCAGGGCTGCGCGCTCGCGGGCCAGTTCCAGCTCTTCTAGATAACGGATCAGGCTGTTGTTGAGCTCGTTCCAGTAGTCGCTGTCGGGATCGGCGAACCAGCTGCACTTGTTGCGCGACAACTGGGCGTAGATATCCCGCTGCGGGGCAAGGAATCGGCGCAGGCCGGCGGCACGTCGACGAATCTGCTGCAGGCTGCCTTGCTCAGGCGCATACCGTTCGTCGGCCTCCACCTTCTCTTCTTCGAGATCGACCGCCTCGGACAGGTCGCTGACCAGCGCCTGGACCTTCTCGGTGAGCAACTCGCCCATCAGCAGCAACAGCTCGGACGCCGACTTCGGCCCCCTGCCCTCGTCCAGTTGTTGCAGCACCTCGTCGCTGGCGCGCAGCGGCCGCAGGCGCAGCGAGATGACCCGCTGCGCCTCAGCAAAAATGCGCACCGAAACCATGTCCTCGGGCTCTGCACCCGGGTTGAGGTTGACCCCACGCAGGAACAGCAGCATCTGCTCGTTGGCCAGCTGCAGCAGGCGCGGTCGGGTGTTCTCTTCCAGCAGCAGGTCGCAGGCGAACTCGCTCAGGCCACTGTCGTGCAGCAACCAGGTGCGGGTCTGCGGATGGCTACGGTCCCAGTGCAGCCACAGGCTCTCCAGCGGCTGCAGCTGCAGATCGTCCAGCTCGGTACGGGCAATCGAACGCGCGCCGCCTTTGCCATCGAGCACCAGGGCATGCACCAGCCCCCACTGCGCGTTGTCTTCCTCGAACATCAAAGCTCCATCAGCGCGCGCCGCGCGTCACTCGGGCATCTTCAGCGGGCTTGGCGAGACGATCACGCCATTGTTGTCGGCGTACACATATTCGCCCGGGCGGAAGGTCACCCCGGCAAAGGTCACCGCGACGTTGAGGTCGCCAATACCGCGCTTGTCGGTCTTCATCGGGTGGCTGGCCAGGGCCTGCACACCCACATCGGTCTGCACCAGCACGTCGACGTCGCGCACGCAGCCGTAGATCACCAGGCCTTCCCAGCCGCTCTTCGCCGCCTTTTCGGCGAGCATGTCGCCCAGCAGCGCACGGCGCAGCGAACCACCGCCATCGACCACCAGCACCTTGCCTTTGCCGTCGAGTTCGACCTGCTCCTTGACCAGCGAGTTGTCTTCGAAGCATTTGATGGTGACGATCTGGCCGCCGAACGAGTCGCGGCCACCGAAGTTGCTGAACATGGGTTCGAGCACCTGGACGAGGTCTGGGTAGGCGTCGCACAGGTCGGGCGTTACGTAATGCTGCATGGGAAACTCCTGTCAGTCACAACGAAAGCGAAGGTGGGACCAAGGCTACACCTTGCAAGGCATGGCAGTCATCCGGGACCGAGCAGTCAATTTATTTTTGCCTGGTCCGGCCTTTTCGCGGGTAAACCCGCTCCCACAGGAGAGGTGTGAAATCCTGTGGGAGCGGGTTTACCCGCGAAGGGGCCAACCCTGGCATCAGCTGACAGGCACAGGCTCCGCCACCACCGTCGATTCATGCACCGGCAGCAAGGGGTCACGCAACCAGCGCTCCACCAACGGCCACACCTGGGCCTGCGCCGCCTTGCTGACCAGCATGTCGACGTGCCCGAAGGCATCGAAGCCTTGCTCCTTCCCCAAACGCAGGAACTGCTTGCTGTCACCGCCCAACTGCTCGAACAGCTTGCGGCAAGCCCACACCGGGTCCTGGAAATCCCCTGCCCCGGCCACGGCCAACACCGGCACATCGACCTCGGCCAGCCCCGCCCACCAGTCGCGGTCCTTGTCGCCGAACCTGCCGAACAGGCCATTCCAGCGCAGGCTTTCAAGCGCCAGGCCAATCGGCTCGTCTTCCGGGCCGCGCTTGAGCCGCGAACCGCTGATCTGGTCAAAACGCTTGAGCAGCAGTTTCGCGCCCCACGCCACCGGCGGCACCTTGAGCGGCCAGTACACGCGGCTGACCTGGGCGCCGAAGAAGGCCGCGCTGGCGACCTGCGCGCTGGCCAGGTAGCCACCGCCCAGCGCAGCGGCCAGGGTGGTGCCGCCCAGGGAATGGCCCAGCCAGTGCGGCGACTGCCCGGCCTGCTCCTGGACAAATGCGCCAATCACCGGCAGGTCATAGCGCGCATAGTCGGCCACACGGTTGTGCTGCCAGGCGCGGTTGCGTGGCGACAGGCCATGGCCGCGCATCTCCGGGATCCATACATCGAAACCGGCGCGGGCGAGGTAGGCACCCAGGCCGATGCCCTTGGGCGAGTACCAGAAGCGCCGATTGGAAAAACTGCCGTGCAGGAGAATGACCGGCACGCCTTGGGCACGCCCCTGGTCGGCCAGGCCAAGGCGAGTGACGGCCAGCTCGACGCTCGAATCGGGGCTGTTGCCGGCCTTGATCCGGTAGACGTCTTCGCTGAGGTCGCCGCGGCGCTCGGCACTGAGCAACGCGACGGGAAATTGGGTGCTGCTGCTTTGCATGGCTTCACAAACTGTTAGTAGATGAAAACGTGGGAGCGGGCTTGCCCCGCGATGGCGTCAGGCCAGGCGACACCAGTGTCGGCGCTGACGCCATCGCGGGGCAAGCCCGCTCCCACGAATCGATGCAGGGGCGCGGCACACGCCCCTGATCAGTACATCAGGCTGCGCCCTGGCCTTCGGCCAGGAAGAACCAGGTCTCGAGCACCGAGTCCGGGTTCAGCGACACGCTCTCGATGCCCTGCTCCATCAGCCACTTGGCCAGGTCCGGGTGGTCCGATGGGCCCTGGCCGCAGATGCCGATGTACTTGCCGGCCTTGTTGCACGCGGCGATGGCGTTGGCCAGCAGCTTCTTGACCGCAGGGTTACGCTCGTCGAACAGGTGGGCGATGATCCCCGAGTCGCGGTCCAGGCCCAGGGTGAGCTGGGTCAGGTCGTTGGAACCGATGGAGAAGCCGTCGAAGTACTCGAGGAACTCCTCGGCCAGGATGGCGTTGGACGGCAGCTCGCACATCATGATCACGCGCAGGCCGTTATCGCCACGGGCCAGGCCGTTCTCGGCGAGCAGGTCGACGACCTGGCTGGCTTCGCCCAGGGTGCGCACGAACGGCACCATGATCTCGACGTTGGTCAGGCCCATCTCGTTGCGCACGCGCTTGAGCGCGCGGCATTCGAGCTCGAAGCAGTCACGGAAGGACTCGCTGATGTAGCGCGAGGCGCCGCGGAAGCCCAGCATCGGGTTTTCTTCTTCCGGCTCGTACAGCTTGCCGCCGATCAGGTTGGCGTATTCGTTGGACTTGAAGTCCGAAAGGCGCACGATGACCTTTTTCGGGTAGAAGGCCGCAGCCAGGGTGCTGATGCCCTCGACCAGCTTCTCGACATAGAAGCCGACCGGGTCGCTGTAGCCGGCGATGCGCTTGTCGACGCTCTCTTTGAGCTCCGGCGGCAGGCCCGCGTAGTTCAGCAGCGCCTTGGGGTGCACGCCGATCATGCGGTTGATGATGAACTCCAGACGCGCCAGACCCACACCTTCGTTGGGCAGCTGGGCGAAGTCGAACGCGCGGTCCGGGTTGCCGACGTTCATCATGATCTTGAACGGCAGCTCCGGCATGGCGTCCACCGAGTTCTGCTTGACGTCGAAGCCCAGCTCGCCTTCGAAGATGAAGCCGGTGTCGCCTTCGGCGCAGGACACAGTCACGCCCTGGCCGTCCTTGAGCACCTGGGTGGCGTTGCCGCAACCGACCACAGCCGGGATACCCAGTTCACGGGCGATGATCGCCGCGTGGCAGGTACGCCCGCCGCGGTTGGTGACGATGGCGCTGGCGCGCTTCATCACCGGCTCCCAATCCGGGTCGGTCATGTCCGAGACCAGCACGTCGCCGGGCTGGACCTTGTCCATTTCCGACACATCCTTGATCACGCGTACCTTGCCGGCGCCGATGCGCTGGCCGATGGCACGGCCTTCGACCAGCACGGTGCCTTTTTCCTTGAGCAGGTAGCGCTCCATGACGTTGGCGCTGGCACGGCTCTTCACCGTCTCAGGGCGGGCCTGAACGATGTACAGCTTGCCGTCGTCACCGTCCTTGGCCCACTCGATGTCCATCGGGCGCTGGTAGTGCTGCTCGATGATCATCGCCTGCTTGGCCAGCTCGGCCACTTCGGCGTCGCTCAGGCAGAAGCGTGCGCGTTCGGCGCGGTCGACTTCGACGGTCTTGACCGAACGGCCGGCCTTGGCTTCGTCGCCGTAGACCATCTTGATCGCCTTGCTGCCCAGGTTGCGGCGCAGGATCGCCGGGCGACCGGCCTGCAAGGTGTTTTTGTGTACGTAGAATTCGTCCGGGTTGACCGCACCCTGGACGACGGTTTCACCCAGGCCGTAGGCGCCGGTGATGAACACCACGTCACGGAAGCCCGACTCGGTGTCGAGGGTGAACATCACGCCGGCGGTGCCGGTTTCGGAGCGGACCATGCGCTGCACGCCGGCGGACAGGGCAACCAGCTTGTGGTCGAAGCCCTGGTGCACGCGGTAGGCGATGGCACGGTCGTTGAACAGCGAAGCGAAGACTTCCTTGGCCGCGCGGATCACGTTGTCGACGCCACGGATGTTGAGGAAGGTTTCCTGCTGGCCGGCGAACGAGGCGTCCGGCAGGTCTTCGGCGGTGGCCGAGGAACGCACGGCGACCGCCATGTTGTCGTTGCCGGCGGCCATTGCGGCGAAGGCCGTACGGATTTCCGAATCCAGGCGTGCCGGGAATTCGGCTTCCATGACCCACTGGCGGATCTGTGCGCCGGTCTTGGTCAGGGCATTGATGTCGTCGACGTCCAGCGCGTCGAGCGCGGCGTGGATACGGTCGTTCAGGCCACTCTGTTCGAGAAAGTCGCGGTACGCCTGAGCCGTAGTGGCAAAGCCGCCCGGCACCGAAACGCCGGCACCGGCAAGATTGCTGATCATCTCGCCCAGGGATGCGTTCTTGCCCCCCACATGCTCCACATCATGGACGCCGAGCTTATCGAGGGAAACTACGTACTCTACCAAGGTGATCTCTCCACTAACTGTATTGGAAAAGCTCAAG
This sequence comes from Pseudomonas sp. zfem004, assembly GCF_032621715.1. Classification (NCBI taxonomy): domain Bacteria; kingdom Pseudomonadati; phylum Pseudomonadota; class Gammaproteobacteria; order Pseudomonadales; family Pseudomonadaceae; genus Pseudomonas; species Pseudomonas sp. zfem004. The sequence goes on along the minus strand of NZ_JAVYJF010000003.1, from coordinate 253,530 downwards.
GGCGCCCGCCTGTCTGCTCTGCGACTGGGCCGGGACGCTTGTGGCCTGGACCTGGAAAATAAGTGAGAATGCCGAGCAACCGCGTTCGGCAAACCGAACCTATCATATCCAGAAATCTTCGGCAGCTTAAGGCCCCCAGGTGCAAATGAAACGAACCGCGTTTTTCATCTCCGACGGTACCGGCATCACTGCAGAAACGTTGGGGCAGAGCCTGCTCGCACAATTCGAGAGCATTCCGTTCAATAAATTCACCCGCCCCTACATCGATACGCTGGACAAGGCCCGGGCCATGGTCCAGCAAATCAACGCGGCGGCCGAGCGCGACGGGGTTCGCCCGATCATCTTCGACACCATCGTCAACCAGGACATCCGTGAAGTCATGGCCACGTCCAATGGCTTCATGATCGACATCTTTTCGACGTTTTTATCCCCGCTCGAGCAGGAATTGACCGCCCACTCGTCGTATTCCGTGGGCAAATCCCACTCGATCGGCGGCAATTCCAACTACATGGAGCGTATCGAGGCGGTCAACTTCGCCCTCGACAACGACGACGGCGCGCGCACCCATTACTACGACAAGGCCGACCTGATCCTGGTCGGCGTGTCGCGCTGCGGCAAGACCCCGACCTGCCTGTACATGGCCATGCAGTTCGGTATTCGCGCCGCCAACTACCCGTTGACCGAGGACGACATGGAGCGCCTGCAGCTGCCGGCGGTGCTGAAAAAGCACCACAACAAGCTGTTCGGCCTGACCATCGACCCCGACCGCCTGACCGCAATCCGCCACGAACGCAAGCCCAACAGCCGCTATTCGAGCTTCGCCCAGTGCGAGTTCGAGGTGCGCGAGGTGGAAAGCCTGTTCCGCCGGGAGAACATTCCCAACATCAACTCCACGCATTTTTCGGTGGAAGAGATTTCGGCGAAGATCCTGGTGGAGAAAGGCGTGGAGCGGCGGTTCAAGTAAGACCAGCGTCGTCTGCTTCGCGGGTAAACCCGCTCCCACAGGCACAGCACAGGATTCAAAGCTGGCGAGGCCCCTGTGGGAGCGGGTTTACCCGCGAAGAGGCCAGCACTGACAACACAAAGCGCAAAGAAAAGCCCCGGCATTACTGCCGGGGCTTTCTTTTACCTCAACTACCTCAACGCCAGGCTCAGGACGGAATCACCGCCGCCTGCCCGCTCATCGCCAGGTCGACCAGCTCGCGGTTGGCCACCGCGTACATCGCATAGTCGGTACCGGTGGCGTTGCGCAGGTCGTCGAGCATGGCGCGCCAGCGCTCCACCATCACCCGGTGCTGCTCGCACCACAGGGCCACGCGGGCGTCCATATCTTCCGGCGCATCGGCCATCTGCAAGACCGAGATGGTGATCGCCCGCTGCTGCAGGTCGATGTCGTCGCGGAATGCTTCGCGGGCCAGCGCCTGCCAGTTGTTTTCCACCGGCAGGTTGCTGATTTCCTGCAGGTACCAGGTCAGGTCCAGCGAGCTGCCCACGGCGAAGAACGCCTTGGCCACCTGCGCAGGATCATGCCCGGTCACGTCCGACGCCTCGATGATCGGCAGCAGGGTGTACAGGTGCGTGGTACCGGCCACCATGCGCGCCAGCAGTTCCGGCACACCGGCTTCTACGAAGCCCTGGTAACGGACCATCCAGCGCTCGCGGGTCGGGCCTTCGAGCAGTTCGTCGAGCTTGAGCCCAAGCTGGGCGATCTTCGGCCCGAAGTGGGCGACGTCACGGCCAGCGTCCTGCTCGTTGCGCCGGCTGCGCAGGAACCAGCGGGTGGCGCGGCGGCCCAGGCGCATCAGCTCGTCCATCAGGGTCAGCTGGATCTCGGCCGGCACCTGGTAGTCCAGGGCCTCGATCTGACGGAACCAGTGCGGCAGGTGGAAGATGTCGCGCACGATCACGTAGGCGCCGGCCACGTTGGCCGGGCTCATGCCGGTGGACTCCTTCAAGCGCTGCACGAAGGTGATGCCCATGTTGTTGACCAGGTCGTTGGCGATCTGGGTGCTGACGATCTCGCGCTTCAGGCGGTGGCCGCGCATGGAGTCGGCGTACTTGGTCACCAGCGACGGCGGGAAGGCGGTCTCCATGTCGCGGGTGAGGTAGTCGTCGTCCGGCACCAGCGACTTGAGCAGTTGCTCCTTGAGGTCGATCTTGCTGTACGAGATCAGCACCGACAGCTCGGCGCGGGTCAGGCCCTGGCCTGCGGCCAGGCGCTCGGCCAGCTGCTCTTCACTGGGCAGGAACTCGATGGCGCGGTCCAGCTTGCCACGGGCCTCGAGGTCGGCCATCAGGCGCTTGTACTCGGCAATCCGCTCGCGGGCGCGGCGCGCGGCCAGCGACAGCGCTTGCGTCTGCTTGTAGTTGTTGCCCAGCACCAGCCCGGCCACTTCGTCGGTCATGCTGCCCAGCAGCTGGTTGCGCTGCTTCTCGGTCATGTCGCCGGCCTGCACCACTTCGTTGAGCAGGATCTTGATGTTGACCTCGTGGTCGGAGCAGTCCACGCCACCGGCGTTGTCGATGAAGTCGGTGTTGGTGGCGCCGCCATTGAGGCCGAACTCGACACGGCCGAGCTGGGTCATGCCCAGGTTGCCGCCCTCGCCCACTACCTTGCAGCGCAGTTCGTTGCCGTTGACGCGCAGGGCATCGTTGGCCTTGTCGCCGACATCGGCGTGGCTTTCGCTGCTGGCCTTGACGTAGGTGCCGATACCGCCGTTCCACAGCAGGTCGACAGGCGCCTGCAGCAGGGCGTGCAACAGCTCGGTCGGGGTCAGGCGGTCGGCTTCGATGGCGAAGCGTTCCTTCATCTGCGGGCTGATGGCGATGCTCTTGGCACTGCGCGGGAAGATCCCGCCGCCTTCGGACATGATGCTGGTGTCGTAGTCGCTCCAGGCCGAGCGCGGCAGGTCGAACAGGCGCTTGCGCTCGACGAAGCTGGTGGCCGGGTCCGGATTCGGGTCGATGAAGATGTGCAGGTGGTTGAACGCGGCCACCAGCTGCAGTTTTTCCGACATCAGCAGGCCGTTGCCGAACACGTCACCGGCCATGTCGCCGACCCCCACCACGGTGATCGGGTCTTCCTGCACGTTGATGCCGCGCTCGCGGAAGTGGCGCTGCACGCCCACCCACGCGCCACGGGCGGTGATGCCCATCTTCTTGTGGTCGTAGCCGGCCGAGCCGCCCGAGGCGAACGCATCGCCCAGCCAGAAGCCGTAGTCGATGGCGATGCCGTTGGCGATGTCGGAGAAGGTCGCGGTGCCTTTGTCCGCAGCGACGACCAGGTACGGGTCGTCGTCATCGTGACGCACCACATTCGCCGGCGGCACCACGCCACCGTCCTTGAGGTTGTCGGTGATGTCGAGCAGGCCGGAGATGAAGATGCGGTAGCACGCCACGCCCTCGGCGGCGATCTCGTCACGGCTGCCGCCCAGCGGCAGGCGACGCGGCAGGAAGCCGCCCTTGGCGCCCACCGGCACGATCACCGAGTTCTTCACCTGCTGCGCCTTGACCAGGCCCAGCACTTCGGTGCGGAAGTCTTCTTCGCGGTCCGACCAGCGCAGGCCGCCACGGGCAACGTTGCCGAAGCGCAGGTGCACGCCCTCGACCCGCGGCGAATAGACGAAGATCTCGAATTTCGGTACCGGCTTGGGCAGCTCGGGGATCAGCTTGGGGTTGAACTTGAAGCTGAAGTACGACTTGTTCTGGCCGTTGGCGTCCGGCTGGTAGAAGTTGGTGCGCAGGGTGGCCTTGATCAGGTCCAGGTAGCGCCGCAGGATGCGGTCCTCGTTGAGCACCTGCACGTCGTCCAGGGCGGTGAGGATCGCCTGCTCCAGGCGCTGCTGCTTGTCGTCGAGGTCTTCCTGGGTGAGCTTGCGCGCCAGGTAGAAACGGGTCTTGAACAACCGGGTCAGCTCGCGGGCGATGTCGGTGTGGTTGTTCAGGGTGCTGGCGATGTAACCCAGGTCGAAGCCCAGGCGAATCTGCTTCAGGTAGCGGGCATAGGCGCGCAGCAGCGCCACGTCGCGCCACGGCAGGCCGGCGGTCAGCACCAGGCGGTTGAAGGCGTCGTTCTCGGCGTCGCCCTTGACGATGTGGACGAAGGCGTCCTGGAAGGTGTCGTTGAGCTGCTGGATATCCAGGTTCAGGCCTTCGCTGTAGGTGAAGGCAAAGTCGTGGATCCAGAACTCACGGCCACTGGCATGGCGCAGGCGGTATGGGAACTCGCCGAGCACGCGCAGGCCGAGGTTTTCCAGGATCGGCAGCACGTCCGACAGCGCCAGCGGCGTATCGGCGTGGTACAGCTTGCAGTGCAGCGTGCGTTCACCGAGCTGCGTGAGCGGCTGGTAGAAGCTCATGGCCAGCGGTTTGTGTTCCGACAGGTTCAACACGTGCTGCATGTCGACCACCGCCGAATGGGCGGCAAAGCGCTCGCGGTAGCCGGCCGGGAAGCCTTTCGGGAAGTCGTCGAGGATGTTGGTGCCCTGGGCTTCGCCGAAGTTTTCCACCACCAGCGCCGAATAATCGTCATGCCACGAGCGGCAAGCCTGGATCACTTCGTTTTCCAGCTGCTGCAGGTCGATATCGATGCGGTTCTTCGGGTCGACGCGCAGGATCAGCTGCACGCGGGCCAGCACCGATTCGGAGAAGAAGGTCCAGAACTCGCAGTCGGTGGCCTTCAGGCGCTCCATCAGCACCTGCTGGATCTTCTGCCGCACTTCGGTGGAGTAGATCTCGCGGGGCACGTAGGCCAGGCAGTAGCAGAAGCGGCCGTACGGGTCCTTGCGCAGGAACACGCGGATCTTGTTGCGTTCCTGGATCTGCACGATCGACATGGCGGTGCTGAACAGCTCGTCGACCGGGGTCTGGAACAGGTCGTCGCGCGGCAGCACTTCGAGTACCTGCGCCAGCTCCTTGCCCAGGTGGGCCTTGGGGTCGAAGTGCGAGCGGCGCTCGACTTCGGCCACCTTGCCGCGAATGTAAGGGATGGTATGCACGCTCTCGCCGTACACCGACGAGGTGTACAGGCCCATGAAGCGGCATTCCTTGAGCACATTGCCGTCTGCGTCGATCTGGCGGATCGACACGTAGTCCGGGTAGGCCGGGCGGTGCACGCGGCTCGGTTGCGAGGCCTTGGCGAACGACAGCAGGCGCGGCTCGCGCAGGTAGGCGACGGCGTAGTCCTCGATGCGCAGGTCATCGGCACCCAGGCCGGCACGCAGCAGGCGGGTCAGGCCGAGGAAGGAGGCATCGTCGTAGACCAGGTGGCCACCGTCGGCATCGGCCTGGACGGTGAACTCTTCATAGCCGAGGAAGGTGAAATGGTTGTCCAGCAGCCACGACAGGAAGCTCTTCACCTCGGCCTTGTCGTTCTGCGCCGGGCCGAAGGCGTTCTGCTCGACCAGTGCCAGCAGCTCGTGGATCTTGGCCTTCATCGGCTCGAAGTCGGCGACCACGCCGCGCACTTCGGCCAGCACCTGCTCCAGCTCCTTGGTCAAGGTGGTGAGCTCGGCGCTGTTGGAGCAGCGGTCGATCTCCAGGTACATCAGCGATTCGTGGCTGACGCCCTCGCCCTGGGTGCCCTTGGGCAGCAGCTCGACCAGTTCGCCCTTGCTGCCGCGGCGTACGCTGAGCACGGTGGTCTGCAGGGTGTGGATGCTGTAGCCGCGGCGGTTGAGTTCGGTACGCACCGAGTCGACCAAAAACGGCAGGTCGTGATGCAGCACCTCGACCACGGTGTGGGTGGATTGCCAGCCGTGGCGTTCGTAATCGGGGTTGTAGACCCGCACCTGCGGGTGTTCGGGGTCGAAGCGCTCGATGATGCGCCAGGCGGAAAGCGTGCAGCCGGCGAGGTCGGACAGCCGCCGCTGAGTGAGTTCGTCCAGAGAGATGATGCCGAAGAACTGGTCGGCGAACAGTGCCACTTGTGGCAGGGACTGTTCGCTGATGTGCTGCGCCAGGGCCGCTTGCAGTTGATGCTGGAAGTCGGCTTTGCTGGCTGCGGTGAAGAACGCCATCTGTGGTACTCCGCTTGGGCTTTTATAGGTGAAGCGTCGCGTGCGTGCGCCTTGTACGGATCAACCATAGCCAACCCGTGGCAAGACGGAAGCGTTGGGTACCTGCAAAAGCGACTGCCCGGTGGCTGTGCCTTTACGGGAACCCATCGACTGGGGAGCTTAACGACTGAACGGTCACTCCGGCTTGCAGCGCTGCGACATATTCGGTCAATGACCGGCAGCAAGCCTCGGGCTGCAAGCTTCGCGCCGCAATCGGCAAAATCCGAGAATTGGGCCGCAACGCTTGACCTGCCGAACCCTGAGGCTGAAGCTTGCGCCTTTGACTACCGACCCGAGCTGCCCATGCAATTGAAAACCGCCCTGCTCTTCGCCACCCCTTGTGACGACGAGGAAGACAACATGGCGACCCTGTGCTGCCACAGCGACAAGGGCCAGATGTTCCTGCTGACCCGCTACCCGGACGAGGATACGGTCGACCTGACCCTGGATGACGAGCCGTCGACCCTGGATGGGCTGAAGGTGACCTTGAGTGAATCGCGGCTGCTGATCGAGGTGGCCGCAGGCGACCGTGACGCGCTGAAGGGCGATGAGGCGCTGGAGATCATCCTGACCTCCGCCGGCACCGACCTGGACGAAGTGGCGCTGACCCTGCGCAACATCCTCGACGGCACCGGGACCTTCGTCAGCGAGCTCTGAGCCGCGAGCGCCCGGCTCAGCTGTCGCGCCGCAGGTCGTCGGGGATGGGCAGGTCCTTCTTCAACGGCTCCGGCGGCTTGCCCCGGCCGGCGCGGTACTGGCGGATCTGGAACACGTACGCCAGCACCTGCGCCACCGCCATGTACAACCCGGCGGGGATTTCCTGCTCGATTTCCGTGGAGTAGTAGATCGCCCGCGCCAGGGCCGGCGACTCGAGGATCTGCACCTTGTGTTCGACGCCGATCTCGCGAATCTTCAAGGCCATGAAGTCCGTGCCCTTGGCCAGCAGCAGCGGCGCCGAACTGCCTTTTTCCGGGTCGTACTGCAAGGCCACGGCATAGTGGGTCGGGTTGGTGATGATCACGTCGGCATCGGGCACCGCCGCCATCATGCGCCGCTGCGACATCTCGCGCTGCAGCTGGCGTATGCGCTGCTTGACCTCGGGCTTGCCCTCGGAGTTCTTGTACTCGTCGGTCACTTCCTGCTTGGTCATCTTCAGCTTCTTGTGCGACTGCCAAAGCTGGAACGGCACGTCGAGCCCAGCGATCAGCAGCAACCCCGCAGCCATCCACAAGGCACTCCAACCGACCACCTGGAGCGCCTGGATGATCGCCAGCTCCATCGGCATCTTGCCGATGGCCAACAGCGCCTCACGGTCACTGACCAGCACCACCAGCGCCACCACCAGGATCATGATGAATTTGGCAAGGGCCTTGAGCAGCTCGGTCAGCGAATTCATCGAGAACATGCGCTTGATCCCCGACAGCGGGTTCAGGCGGCTGAATTTGGGCTGCATCAGGCTGCCGGAGAACAGGAACCCGCCCAGGGCGATGGGCGCGACGAACGAAATGACGAACAGCAGGATCAGGATCGGCTGCACCGACCAGATGGCCATCTTGCCCGATGCCAGCAGGAACGCCCCCATGCTGCGCTCATCCACGATCACTTCGCGGGTCAGGCTGAAGTTCATGCGCATCAGGCTCATCAGGGTTTCCGCCAGATAGCCGCCGAAGGCCAGCACACCGCCCGCGCCCCCCAGGGTCACGGCAACCGTGTTCAGCTCCTTGGAACGGGCGATCTCACCTTTTTCCCGCGCGTCTTTTTTGCGCTTTTCGGTGGGTTCCTCTGTCTTGTCCTGCCCGCTCTCGCTTTCGGCCATGCTCAGCGCGCCCGTGCCAGTTCACGCAGCCACTGCAGCGCTTCGCTGGCCAGTGCCTGGTAATGAGAAAGAATGTCGGCCAGGCCGACCCAGAAGATCCCCATGCCCAGCACCAGGGTGAGCGGGAAACCGATGGAGAAGATGTTCAGCTGGGGCGCGGCACGGGTCATCACGCCGAAGGCGATGTTGACCACCAGCAACGCGGCGATCGCCGGCAGGATCAGCAGCAGTGCGGCGCCCATCACCCAGCTCAGGCGCCCGGCCATCTCCCAGAAGTGATTGACCACCAGGGCGCTGCCCACCGGCAGCGTGGTGAAACTCTCGGTCAGCACCTCGAACACCACCAGATGCCCGTTCATCAACAGGAACAGCACACTCACCAGCATGGTCAGGAATTGGCTGATCACCGTGACGTTGACGCCGTTGGCCGGGTCGACCATCGAGGCGAAGGCCATGCCCATCTGCACCGCGACGATCTGCCCGGCAATCACGAAGGCCTGGAACAACAGCTGCAAAGAAAAACCGAACAGCGCCCCGACAATGACCTGCTCGGCGCACAGCAGCAGGCCGCGCAAGCTCAGCGGTTCGAACTCGGGGATGGGCGGCAGGGCCGGCACGATCACCACGGTGATGGCCACGGCCGCGTAAAGGCGAACCCGGGCCGGCAGCATCTTGGTGCCGAAGATCGGCATGGTCATCAGCACCGCCGTCACCCTGAACAGCGGTAGGATGAACGTGGCGACCCAGGTGCCGATCTGCGCGTTGGTCAACTCCAGCATGGCGGCGTCAACCGATCAGGTGCGGGATGTTGGTGTACAGCCCGGTGATGTATTCCATGAATTTCTGCACCAGCCAAGGCCCGGCGACGATCAGCGTGATCAGCATCACCAGCAGGCGTGGCAGGAAGCTCAGGGTCTGTTCGTTGATCTGGGTGGCAGCCTGGAACATCGCCACCACCAGGCCGACCAGCAGGCTCGGCACCACCAGCACCGCCACCATCAGCGTGGTCAGCCACAACGCGTCACGAAACAGGTCGACTGCGACTTCTGGCGTCATGTCAGGCTCTCCATTTGGGTGTCAGACACCGCCGAAACTGCCGGCCAGGGTACCCATGATCAGCGCCCAGCCATCGACCAGCACGAACAGCATGATCTTGAACGGCAACGAAATGATCAGTGGCGACAGCATCATCATACCCATGGCCATCAGCACACTGGCGACCACCATGTCGATGATCAGGAACGGGATGAAAATCATGAAACCGATCTGGAACGCGGTCTTGAGCTCCGAGGTGACGAAGGCCGGGACCAGGATGGTCAGCGGCACCTGGTCGGGGCCGGCAATATCGGTGCGCTTGGACAGGCGCATGAACAGGTCGAGGTCGCTTTGCCGGGTTTGCGCCAGCATGAAGTCCTTCAGCGGCCCCTGGGCCTTGTCGATCGCCTGCTGGGCAGTCATCTGCTCGGCCAGGTACGGCTGCAGGGCGTCCTTGTTCACCCGGTCGAACACCGGCGCCATGATGAACATGGTCAGGAACAGCGCCATGCCGGTGAGCACCTGGTTGGACGGGGTCTGCTGCAGGCCCAGCGCCTGACGCAGGATGGAGAAGACAATGATGATGCGGGTGAAGCTGGTCATCAGGATGACGAACGCCGGAATGAAGCTCAGCGCCGTCATGATCAGCAGGATCTGCAGGCTGACCGAGTACTCCTGCTGCCCGTCCGCCCCGCTGGACAGGGTAATGGCCGGTATCGACAAAGGGTCGGCGGCCAGGGCCAATGGCGCAGCCAGCAGCAGCGCCAGGGTGAACAGCATGCGCAGGGCGCCCATCATCACTTCTTGTCCTTCTGATCCTTGCCCATCAGCTCGAGCAGCCGCTGGGCGAACTCCGGCGTGGCCTGGCGTGCCGCTGCGGGCACCTCGACAGGCTCGGCCATGACATGCAGGGCTTCGATACTGCCCGGCGTATGGCCGATAAGAATCTGCTCCTTGCCGACCTGCACCAGCAGCAACCGGTCGCGCGGGCCGATGGCGCGGCTGCCGACGATCTCGATCACCTGGGCGCCGCGCTGCGCGCTGCCTTGCATGCGCCGCAGCAGCCAGGCCAGGAAGAAGATCAGCCCCACCACCAGCAGCAGGCCGAAGACCATCTGCGCCAATTGCGCCCCCAGGCCACCCGGTACAGCTGTGGGCGCCGCAGCCGTTTCGCCGACGGCAATCACCGCTTCACTGGCCAGCAGCGCCGCCAGGGCCGAAACGGCCCGCACCATGCGCTTCACTCAGCGCAGCTTCTTGATACGTTCGCTGGGGCTGATCACGTCGGTCAGGCGGATGCCGAACTTCTCGTTGACCACCACCACCTCGCCGTGGGCGATCAGGGTGCCGTTGACCAGCACGTCCAGCGGCTCGCCAGCCAGGCGGTCGAGCTCGATCACCGAACCCTGGTTGAGCTGCAGCAGGTTGCGGATGTTGATCTCGGTGCTGCCCACTTCCATGGAGATGCTCACCGGAATGTCCAGGATCACGTCCAGGTTCGGGCCTTCGAGGCTGACATGCTCGTTAGGCTTGGGAGAGCTGGCGAACTCTTCCATCGGCAGGCGGTTGCTGGCGCCGCTGTCGCCACCGAGCAGTGCATCGATGTCCGCCTGGCCGGCATCGCCGGTTTCCTCGAGCGCTGCAGCCCACTCATCGGCCAGCGCCTGTTCCTCTGGGGAGTTGATCTCGTTTTCGTTAGCCATGATTTCCTCGACAACCTTTCAATACGTTTAAAGCGACCGGCCCGCCGTCAGCGGCGCTCGATCGGGTCGATGATCTGCAGCGACAGGGTGCCCTTGTGCGAACCCAACCGCGCCTTGAACGCTGGCACGCCATTGGCGCGCAACACCAGATGCTCGGGCAGCTCCACCGGAATCACATCGCCAGGCTGCATGTGCAGGATGTCGCGCAGCTTGAGCTGGCGCCGGGCAACGGTGGCTGACACCGGTACGGCCACGTCCAGTACGTCCTCGCGCAGGGCCTTGACCCAGCGTTCGTCCTGGTCGTCCAGGTCGGACTGGAAACCGGCGTCGAGCATCTCGCGCACCGGCTCGATCATCGAGTACGGCATGGTCACGTGCAGGTCGCCGCCACCGCCGTCCAGTTCGATGTGGAAGGTCGATACCACCACCGCCTCGCTGGGGCCGACGATGTTGGCCATGGCCGGGTTGACCTCGGAGTTGATGTACTCGAAGTTGACCGGCATGATCGCCTGCCAGGCTTCCTTGAGGTCGATGAAGCACTGGTCCAGCACCATGCGCACCACGCGCAGCTCGGTGGGGGTGAACTCACGGCCCTCGATCTTGGCGTGGCGGCCGTCGCCGCCGAAGAAGTTGTCCACCAGCTTGAACACCAGCTTGGCGTCGAGGATGAACAGCGCGGTACCGCGCAACGGCTTGATCTTGACCAGGTTGAGGCTGGTGGGCACGTACAGCGAATGCACGTACTCGCCGAACTTCATCACCTGCACGCCACCCACCGCCACGTCGGCGGAGCGACGCAGCAGGTTGAACATGCTGATGCGGGTATAGCGGGCGAAACGCTCGTTGATCATTTCCAGGGTCGGCATGCGCCCCCGGACGATACGGTCCTGACTGGTCAGGTCGTAGCTCTTGATGCTGCCGGGCTCGCCGGCACTTTCGGTTTGTACCAGACCATCGTCCACCCCATGCAGCAGGGCGTCGATTTCATCCTGGGACAGCAGGTCCTGCACGGCCATCTATGTGCTCCTACTGCAATACGAAATTGGTGAACAACAGCTGGTCGACGACCGGCCTGCCGACTTCTTTCTGCGCCACTTCCTGAACCACCGCGGTGGCTTTCTGGCGCAGCATCTCCTGCCCTACCGGGCTGCTGGCGAGGGTGTCGAAGCCCTGCCCGGAGAACATCATGACCAGGTTGTTGCGGATCACCGGCATGTGCACCTTGAGCGCGTCCAGGTCGGCCTGGCTGCGGCCCTGCATGGTGATGCTCACCTGCATGTAGCGCTGGCGGCCATTCTGGTTGAAGTTGACCACGAAGGCCGGTGCCAGCGGCTCGTAGATCGCCGCCGGCTTGACGTTGGCCAGGGCCGGGTCCGGCGCCGGAGCGGATGCGCCCTTGTTCATGAAGAACCAGGTGGCGCCCACCGACAGGCCGACCGCCAGCAGCAGGGCCAGCACCAGCAGCAGGATCAGCTTGAGTTTGCCTTTAGTGGCGGGGTCTTTCACTGCGTCGCTCTTCGCCATGCCAATAATCCGTCGTCCATCGCGGTTTCAAAGAAGGATGACGTGGCTTGAGCAAGTGTTATGCCAGATTTGTCGGGAGCATGCCGCACGCCCCTTGTAGGAGCGGCCTGTTCGCGACACAAGGCCGCTCCTACAGGGGGCGTGCAAAGCATCAGGCGTAGTAGTCGACCGCGCTGTCGCCCACCACTACCTGCTGCTCCACCGGCTGGCCGGCATCGGCCAGTTCACCACCCTCGCCCGCGGCAGCGGCACGACGGGCCGCCACGCCGGACAGGTTCGAAGCGTCCTGCTGGGCCTGCTGTTGCTGCTGGCCACGGGACTGGTCGGCAACACTCACGTCAGGCTGGGCCAAGCCCTGCTGGGTGAACAGCTCACGCAGGCGATGGACCTGGCTGTCGAGGGCCTCGCGCACGCCGGCATGGCCACTGACGAAGTGGATCTGCGTGGGCTGGTCCGCCGCCACATTGACCCGGATGTCGAGGCGGCCAAGTTCGGCAGGCTCAAGCTGGATATCCGCCGACTTGAGGTTCTGGCTGGACAGGTACATGACGCGGTTCACCAGGCCCTCGGTCCAGGCACCCTGGTTCATCGCCAGCGGCTGTTGCAGCGGGCTGGGGGTTACCGGCACGGCATTGGCGGTCTTGGGGGTAGCGGCCTGGGTGAGGTTGGCCAGGCGATCGGCAAAGTCATCCACGCGCGTGTCGCTGCTGGCGCCCTTGAGGTCCTTGAGGCCGCTATCCAGCAGCCCGGCGAATGCCTTGTCGCCCTGCTCGGCATGCCCGGGCTCGGGCTCCGCCTTGCCGACCATATTCGCCAAGGTATTGACGGCAATCGGGTCAGGCTCGGCAGGTTGCTGACTCGTGTCGGCGCGTGCAGTGCTGGCATGGGCCGAGGTCGTTCCCTGGGCCTTGGCGCTCTGCTCAAGGGCCAGACGCAGGGTCGGCATGTCGGCGAGCGGGTCGGCATCAGGGTCGAACTCGGCCACCGGTGCCGATACCTTTGCCTCTGCCACGGGCGGCGCAGGCTGCAGCGTTGGTTGCTGGGCTGCCTGCAACACCGGCGCGACCACCTCGGCCTGGGCCTGGATCAATTGGGCACCCGGCTGGGCATCGGTGACCTGGCCTGCGACCAGGCTGGCATCAATGATCGTCGTATCAGCGGTATCGGTGGTTTCAGCTGTGGCGCTGCCATCCGGGAGGGTCGCTGGCAAGTTATTGCCGTCATCGGCAACGTCTTTCGAGGCGGCAGACTCCTTCTTGCCGCCGGCCACCGCCGCCGGCTTATTGCTGGCGGTTGCTTGCGCAGGGCCTTGGCTGGCCTTGTCGTCACGGGCGGGAACGCTGTCGCGGCCCTGCCTGGACATCACCTGATCGAAGCCGGCACCCCGGCCATCCGCCGCCTTCGGCGATTTGTCCGCCACACTGGCGGTCGGGCGCGAGGCGCTGCTCGCAAGGCCAGTTTGCAACAATGGATTGGGTGCGACAGGCATAGAAAAGGTCTCCGCGCCGAAACTCAAAAAAATCGAATGGGCAAAGACAGGCAAAACTCGCGCCAGAACACCCTCAGTCAGTTGAAATGCGTTGGCTTTCACTGCGATAGAACAGCTCGACGGCCTGATACTCCTGGTCAATACGGTTGATCAGGTCTTCTATGCCATACAACGGAACCTGCCGTGCGCGCTCCTCCAGTTGCTGGCAAAGCCGCGCCAACTCGACAGCCCCCATGTTGCTGCTGCTGCCCTTGAAGCTGTGCGCCGCCAAGCCCAGCTCGGCGGCATCCCTGGCCTTGTGCAACTGGCTCAGGCGCCGCTCGGAGTCTTCCAGGAAGGTTTCCAGCAATTGCAGGTAGCCACCTTCCATGACCTCACGCAGGTCATGCAGCACCTTGTGATCGATATGCATGTCCACCACTTGCTCACTCCCTGATCAAGCCTTGTCACATCCAAGCCCGGAGAACCCCGGGCTCACCAATCGAACTCCACTCGCGCCAATCGCCCGCCTTCCAGCCAGCGGGCGCGGTGCCCCAGACGGGTCACCAGGCTCAGGCCACGGCCACTCAAGCCCTGCTCGTGCGGTTGACGGGCAAGCACTTTGGCCACATCGAACCCTGCACCGCTGTCGCGGACCTCGATCATCAGACGGCCGCCTTCACTGCGCGGTTCCACCCGCAGGCTGATACCGACGAAACCCTGCAACTGTTCGGCCAGGCGTTGACTGCGCTGGCGATAGTACTCGGCAAAGCCCTGCGAGTCGCACTTGAGCCGCGAGTCGAGCCCCAGCACACCGTGTTCCAGGGCGTTGGAGTACAACTCGCTGAGCACGCTGTGCAACTTGCCGCTGCTCGGCCTCAGGCCGTGGATTTCCAGCAAGAGTTGCACCAGGTAAGGCACCGGGTTGAAGCGCCTGAGGCTTTCACCGCGCAACTCGAAGTTCAACGACCACTCCAGCGGGCTCGAGCGCCCGCTATCGGAATAGACCATGGCCTGCGGCACCACCTGCTCTGGCGCCAGCATGCGAATGTCGCACAGGCTGATGTCATCCCGCGACTGCCCGCCGAAGGCCTGCAACGCGCCCATGACCTCATCGAGCAAGTGCGCCGGCTGCCGATTGGCTGCCAGCACCTCACGCAGCCGCTGCACGCCGAACAAGCCCTCCTGCCCGTCACCACTGTCGACCACGCCATCGGACAGCAACAGCAAGCGTTCGCCAACGGCAAGGGGCATCACCTGCGTGGTGTCATCGAATTTCGAGGGGCAAAGGATACCCAGCGGCAGATGCTGCGAAGGCAGCACCTCCAGCACCTCGCCCTCGGCGGACAGCTGGTAGCCATCGGGCATGCCGCCATTCCACACTTCCACGGTACCGCGCTGAAAGCTCAGGTTGAGCAGCAGCGCACAACAGAACATGTCCACCGGCAGGATGCGCTTGAGCTTGGCATTCATTTCACGCAGCGTCTCGACCAGCCCGTAACCCTTGGCGGTCATGCCGTAGAACACCTCCGCCAGGGGCATGGCGCCGACCGCCGCCGGCAGGCCATGGCCGGTGAAGTCGCCCAGCAGCACATGCATGTCCCCGGCCGGGGTGAACGCCGCCAGCAGCAGATCGCCATTGAACAGCGCGTAGGGTGACTGCAGGTAACGAATGTTCGATGCGTTGAGGCAACCGGAATGGGCGACCTTGTCGAACACAGCCTTGGCCACTCGCTGTTCGTTGAGCAGGTAATGGTGATGCCGGACTATTTCGTCACGCTGCGCCAGGACCGTGGCCTGCAGGCGCCGCAAACGGTCCATCGCACGGATCTTGGCGGCGAGAATCACCGCACTGTAGGGTTTGGCCATGAAGTCGTCGCCACCGGCTTCCAGGCAGCGCACCAGCGCCTGCTCTTCGTTGAGCGAGGTCAGGAAGATGATCGGCACCAACGCCTCGCCGGCCAGTGCCTTGATCTGGCGCGCGGCCTCGAAGCCATCCATCACCGGCATCAAGGCATCGAGCAAGACCAGTTGCGGCCGGCGCTCGGCAAACAGCGCCACTGCCTGCTCACCGTTTTCGGCGGTAAATACCTCATGGCCCTGGCGCCGCACGATCTGCGCCAGCAACATACGATCTGCGGCACCGTCCTCGGCGACCAGTACGGTCAACGCCTGTTCGGCAGGCATGGCCGCGCTCAACCGATATCGAACAGCTTGTCGAAGTTGGAGATGGCCAGGATCTTGCGCACATCCGGGCTGGCATGGACCACGCGGATGTCCGAGTCGTCCCCGCCCACGTGGTCACGCAGCAACAGCAGCATGCCCAACGCCGAACTGTCCAGATAAGTGGCGTCCTTCAAGTCGACGACCACCGTCTCCGGCCGCAGGCGCTGACGCTCGTAAGCATCCCTGAATTCCTGATGCTTACCGAAATCGAAGCGACCCTTGACCTTGATCGTCAGCTTTTTCCCTTCCTGTGAAAAATCGGTTTCGACTGCCATGCGAGCGATTCCTTCGATGATGGCGAATGCGGCTCCTGAAGGTTTAGCAGCCACAGGCCCATGCTGCAAACCGCAATGAGCGGGATGCGCAAAGCCCCGCAATGGGCTTGGAGACCGCCGCTAAAGCGGCCCGTGCCGCGGCAAGCGCTGCGACAGTTCGTCGAGCAGCCGCTGTTCACGCTTGTCTTCCGCCCGACGGGCCTCATCGATATAGCGCTGCACCAGCTTGCGCAGCCCTTCGACCCGCGCATAGGCCTGCTGCCAGATGTTGCGGGCGTTGTTGAGGTTGTTCTGGTGCCAGTTCAGGCTCTGGCGCTGCTGGGTCATGGCGGTTTCCAGCTGGCCGAGAAAGCGCTGGTAATTGAGCAGCCAGTTGCCGTCGACACCCTGCCCGCCCCGGGTTATCCACTGCGCCTGATAACCCTCGCGAAATTGCGCCAGCTCGTCGAGCCTGGCCTGCGCCTGCACCACCTGCTGCTGGAAATGCCCCAGGCGCTGGGCAGCCTTGCGCTCGGCCTCCTCGGCCATATCCACGACGGGCGCCAGGCGCGCTGCTCGACCAGGCTGGGCCATGGCCTATCAGCCTGCCGGCGGCACGAAGATCGCGCCCAGCTGTTCGCGGCTCTGCGCCATGCCGACGTTCTCCTGCAGGCCCTGGCGCAGGAAGTCCACCAGTTTGGGCTGCAGCGCGATGGCCAGATCCGTCTCCGGATCGCCACCGGCGACATAGGCGCCCACGCTGATCAGGTCACGGCTCTGCGACAGGCGCGACCAAAGCTGCTTGAATTTCTGCGCCTGGCGCAGGTGATCGGCGTCGACCACCTGAGGCATGACACGGCTGATCGAAGCTTCGATGTCGATGGCCGGATAGTGACCTTCCTCGGCCAGGCGCCGGGACAGCACGAAGTGGCCGTCGAGCACACCGCGCGCCGAGTCGGCGATCGGGTCCTGCTGGTCGTCACCCTCGGAGAGCACGGTGTAGAACGCGGTGATCGAACCACCGCCCGCCTCGCCATTACCGGCCCGCTCCACCAGCTTGGGCAGCTTGGCGAACACCGAAGGCGGATAACCACGGGTGGCTGGCGGCTCGCCGATGGCCAGGGCGATCTCGCGCTGCGCCTGGGCAAAACGGGTCAGCGAGTCCATCAGCAGCAGGACGTTCTTGCCCTTGTCGCGGAAGTACTCGGCGATGCGCGTGCAGTACATCGCCGCGCGCAGACGCATCAAGGGCGCATCGTCCGCCGGCGAGGCCACTACTACGGAACGCTTGAGTCCCTCTTCACCGAGGATGTGCTCGATGAACTCCTTCACCTCACGGCCCCGCTCACCAATCAGCCCGACCACGATGATCTCGGCCTCGGTGAAACGGGTCATCATCCCCAGCAGTACCGACTTACCCACACCGGTACCGGCGAACAGCCCCAGACGCTGGCCGCGGCCGACGGTGAGCAGGCCATTGATACTGCGAATGCCGACATCCAGCGGCCGGCTGATCGGGTCGCGATTGAGCGGGTTGATGACCGGACCGTCCATCGGCACCCAGTCTTCGGCCTTCATGCCGCCTTTGCCGTCCAGCGCCCGCCCGGCGCCGTCGAGCACCCGCCCGAGCATGCTCATGCCCATGGGCAGGCGGCCGCCGTCGTCCAGCGGCACCACGCGCGCGCCGGGGGCGAGGCCGACAATGCTGCCTACCGGCATCAGGAACACCTTGCTACCGGCAAAACCCATGACTTCAGCCTCGACCCGTACCGGGTGATAGCTGTCGTCGTTGATCACCAGGCAGCGGCTGCCGACGGCCGCGCGCAAGCCTTCCGCCTCGAGCGTCAGGCCAACCATGCGCAGCAGGCGGCCTTCCACCACCGGCTGGTCGGGCAAGCGCACCGCATCGTTGTAACCCGCCAGGCGCTTGCCGAAGCTGGTGCGGTCAAGGCGCATCGTTGCCACCCGCCTGCACATCCAGTTCGACCGCGATGTCCGGCGCCGCCGGGTGCAGGAACTGGTCATGGGACTGGTCGAACAATTGCGCCACGGCTTTCTCGATACGCGTTTCCATGGTCGCATCGATGCGGCTGTGCGCCGTTTCAATGCGGCAGCCACCCGGCAGCAGAGCCTCGTCTTCCAGCAGCTTCCAGTTTTCTTCGTGGCGCTCGCGCAGGGCCTTGGCCAGTTCGAAGTCCTGAGGGTTGAGGTGGATGCGGATGTTGTCGGCGCCCATTGGCAACAGCTTGAGGGCTTCGCGCAGGACATGGGTGACCTGGCTGGAATCACTGCGCAATTCACGGCCGATGACCTGGCGGGTAATGTTCGCGACCAGCTGCACCAGGCCTTTTTCGATCTGGGTGTCCTGCTCGGCGATCGGGTCGAGCAGGTGCAGCATGACCTGCTCCAGGCTGGCCAGCTTGGCGGCCAGGGCCACTTCGGCCTCCTGTCGAACCTTCAGCTGGGTGCTGTGGAAGCCTTCGCGCTCGCCGGTGGCGAAGCCTTCGTTATAGGCCTCCTGGCGGATGGCCTCGAGCTCTTCGAGGGTGAGCGGCTGGACTTCCTCCAGCGGCACTTCCTCGACCTCTTCCTCGATGACTTCCGGCTCGGGTTCAGGCTCGGGTTCGGGCTCCGGATCGAAGCTGGGCAGCGCCCAGACGTCGACGCCCTCGAGGTCGCGGGCGCGGATCAGTTCGCTGGGGTGTTCGGTGGTGGACATGCTGTGAGCTTCTCGAAAACCTTGACAGGTCCCTGTGGGAGCGGGCTTGACCCGCGATTGTGCCCGCCCTGGCAATCTCAATCGCCGGCTTGGACGCCTCGCGGGGCAAGCCCGCTCCCACAGGAGCGGCGGCTTAGATCATTTCCTCGGCGCCCTTGCCGCCAAGCACGATCTCGCCGGCCTCGGCCATGCGTCGGGCGATGGTGAGGATTTCCTTCTGCGCGGTCTCCACGTCGCTGACCCGCACCGGCCCTTTGGCCTCCAGGTCGTCGCGCAGCAGTTCCGAGGCGCGCTTGGACATGTTCTTGAACACCTTGTCCTTGACCCGCTCGTCGGCGCCCTTGAGCGAAACCACCAGCACATCCGAGGACACCTCGCGCAACAGCGCCTGGATACCCCGGTCGTCGACATCGGCCAGGTTGTTGAAGACGAACATCAGGTCTTCGATCTGCTCCGACAGGTCGCTGTCGATCTCGCGGATCGCATCCATCAGCGCACCTTCCACCGAACTGTCGAGGAAGTTCATGATATCGGCGGCGCGCTTGATGCCGCCCAGGGTGGTGCGGGCAGCGTTGGAGTTGCCGGAGAACTGCTTCTCGAGAATCTGATTGAGCTCTTTGAGCGCCGCAGGCTGTACGGTATTGAGCGACGACACGCGCAGGACGATGTCGAGGCGCACCTTGTGGTCGAAGTTGCTCAGCACCTCGCCGGCCTGGTCAGGGTCGAGGTAGGCAACCACGATGGCCTGGATCTGCGGGTGCTCGAAACGGATGACGTCGGCCACGGCACGCGGCTCCATCCACTTGAGGCTGTCCAGACCGCTGGTGTTGCCACCGAGCAGAATGCGGTCGATCAGGCCGTTGGCCTTGTCCTCACCCAGTGCCTGATTGAGCATCTTGCGAATGTAGCCGTCGGAACCCACGCCCAGGCTGGTCTGGTCGCCGACGATCTCGACGAACTCGCTCATCACCTGCTCGACCTGCTCGCGGTGCACATTGCCCATTTGCGCCATGGCCACACCGACCCGCTGCACTTCCTTCGGCCCCATGTGGCGCAGGACCTGTGCGGCGTCGGTCTCGCCGAGCGACAGCAGGAGGATGGCCGCCTTGTCGACGCGGCTCAGCTTGGCGGTAACGGCTCGGTTGTCACTCATCGGCGTTGATCCACTCTTTCACGACCTGGGCCACGCGGCCCGGGTCTTCGGCCACCAGGCCTTTGATTGCGTTGAGCTGTGCCTCGTAACCCTCGCTCGGGCTCGGCAACAGAATGCTTGTCGGGCCACCCAGGCTGACGCGGTCGTTGGCCAGTTCGCCATCCAGACCGATCATGCCGCCCAGCTCCATGTCGCTGTCTGTGGCAGCCTGCTTGCCGCCACCGGTAATGTTGTTGAGCACCGGACGCAGCACGCCGAACACCAGCACCAGGATGAACACCACGCCCAGCACCTGCTTGACGATGTCCCAGAACCACGGCTGCGAGTAGAACGGAATGTCGACCAGTTGCTCGCCACGGTCGGCGGCGAACGGTACGTTGATGACGGTGACGCTGTCGCCACGGCTGGCATCGAAGCCCACCGCGTCCTGCACCAGGCGGGTGAAGCGCGCCAGGTCCTCGGCACCCCAGGGCGTGCGAGTAGTCTCGCCGGTGGCGGCGTCGACCTTGGCCTGGTCATCCACTACGACTGCCACCGACAGGCGGGACAGCCGACCCTGCTGCTGACGGGTGTGGCTGATGGAACGGTCCAGTTCGAAGTTCTTGGTCGACTGCTGACGCTTGTCGGACGGGTACGGCGCCAGCATCGGCTGGCCGGTGGCCGGGTCCATGATCTGCTGGCCGTTGGCATCCACCAGCGGCTGCCCGGGCTGGATGGCGCCGGCGGGGGTTGCAGCAGCCGTGGCATTCTCAGGCGCACTGGCGCCTGCCGGCGGCTGGTTGCTCAGCGCACCTGGCACGCCTTGCGGGCCCTGGCTGCTGGCGCGCTGTTCGTTGACCGACTGCTCGCTGCGCAGCGCCGGCTGATCGGGGTTGAACTGCTCGGAGGTGGACTCGACGGCGCTGAAGTCGACGTCGGCCGACACTTCGGCCTTGTAGCGGTCGTTGCCCAGCACCGGCAGCAGGATGTTGTGCACGCGCTGGGTGAGCATGCCTTCCATGCGGCGGCTGTAGTCGAACTGCTTGCCGGCCATGGTCAGCGCGGTGTCCTGCAACTGGTCGGAGAGCAGGTTGCCCTTCTGGTCGACCACGGTCACCTGGGACTTGTCCAGTTCCGGAACGCTGGTGGCCACCAAGTTGACGATGGCCATTACCTGACCGGCCTCCAGGGCACGCCCCGGATACAGCTCGACCAGCACCGAAGCGCTTGGCTTGCGCTCGTCACGCACGAACACCGAGCTTTTCGGGATGGCCAGGTGCACGCGGGCAGCCTTGACGTTGTTGAGGCTGGACACGGTGCGCGCCAGTTCGCCTTCAAGGCCACGGCGGTAGCGGGTGGCCTCCATGAACTGGCTGGTACCCAGGCCCTGATCCTTGTCGAGCAGTTCGAAGCCGACGTTGCCGTCGCTTGGCGCTACGCCGGCGGCGGCCAGCTTCAGGCGCGCACGGGAGAGATCGTCGGCCTTGACCAACAGCGCGCCGGAGTTCGGCTCAACGGTGTAGGGGATATCGGCAGAGGCCAGGGTATCCATGACCTGCTTGGTGTCCATGCCCGCCAGGCTGCCGTACAGCGGCCGGTAGTCCGGCTGCTGCGACCAGAGCACCACGGCGAAGCCGATGGCCACGCTGGCGGCCAGGCCGACCAGCAGGCCAACCTGACGCAGCATGGGCATCTGCGAGATGTTTTCCAGGAACGACAGGCCGAACAGCGGCGGCTTGGCTGCTGGCGGGCCGCTTTTTGCGGGGGCGTTATCGACGACTGCTTCGGCCATGAATCAACTCTCGCCTTAAACCGGCATCTGCATGATGTCCTGGTACGCTTGCACCAGCTTGTTACGCACTTGGGTCAGTGCCTGGAACGACACGGAGGCCTTCTGCGAAGCGATCATCACATCGGTCAGGTCGACGCCGCTCTTGCCGATTTCGAAAGCGTTGGACAGTTGAGTGGAGGCCTGCTGCGTCTCGCTCACCTTGCCAATGGCCTGGCCGAGCATGTCGGCAAAACTGCTTTGCCCAGGCGCCAGCTCAGGGGCGGCAGCCGCTTTGGG
Source organism: Pseudomonas sp. zfem004 (assembly GCF_032621715.1). Classification (NCBI taxonomy): domain Bacteria; kingdom Pseudomonadati; phylum Pseudomonadota; class Gammaproteobacteria; order Pseudomonadales; family Pseudomonadaceae; genus Pseudomonas; species Pseudomonas sp. zfem004. Next base: position 231,529 of record NZ_JAVYJF010000003.1, on the reverse strand, counting down.
CATGGACATGGCATCGGCCTGCATGGCACGCATATCCAGCATCAGACGATTGAATTCAACACCTTGGGTCATGGACTTCTCTCTCCGGCGGCCGCATTTTTTTGACACTCATGCAGCGAATGGGCTGAAACTAGCAAGAGCAGTGCCAGACAGCCCGCAAACCTTTCAAATCAACGCCTCAGCCGAACAGGCTGGCCTCGACATCGAACCCTGCGTCACGCATCTGCGCCAGCTTGTAGCGCAGCGTACGCGGGCTGATGCCCAGGCGTTCGGCAGCTTCCTTGCGACGCCCGCGCTCGGCGCGCAAGGTGTCGATGATCATCTGGAATTCGTGACGGCGCATGTCGCCTTCCAATCCACCCGCCTCGGCGCCTGTTTCCAGGCATGATGGCGCAATAGTGGCCTCGCTCGAAGGCGACAACGGAATGGCGCCGGCCAGACAGAAATCCGCCGCCTCGATCACACCACCCTGCTGCAGAATCAGCGCGCGCTGTATGGCGTTGTCCAGCTCACGCACGTTGCCCGGCCAGGCATAGGCCTGCAGGCAAGCCTGAGCCTGGGCAGACAAGCGCACCTGGGCATGGCACATCTTGCGGGCATGGCGCGCCAGCAGGCGCTCGGCCAGCGGCACGATATCGGCCGGGCGCTCGCGCAGGGCCTGCCATGCCATGGGGAATACCGACAGGCGATAGTAAAGATCTTCGCGGAAGCGCCCCGCCGCCACCTCACCCGCCAGATCACGGTTGGTCGTGGCGAGAATGCGGATATCCAAGGCGATGGGCTTACGCCCGCCGACGCGTTCGACCTCGCGCTCCTGCAACACGCGCAACAGCTTGGCCTGCAACCCCAGCGGCATTTCCGACACTTCATCCAGCAGCAAGGTGCCGCCTTCGGCCTGCTCGAACTTGCCGGCCTGAGCCGCGATGGCGCCGGTGAAGGCCCCCTTTTCATGGCCGAACAGCGTGGCCTCGAGCATGTTGTCGGGGATTGCCGCGCAGTTGATCGCCACGAACGGCGCTTCTGCCCGCGGCGACTGCCGGTGGATGTAGCGCGCCAGCACTTCCTTGCCAGTGCCGGACTCGCCCGAGATCAGCACGGTCGAGTCGCTGCGCGCAACCCGCGCCGCCAATTCCAGCAACTGTCGGCTGGCCGGCTCGCAGGCCACTGGCCCCGCGTCGTCGCCTGCGCCGAGTTGGCCGGCGGCATGCCGCTCGACCAGGCTGAGCAACGCCTTGGGCTCGAACGGCTTGACCAGGTAGTCCACCGCTCCCTGGCGCATCGCGTCAACCGCGCGCTCGACCGCCGCATGGGCAGTCATCAGCAGCACCGGCAGTTGCGGGTGATTGCGACCCAATTGCGCCAGCAACTGATGGCCATCCATACCCGGCATGTTCACATCACTGACCACCAGGCTGAAGGGCTCCCGGGCCACGGCGTGCAGCGCCTCTTCCGCCGAGCCGACGGCGTGATGGGCGAAGCCGCCGATCTCGAGCGTGTCCGCCAGCGCCTGGCGCAGGGTGCGGTCGTCTTCGACCAGCAGCACTTTGATCTCCATCACGCACCCTCCCCCGCAGCAGCAACGATCAGCGGCAACTCCACGCGAACACGGGTGCCACGTCCAGGCCTGGAGCGCAGGTGCAAACTGCCCTGGTGCGCCCGCACCACCGCCTGGACCACTGCCAGGCCAAGCCCGGTACCGGTCGACTTGGTGGTCAGGAAGGGTTCACCCAGCCGCGCCAGCAGCTCTGCCGGGATGCCACAGCCAGCATCGCTGACACTCAGGTGCAGGCTCTGCCCGCGGCGATACAGGTGCACCTTGAGCCGCGCCGGCTCGGCACTGGCCTGCAAGGCATTTTCGATCAGGTTGAGCAAGGCACCGACCAAGGTGTCACGGTTGCACAGCAACTCCCCTAGGTGGGTGTCGCACTGCCAACGCACCGCATGCCCCTGAACATGGACCTGGGCCGCCTGCTGCAGCGCCTGGAACAACGCCTTGGGCGTCAACCGGTCAACCAGGGGCAGCTCTCCACGGGCGAACACCAGCATGTCGCGGACCTGATGCTCCAGTTCATGCAGGCGTTCCTTGAGGCTGCCGGCAAAACGCTGACGGGTTTCCACCGACAGGTCTTTTTCACTATCGGCCAGGTGACTGGCGTAGAGCATGGCCGCAGACAGCGGCGTGCGGATCTGGTGCGCGAGCGAGGCGACCATGCGCCCCAGGGAGGACAGCCGCTCATGGCGCGCCAGCTGGTCTTGCAGGCGACGGGTTTCAGTCAGGTCATTGAGCAGCACCAACTGGCCGGGCTCGGCATCCAGCGAGCGAGTAGCGATCGACAGGCGGCGGCCGTCGCGTAGCGAAACTTCATGGCCGTCGTCCTTGCGCGGGGCAAAGCTGCGGGCGATCACCTGGCGCCACAACTGGCCGATCAATGGCTCGCCGAGCAGCTCGCAGGCGGCCGGGTTGGCGTCGCGTACCAGGCCCTGGCCATCGATCACTATCACCCCGCCGGGCAACAGGTCCAGCAAGTTCTGCAGGCGGTTGGCCAGGCGTTCCTTTTCGCTGAGTTCGTCGATGCGCTGGGCGCTGACCACTGCCAGCTCGCCCTTGAGTTCGCTGACCCGGGCTTCGAGCATGCTGTAGGACTGGCTCAGCTGACTGGACACCTGATTGAACAGGGCAAAGGCTTGCTCGATACCCTGGCGGCTGTCCTGCTCGACCGGGGTCCGCCCCTGCTGATCGGGGGCTCGAGTTACTTGGGCGGCCTGGGGCATCGTGCTCTCTCGCGTGGCTAACCGTCATAAAAACGGTATGTTGCCAGCGGTGAAGCAATAGCCGTGCCGGAGATGGGGATTTGCGGAGACTGCACCGGCCTCTTCGCGGGTAAACCCGCTCCCACCTGACCGCGCAGAACGCAAGACCTGCACTCTGCTTGTGGGAGCGGGTTCACCCGCGAAGAGGCCGCAACAGGCGTACCGCAAGGCCCTCGCCGGAAAGCGCGAGGGCCTCAAGCGCGGCTCAGTCCGGCAGCCAGGCCTTGTGCCAGTTACTCAGGTTGTCGCCTTCGAGCATCCAGCCACCCAGCACTGCATTGCGCAGTGCATCGCCCGCCTTCGCCGTGGCATCCAGATCGCTGATGTGCATGCGAATGGCCTCCACCCAGGAACGGAAGCGGTTCTTTACCAAGGTCACCGGCAAGTCGTTGTAGCCCTGGTAGCAACGCAGGTCGCTGGCGATCACCGGGAAACCGCAGGCGCCATACTCCAGCAGGCGCAGGTTGCTCTTGCACTCGTTGAACAGGTTCTGTTCCACGGGCGCCAGGGCCAGGTCCAGATTCATTCTGGCCAGTGTCTTCGGGTAATTCTCAAGCGAAACACTCTCGTGGAACTCATGGATATAGGGCCGCAGCTTATCCGGGCACATGCCGAAGAACACCCACTCCACCTCGTTGGCCAATTCCTTGACTACGTCGGCGATGACTTCCAGGTCGCCGGAGTGGCTCGCCCCACCCGCCCAGCCAACACGCGGTTTGCGCGACTGCCGACGCTGGGCTTCGAGGCCTTTCCAGAAGCGGCCATCCAATGTGTTGTGCACCACCCTGATGTCGCCATGCAGACCAGCGAAGGCCTCGGCCAGCGGCTGCGTAGAGACGACGAAGCGGTCCACATAAGCCAGGCCGCGGCGCAGGGCGCGCAAAATATCCTTGGGCATGTCCGCCCTGTGCACACTCTTGAGCGGCAGGTTAGGCAAATAGTCGTCCAGCTCGAAGACCTTGAACGCCCGTGAAAACGCGTGCATCCGACGCATGTGCTCAATCTGCTGGTCGCCGATCTGGCGCTGCAGCACGATGCTGTCCGGCTGGTAACGCTCAAGTTCAGCCGGCGTCAGGTGAGCCCAGGACAGCTGCCCCTCGGCCAGCCCCTCGCGCTTGAGCGCATCGAGCGGCTGGATAACCCGGTAATTGCCACACCCTCCATCATCCGCCGCGTGGGCCAGGATCGTCGGAAGCGGCTTCCAGGACGACAACGGTCGCCAGCTCAGCTCGGCGCACTCCAGGCCGAAGCCATTGGCGCAAGACAGCGAGAAGTTCGGGTTATAGAACGGATCTCGCGCCAGTGCAGGCAACCAGCGGGCATACAAGGCATCTTCTTGCTCGATGCTGGCCGGCGTTGCGGCATCCTCGCTGAGCAGCATCTGCACACGCGGCGTCCAGACATTCAGGTAGCCGGCACGATGCAGACGCAGGCACAGATCAACATCCGCCCAACGCTGCAGCTCAGGCGTCTCGTCGAAACCGCCCAGTTCGTGGAACAGCCCTTTGTTTATCAGCAGACACTTGCCGCTGACCGCGACGTAGTTCTGGTCGATCTGCAGGCGTTGCATATAACCGGGGGCATCCATCGACTGGCCGGCAAAGGCTTCGCCAACCGGCCCGTTCAGACCGAGCACGAAACCGGCGTGGCTGATGGTAGCCTCCCCGCCCACCAGCTTGGCCCCCACTACGCCGACTTCTTGGCGCATGCCGTGGTTGAGCATCTGCTGCAACCAATCGTTATCAAGCACGGCAGCGCCTTCGTCCAGCCACAGCAGGAAGTCACCACGGGCCTGCGCGGCGGCCTGGTTGCGCATGCGCACCGGTGCCATGCCGGCAGGGAAACGCATGCAACGAATGCTATCGACACCGAGCTGGGCAACGCCATCAAGCCAGCTGCTCACCGCAGGGCCGGCATCATTCGACGCCAGTAGAAGCACCTCATAGTTTCGATGGGTGCTCTTCTCCAGAATGGTTTCCATGCAACGCTGCGCCCGCTCCGCGCTGTTGCCCTGGAGCAGGATCAGGATGCTGATCGATACGTCGCCGCAAGCGCCGTAGACGAGTTCATAACGCCCGGGCAAACGAGACTCGACGCGAGCCTGGGCAAAACCGCGCGCATGCAAATGACGCTGGATGACCTCGCGCTCATCCGGGCAGTCGCGCAGCGACGGGGCATTGCTGATCAACAACGGCTCGCTGATATGCCCCAGCCCCTCGAAACCGCCCGCCTCGATCAGGCGCAGGATGTAATCCAGTTCGATAGCCTGGCCCGCCTCCTGGCGGAACCCACCCATTTCCAGCCACACCTGGCGGTTGAACAGCCAGTGGCGCGACATGCTCGCCGGGAAACTGAGCAGCAGATCAAGGTTGAGATCAGGACGCAGCGCAGCGCCGATTGCCGCTCCATCGGCACGCAAAGCTTCATCACCGTAAACTGCCCGACAGCCTGGCGCTGCCAACAGATCAAGCGCGGCAATCAGCAAGCCGCTCGCAGTGAACTCACTGCCCGCCTCAACCAGCATGAACCAGTCGAACTCACCTGCCTGAACCACCTGGTTGAGCTGATCGCTCAGGCTGGCCTGAGTCAGATGCAGGCAATGCAGGTTGTTCTGCAGCGCAGGCGCGGGCGCCTCCCCTGCTGTCAATGCGATGATTTTCAGCGTGGCATAGAGGCAATTTTCGCGACTCAAGCTTTGCACTGAGGCATTCAATGCATCCAGGTGGCCATCAGCGTCCAGGACGATAATCCCGATCACCGGACCGCCCTGATGCGCTTGCAGACGCTGTTCGATCAGACGACTCTGCGCGGCATCCGGAACGCGTGCATCCAGCCAGTCCTGGAGTGTCGCCGCCTTGGGCTTTTCACCCAGATGCTCCAGCATTTGCTGGCGCCCGCGCTTGATTTCTTCGCTGCCATAGTCGCCATGGCGTGCATACAACTCGCGGTAAAGCGCCGGGTAATCTTTGACTGCCTGTTCCGAACGCCGTGCAGGTGCACTGACATCCCGGCGCATGCGGACTTCCACTGTCTCGCAATGAATATGATGGAATGCGCTTCGAGCGCTCAAGCGCATGAGGAAATCCCAATCCTCCAAGCCGGCCAGCGACTCGTCGAAGTCGCCCACCGCAAGGGCAAGCGCACGAGGGCAGGCAAAGGTGTTGACCGGAATATAGTTGTTAACCAGCAAGCGCTCCCTGGAGTACGCCTCGTGGGGATAGCGCTGCTCACGCGCCACTTCGCTGCGCTTGCCCGCCGTTATCGTTTCCTCAACGAACACCGCATCCGTATACACAACGGTGTCGGGGTGGTCAGCCAGCGCGGTAGCCAATGCTTCGAGATGGTTGGGCAGATACAAGTCGTCATCGTCCAGATAGACGACGTAGCGGCCACGGGCTAATCGCAAGGCGGTATTGCGGGCAGCGGCTGGACCGCGATTTCGGCCTTGGCGAATATAGGTGACAGGAAAATCGCACTCGGCCAGCAGTGATTCGACCGGATCGCCGTTGTCATTGACCAGGATGACTTCGAAGTCCTTGAAGGACTGCCGGCCAATGCTGTTCAGCGCATCCCTGAGCAATTCTGGACGGTTATACGTGGTGACGATGATGGAGAACATCGCTCGCTCAGCGTCTTCAGCCAGGGCTTGCAGACGCCCACACAATTGCCGTACCCGTTTGCCCAACGCAGTATCCTGCTCGTGCGGATAAAGCGTCAGCCTGCGCTTGAGATGCGCAGCAACCTCACGCTCATAGCCTTTCAGGCGACCCTCGTTGCCTCGTTCGAATACGCCCTCGAGAATACAGGTATGCCCTTCCAGCGGCGCCGAAGAGACATAGAACTCATGGGAGTGCTGTGCCGCATGAACGCGATAGCTCACACCCGGCACGGTGGTGAAAACAAAGTCAGGGAACAGCTCCCCGAGCTGAACCATGAGCTGCCAGTCACCAGACCCGCGAATTCTGACATCACGGCGCCACGCCTTGAAAAAGGCGTCCCTGCGAATGATGGCCGCAGAGGGGGTGATATAGCTGTCGTAAATCAGCAGGTCCGCAACCTCATTACGCCCGCCCGTGTAATCTTCACTGCGGTGACCGGGGTGGCTTGGCCCTTCTACAGGATCACCCTGCTCATCAACCCAACAGATCGGGCTGTAACCCAGGGCATGATCGGCATTGCTTTCCAGAGCAGGCAGCAGGCGCATGACATGACCGGGATTCATATAATCGTCGGCCATGAATAAAACTATGTATTTGCCTTTGGCGACCCAAAAGCCATTCTGGGAACTGTTGCCGGCCCCGAAGTTTCGTCGGTTGCGCATATAGCGCACCCGCGTATCAGACGAAAACTCGGCCATGACCGATTGCGTGTTGTCCGTCGAAGCATTGTCCACAACCAGGACTTCAATGCCCTCGACACCCTGATCCAATACGGACCGTACCGCCTGCCCCAAATACCGACCATAGTTATAGGCCGGGATAACGACGCTCAACAACGGCGCAACACCACGAACCTCAGAGGCGTCCAGCGCAATGCCCGACGTCAGCGCATTGATCCAGAAATCGACGGTGTAAGGATAAATTCGCTCATCCGGCCGAGCACTGCCCTGCATGAGAAACGAGCGCAGGCGACTTGCCAGTGCCTCGTATTCCGCCCATGCCATGCCATCAAGGAAGGCGAACAAGTCTGCTCTATTGCTGAATACACTGCCGTCTACATAGCAATCACGCGGAAACCACGCTGGCAGCGAAGTGGCTGCGGTATGCACAGGCACGGTGCCCGACAACAGGCAAGACTGCCACTGCGGGGACAACCAATCAGCTAATTCGGGCTCATGATCGCATAGCGCGAAGTGTGCTCGCTGCAACTCGATATCGTCGCGCCCAAGCACACTGGCCTTTCCTTTGAAAGCCGGGCGCGGGGCCAATTCAGCAAGCGGCAGTTCCAGCGGCTGATTGAGTCGCACCAGATGCTGGCCTGTGAAAGCCTCTTTGGCAGGTAGGAACACTCTGTCGAACTGCTCGAGCAACTGCGCGCCATCGACGGAGCTCTCCAGCCGCATCAGATAGCTGCGCGTGCCAGAGGATAAAGTCAGCACCTGGGTGCTTGAATAAGCCTGCTCAATCAGAAGCACACTGTCGTAGTGACCGGCGACGTCTGATACAGCGATTCGCTCGAAGACGAGGCCGTTGGCGTTACCGTAGGCCTGCAACGGGCCAAGAGGAATCAGGGTCTGCAGCTTCTGCCATTGCTCATCGCCGATGAGAAATGCCTTGTGCTCCTGCCCCAGCTGAACCCCGGCGATACCCACTCGCCAAGGCGCACCCTGGCAACTACCGCCTGCAATTGAGGCCCAATCCATCACGCATCCCCTCTGTCACGGCCTCGCTCACACGCAGCCTCGTTGAAATTCAAATGCCATAACCCATGGATTTCGCCCAGACAGCCATGCTGTCGATCGACTGATCCAGGGTGGTCCAGACATCCAGCCCCGCCTCGCGGGCCTGGCTGATATCCGGTACATAAAACGAAGGGGCCGCACCTTCGGTACGCCCCATGATCCGCACCTGTTTGCCTGGCGCCACTCGCGAGACAACGCGATGCGCCAGATCGGCAATGCTGATCGCCTGATCGGAGCCCACGTTGTAGGCTTCACCGGCCTTGCCGTTCACCAGCAACGCCAGCAGCCAGGCGGCCAGGTCTGCACCGTGCAGATAGCTACGCACTGCAGTGCCGCAAGAGCGGATCTCGACCTGATCCGCACACAGGGCATCACGAACAAAGTTGCCAATGGCAAAATGGCCATCGAGCGGCAGACCTGGCCCGGAAAAGGCAAAGCAACGCGCCATGATTACGTCAATGCCGTGGGTCTGTGCATAAATCGCGCCCAAGGTTTCCTGGGCCCGCTTACCTTCGGCATAGGCACTCCCTGCGCTGTTGCTGGCACAAGCGCCAGCGAAGCCCTCGGCGATCCCGGCAGCATGATCTGCCCCAGCCCGCAAAGCCCCATACTGTGCGCCCGAGCCCGTCAGGAGCACGCGTGCCCGGGTGCGCACCGCCAAGTCGAGTACCCGGCGCGCGCCAGCGACGATGGTGTCGAAGATTTCCAACGGCTTGCCATGGGCCGCCGAGGACGTATCGGTTGCCGCATGAATGATCAGGTTCACTGGCTGCCCAGGAACGGCCTGCAGATCACGCACATCACCACCGACCCAATGCAGCCAGGCGCAATCACGGTAACAGGGCTGTGCCTCCAGAAATCGCGATGGGTTGCGTGACAGAACAGTGACCGTCACCCCTGCGCCTTGCTGGTTCAGTCGTTGAAACAAGGCCAACAACCACAAGCCAAAGAAACCTGTACCGCCGGTGACCAGCACATGCTGCCCAGCCAGCGCGTTGTGCAAGCCCAGGGTGGAAGGAATGGCCTGCAACGCGCGGCTGATAATGGGTGAATGCAAGGAAAAACTAGGCATTGGCGTCAGGAACTCATGGGTATTTGGAACGAGGAATGGAAATGCCGCCGCAGCCCACTGCCCTAATAAAAATACAAGGTGATGTCTTCTAGAATGTCCGCGTATAAACGAATGCCCACTTTGTAGTCGCCGCGGATGGACTGCACTTCATCCATCAAGCACCAATAATCGTCGGAACGATGATAGGCACAGACAGCCAACACAGGCTTGTCGCGCTTGATGATCGTACGTGCGCCCCGCAAGGCAGAGGCTTCCATGCCCTCGATGTCGAGCTTGAACAAGCCAACCTTACCCGGCACCACGGCATCCAGAGGCACGCCCTGAATGAAAGAGGTGATGTTTGCGGGCACATCGCTGCTCAACTCGCCGGCAATGTCATACGTCAACTCCGGCTGATAGACAGCTCGACTGGGCACTGCGTCCAGCCCCATGTTGAACAGCCATACATCAGGGCGATCGGCGACACTCTTGAGCGCTTCGTAGTACGCCGGTAATTCGGGCTCGAACAGCCAGGCCTGCTCGACTGGCCCAAAATGCTTCTCCAGGCGATGCAGGGTATCGCCAGCTGCTGCACCGGCGTCCACAAAGCGCGCTGCTTGTTCGGGCCGTACGAATGCCTTGTCGAAATACTCTTCATCCCAAGGCGACTTGGCCTGCTCTGCAGAGGCGATAGACAGGCGAATTCGCATGCCGATCAACGCATCGAACACCTTACGTGACGGTTCATCATCCAGACACAAGAAAGCAGAGATGAAGCGCCAAGGGTCACGCAACGGCGCTTCGACAAAACTTGAAAACTGCTCGCAACCCAAGCCCGGCCCCGGGCCATCAAGTGCGTACAGAAACTCGTGCATGTTGACCAGACGAATCCCCGGCACCTGACTCAATTGCCTGGAGATGGCGTTGCCATGCCTGCCACTGGCAACAACGACGACAGCATTTTCAAGCGAAAGACTGGAAGGATGAGAGATCGAAAGCCCTTCCAATGAACTACCGTCCTTGGCGCGGTCATTGTCGAGAAACCCTTTGACCTCGACACCCCGCAATTGCGCGTGACGCGCCACGCGCAAACCGACCTTGAAGGCGCCAAAGATATAGAACCCTTCATTCAGGCAGTCGCGGGCCTGGCGCTTGAACTCCGCCAAATCGGCCAGGCCAGTCTGCGAGTCCAGCAAGCGCTTGATATTGGGGTAGTCATCAAGGCGTGATAAAGCCTCCAGCCTTGAGGGGTGCCTGACCACGATGCGGTCTTGAGCATCACGCAGAAGCGCATCCGACCAGCAAACCGACACACGCTGGCCTGACGCAAGTGCAATGGAATAGAGGCAATCTTTCTGCATCTGCGAAAAATCGGCACCGAGCGAGGACAAGCCAGCATTCATCTTATTACCTGCCTAACAGATCAGAATGACCGGGGACTGCCATCCTGCAACAAAAATCAAACCAAGCACCCAAAACAACGCGCTCGCCCTAGTCAATCAATAACGACGTTGAACAGTGCATCTGCGCGGTGCGGGTACAACGCCACCAAGCGTGGCCTTATCCGCTCCAGCCTCTCGGAGATCCATTGATTCAAGATCGGGTTTGGATCAAGCAGTAGCTTTTCCTTTGCCATCGTGGTGCTGCTGTTAATCTCGACATAGTGCCGGGCAATATCCAGCACCTGCGCATCATCAAGATAATTCAACATCACCGAAACATCTGCCGGCGGCACATCGAGGCGATCGAGCGCATACTCAATGGCCAATATATCGTTGATGCTTTGCAAATAGGTACGCAGCCTGACGTTACCCGGCTCGACAAGGTAGTACTGAAGCCGTCCATAGGTAGTCACAAACCGGCGCTTGCAAAAGTCGTAGACGCGAAGAAAGTGTTTCATCTGCGCAAAATTATCTCGAACGCTACCCAGGCGATCGGTCAGCACACCGCCGCCATAATAAAACATATCGGAAAAAATCGAGGCCACCTTGGGCGAGGTGTCACCAGGCACCACGGAAATATCAAACGCACGATCATGAACTGTCAGCGAATTCAGGTGATGAGGATAGTCTCGAGAAAAAACCGCCTCAGGCATCTCCACAAAGCGCGACGAACACAGCTCACTGTCAGCCAGCAGCAAATTCACCTGCCCGGCAAGATGCGCCGCCCCCAGCAGAGGGGTCTTGTTATTGATCACATCGTACTGATCTGGACTTATTACTTTCTGCGGCTGGTAAAATGCCAGCAAATCATAATCAGACGAAGCATTCCCCATACCAAGGGGAATGGAGCCCATCAGCGAGTAGCACAGGATGCGCACTGGACAGTGCCGCTCCATTCGCTCAATGACATCGTCCACCTGCTCCTGCAAATCAGGTTTCGCACACACATCAATCAGTTGCGCACGCATTATCGAGCCACCCACTCATCCAGTACAAAGTCACACGCCGCCGGCACATGGCCCGCCCGGGCGAAGCGATCGGAAATGCGATACAAATCCCTGACAGCTCGGTCAAACTCGCTTGCTTGATAAGTGTGGTGAACTGAACAACCCAGCACGGCAAACGCTTGTGCCAATGGCTCAAGATCCGCGCTTTCTACCCGCAGTCGAACGCCGCCAAGGCTAACCCTGCCGGTCTCGCTGAAATTCTTCAGCACGAGGGCACGGCATGACTTCAGCAACGTCTCATAAAAAGCACTTTCTGCCCGGTAAGGGACTCTCAGAAAGTACGAATGCATCACGGGATAAGGCAGTTCGGTGATGCTGGATCGCAGCATGCAATCGATCAGTGCCTTCAACGCGGGCCGATTGAGGTAGGCCTCATAGTCCGCATTGGATAGTTTGAGCGGAACCAGTGAGCGCTTGCGATGGATCAGGAACGCTGCACGGTGCTTGCCGCTGTCCATGTTGAAGTGACTTTCATCACTGTTCCAATCCGCCTTGACCGCATGATTCAAGAAGAACAAGGGATCGACGGATTCGGTTTGCCGCATGCGCTCATACACCTGCCTGCGGCTTCTGAGCACGTTTTCCACCCACGCGTCTGTTTGCGCGATACCGAATTGATCGGCCGCGTTGCGACAGTAGAGGTCCATGTAATGGTTCGGGGTTGCGTCAGCCTCGCCATCGAACCACTTGAACAGCTCCAGATAGGGGAACAGGGTAAACACCGGGCTGTCCTTGAACAGCCCATTGCCGTTTCGGCGTGCACAGACCAACCAGGCGGGTATCCACGCCAGCACCTCAGCGTCTTCGGCACTGATCAGCGCATCATCCTTGTACTCCGGACGAAACAGCCCATGCAAAGCGGGAACTTCGACGGGCAAGGCCAGCTGCTCGTCGATGATAGCGTTGTGAACACTTGCCATCTGCGTCCGCTCTTCAGCGGATCGCCACGCCATGTTGGACCCGTTTACAGGGCAAAAGACAACCCGCTTGAACCCCTCTGCCGCCAGACTCAGTGCAATGCTTTCGTGTTCAAAAATGTTGTTTACACAGACGATGACGAGTGCCGTTTTATCTGCATCGGCGACACAGCTGACCGGCAGCCCCTCGTGATGGGTTATCTCGGCAGCACGCTTGTCGATAAAGCCAACAACGTTAAGGCGCCCCTTCAGATAGCGCGAAACCATCGTTCCACGATGGGCAGCACCGTACAGGATTATCGGCGTATCAGCAGTCAACAGCATGGCGGGCACACCCCCTCGAGCAGGCGCAGGAACTCGGCGTCTGGCTCACGCTCGAGTACCGGGAATGACATGAAAGCAGGATGCTTGACGACTGCCGGGAGCGACTGCAACTGCCTGCAATGATCCATCAGCGCCTGCGCCTGGCGCTCTCTGAAATAAGCGTCCCATTCCGCGCGCTTCATTTTGAGCGGGATGCCATCGAAGCCCTGACGCTCCAGATAGAAGGCGCGGTGAGAGCCATCGAGGATATTGAAGCGATGCAAGACACCATCAAACACCGCGACGGACGCCGCCTCGCGATAATAGTGGCCCATATCAAAGAACGTTTTCGCGCGATAGAAATCCAATTGTTCTTGGGTAAACAATTCATCACAAGGCAGTAGCGCCTTGACCGCCGGATCATCCAGCCGGACATTGGTCGCCTTGTCGATAACGTCCTGTTCCTGGCCTTGCCATTTAAAGTAATCAGCGTAATCGTGCTCGATGCCTTCGTAGGATCGCCTTACGGTGTAGACATCATCTTTGTGCACGATGGCCGTCACATAATCTGAAAACGCGCCCAACAGGTAGTCGCCGGCACGTACGGTGTACAGTTCGTCGACACTGCAGAACGGCACTGCATAATCACCCGAATAAAATGCGTTCCACGCCTGCGTCATGGCCGCCGCCCTTTCCCCGCGAAGAAACACGGGCAGGTGCAAGACCCTCTTGTAGCCAACGTCGTGCAAGGCACGTGCAATGGCCGGGTGGGCAAGGCCATTGCCTATCGCCACGAACACCAGCGCATTGCCATTGCTTTGAATGCACTGCTCCACCGTCATCACCGGGACCGGCGCATTCGTTACGCCCTGCGGATTGCGATCGATGATGGCGCGAACATTCACGCCGCCTTGCAGCAAGCGCCGGCAAAAACCAACACCTATCTGACCGCCACCGTAGATAACGACGGGCTCGTCTATCGTCGAAGGTTCATTCATTGACCGCACGTCCAATTTCCTTGCAAAGCGACCGCCAGGCATTTCGCTGATGAAAAAGCAGAGATGCTGCTCACGGCTTTCCAGGTATCGCGTAGAGCACTGCATCAAAGCTACTGGGCGAGTGACAGCGCAGATAGAAGCGGTAGCCCAACTCATAGCCTTGCAACTGCTCGGCTATTTCCCAGAGATGTTCCGCACGGTGATAGATGCTGATGGCCAGGTGCGGGCGATGGGCATGCAGCAGCGCCTGCGCGCCGCGCAGCGCTGCCGGCTCTTCGCCTTCGATATCCATCTTGAGGAAGTTCGGCGCGAACCCTGGCAAGGCATCATCCAGGCGCACACAGCACACCGGATTGCCGCCAGATTCGACAAGGTGACCACCCGCTCCCAGGCTGGGGTCATATCCGCTCAAGCGGTTGCTGTCCGAGACGCCGCATGGAAAGTGGATCGCGCCCGGCACCTTGCCAAGCTGCGCCGTCAGCTGGCGGTAGTTATCCAGATCCGGTTCGAATGTCGCAAGGCTGGCGAAGTCAAACCCGGCAGCCAGCAATTCCTCAACGGTGTCGCCGACGTAGGCACCGCAATCGATAAAGCGCAGTGGTTCCGGCAAGCGCGGCAGATCTGCCGGGAAATACTGCTGGCCTGTGACCGCAGGAAGGCAACGCGGATCACCCAGGGTGCGGTACTCGACTATCGCGTCCAGCAGCTGTTTGCTGGTCTCATCCTCAAGCGCAGCGCGCAACGCTGCAATACGCGATGCATGCTGTTCATAGAATGTGGGGGCAACCAGCCAGTAACGAAATGGCTGGTCTTCTGGATAAAGGCGTACGAACTCGACCAGGCTGACCAGACGGCCAAACCCCAAAACCTCCAGATCATCGAAAATGGTCTTGGTATCCACATGGGCGTTGAACACACCGATCAACACACAGGCTTTGGCCGGGTCATGCTTGGCAGCCCAGCCCTGAGCGCTGAAGACCGGTACTCCGTCCACTTCAGCCAGGCTTTCATCGCGATCGAGAAAAGCATCCACGCGCTGCCCACGAGCAGCCAGATAGTCCCGTACACGCCGCCCGGCGAGCCTGGCCCCGTAGATCAGCAGGTGGTCGTAGCCGAACTCATTCGCCATGGTCCGCTACCTTGATCAGCACGGCATGCCCATTGAGGTTGTGCAGGAAGCGATATCCGCTGTTCTGCGCGACGAACTCATCGACCATGCGCGTTACCCCTTCACAGCCGTAGAACCCGTAATCGTCGAACACCACCACGGCGCCGCGCACAAGCCTGGGGGCAGCCCAAAGCAATACATCGCGGGCGGACTCGAAAACGTCCACATCGATATGCAGCAACGCCAGCCTGTCGCTGACCTGTTCGGCATTGCTCTCTGGGAACATGCCGACCAGTACGCGCACGCTGTCTGCCACTTGACAGCGCTTGGCCAACTCCAGGACCAGACCGACATCGGTGTCGGCATGCTCGCCGCCGCTGTAGCGGGTGTCGTGTGCCCCGGCCTTGACTACGCCAGTGAAGGTATCAGCCAAGAACACGCTACGCCCCTCACGCTGACCGGCCATTGCCAGCAAGCACCCCGAGCCACCGCGCCACACGCCAACCTCGAGAAAATCACCCTCGACGTGCTCCAGCTGACGCGCCAGCGTCCACAGCTCGTACAAGCGCATGATGTCGACCAGCGTGTGCTGACGCACGGCCTCGAACGTGCTCAGAAATGCGCTGTCGTTGACCCAGGGCGCGTGGCTGGCCATGGGCAGCACGCGGGCATGACGCACCCGCGGCGATTTTTCATGCGCCCAGTCGCGCTGGCTACGCAGATAGCCGTAGCACAACCCGGTCAAGCGGCGCTTGAGCCACACTTTCATGCCTCGGCATCCAGCGAAACGGCCATCTGCTGCGCCAACTCTTCACGGCTGAGGAACGGATACAGGTCTTCCAGGGCACCGGTTACCGGCTTGCCGTTTTCATCCATGCGGGTCATGACACGCGGTATCCGTGGTTCTTCGACCTGGACCAGCACCTCGATGATCACCGGGCCATCGCGCTCCAGCACAGCCTGCAGGTTGGCCTGCAGGTCGGCATGCGACTCGATGCGCGCGTAACCCACGCCATAGGCACTGGTCAGCTGGGCCAGATCCGGCAGTTGCAGGCCGCTGGTGGCATCGGCACCGACCAGCAGCTTGAAATGCGCACTTTGCGATGCACGAATCGAGGCATAGCCCTGGTTGTTGATGACAAAGCATTTGACCGGCAGCTTCTGCGCGGCCAGGGTCGCCAGCTCCTGGATGTTCAACTGCAAGCCACCGTCGCCTTCAACACAGACGGTCGGCTTGCGCCCGGAGGCCAGGCACGCGCCGATTGCCGACGGGATGCCAAAACCCATCGAGCCCGTGCCACGGTTGTGGAAGCAACGCTGGCCCTTCTTGAGGCGCAGATTGAGCAGGAACAACTCGGAGGCGAAACCTGAACTGCCCGGCGCGATCACGTCACCTTCATTGAGCAGCGAGGACAACTGGTCGGTGAAGTAGTACATGCTCACGCCCTGGCTGTCGTCGGCGTGCTCGCTCTGCAGCAGCGGGTATTGCTCGCGCCATTGCGCGATGCGCGCCAGCCAGTCAGCGTAGGACGGCAGGCGATCACGGTCGATTTGCGCAGCCAACGCTTCGATGAAGGGTTTGACGTCGGAGACTACCGAGACCTCGATGGGCATCTGCAGCTTGGCGATTTCCGCCGGGTCGATATCCACCACGACTTTCTTCGCATAGGGCGCGAAGTGGGCATGGTTGTAGGCAGTCAAGGCCATATCCAGACGCGAGCCAAGGACAATCAGCAGGTCGCAGTTCTGCAGGGCAAAGTTGGCCCAGCGCGGTGCAATGGAGCCAGGACGGCCACCGTAAAGTGGATGCTCGTCTTCGATGATGTCCATGGCCAGCCAGGTCGGCATGACCGGTACGCCTGCGGCTTCGATCAACTGGTTGAAAGCTTCAACCGCACCCGCCATGCGAATGCCGCTACCGGCGATGATGCCCGGGCGTTTGGCCTGGCGCAGCAAGCTCAAGGTTTGCGCAACCGCCGCGCTGATGTCCGGTTGCTCGCTGGCCACAGGCAACTGCGCCCGGCGCAAGGTCGCGGGGTCGACCCGGGCAGCCTGCACATCCAGAGGTACATCCAGCCACACCGGGCCACGACGGCCGCTGAGCGCGGCATGTTCAAGCTGGTCGAAGACCTCGGCTACCGCCTCGGGGTCGGTCAGGGTGACCGCCGCCTTGGTGATCGGTTCGACAATCGAAACGATGTCGGCTTCCTGCACGCCCAGCATGCGCAAGCCAGTACCGGCCTTGAGGTCAGCACTTTTGACCTGGCCGGACACGAAGAACACCGGTGTCGAGTCCAGCCAGGCACCGAGCACTGCTGTAACCGTATTGGTCGCGCCCGGGCCGCAGGTGGTCATGCACGCCGCCGGACCACCGGTGAGCTTGCCGGCGGCTTCAGCGGCAATCGCCGCCGCCTGCTCGTGCAGGCACAGCACCGGCTCAAGCTCAGGGTGGCGCCCCAACGCGTCGTTGAGGTGCATGGCACCGCCGCCAGGCAGGAAGTAGACCTGCCCCACGCCCAGACGCGCCAGGCGCTCCATGATGTAGTCCGCTACACGGATAGTCTGTGTCACCTTGAATTCCCCCTCGAAACCGGCACTTAAGCAAGCCGCGTCAAATACTGCAGTGCCGACCAGAAGCCGGCCCCATGATCCTTGTGCCCTTGCCAGACTTCAGGAATGAAGCTGACCTCGGGATGTTGGCGAATCTGTGCCCAGCTGGCCGGCCAGTCGATGTCGCCGGTGCCCATCAGCACGCCTTCGCCGTTGGTGCCCTTGGCGTCCGCCACGTGCAGGTGCGCCGAGTGCGGCAGCAGCAGCGCCAGTGCGGCCTGGAAGTCGAGGCCGAAGTGGAAGCAGGTCATCTGCAGGTGCGACAGGTCCAGGCACAGGCGCAGGCCATGCTCGCGGGCCTGGGCCGCCAGTTCGTCGGGCATCATGAAAATGTTCTGGTGGCGCTGACCGCCGAAGTGCCAGGGGAACGGCGCCATGTTCTGCGGGATCAGCTCGGTGCCGGCGAAGTCCACCTGGCGACAGGCGTCATGGAAACGCTCGTAGAGCTCGGGGCGCATGGCCAGCGGGCGTGGCGCGTCGGCAGAAAAACCACCGATGTTGGCGACGATCAGCCGGGCATCGGCTGCGGGGAAGAACTCGCCGATCTGCAGGGTGGCATCGACCACGCGCTGCAGGTTGTCGATAGAGCGCCGGCGATAGGCCAGGTCGTCCGCCACCAGGTCCAGCAGTTCGCTGTTCTCGAACAGCTCCGGGGCGTGAACCACCAGGCGCGAGCATTCCACCTGGGCCAGGAAGGGCTGCGGTTTCAGGCTGAGGTCGCGGTAGGACAGGTGAAACTCGAACAGATCCGGCTCGATGCGCCGACGGTAATCGAGGAAGTCGTGATAGCGCACCGGCACCCCCCAACGAATCGGCATGTCGAACGCAAGCTTCTGCTCGGCAGGCTGTTCCTGCAGGTCGCTCTCGAACAGAAAATCACCCTGGGCGATGTCGCGCTGGGCTGGCTTGCCCAGCAGCTCCGGCAGCCGGTATGGCGCCAGGCCCTGGCCAGGGCTGGCGATGCGCAGCATACCCGGCTCCAGGACTGCACCACGGGGGATCTCGCATGCAGCGATCACGCTCTTGCCGAGGTTCTCGCGGTTCAGCAATTCCCCTTGGCTGGCATGACGGCCAGGACCTTGCCAGGGCAGCGCCAGCTCCAGTTGGCGGATGCCATCCACCAGCTGGCGGAATTCGGCAGGCTCCAGGCTGGCCAGGTGATCCGGGCCTTCCATGTTGCGGTCCAGGGTAATGTGGCGCTCCACCAGCTTGGCACCCAGGGCTACGGCACCCAGGGTAATGGCGATGCCGCGCTCATGGCCGGAGTAGCCGATCAGGCCGTGCAGCTGCTGCAAGCGGCGCAGATAGCCGAGCTGGATATCCCCTTCCGGCGCCGGGTAGGCGCTGTTGCAGTGCAGCAGCGCGAAGGGCGTGCCCAGGGCATTGAGCTGTTCGATGGCACGGATGATTTCGTGCTCGAAGGACATGCCGGTGGACAGGATCAGCGGTTTGCCCAGGCTGGCGGCCTTGGCGATCAGGTAGGGGTTGCAGAGGTCCGCCGAGGCGATTTTCAGCGCCGCCACGTCGAACGCGGCCAAGGCATCGACACTGGGTTCATCCCAGGGGGTACACAGGTAGGTGATGCCTTGTTGCGCGCAGTAGGCGCGCAGCTGGCGATGCTCGTCAAGGCTCAGTTCGACCTTGTCCAGCAGGTCCTGGATGTACTCCACGCCGAGGTCTTCGGCACGCGAGCCATCGGCCTTGCGCCGGTACAGCGCCTCGCGGTTGCGCAACTGGAACTTGACGCAGTCGGCGCCCGCCGCAATGGCGGCATCCACCAGTTGCTTGGCCAATGCCAGCGAGCCGTTATGGTTGTTGCCGGCTTCGGCGATGACATAGACACGCTCGCCACCCAGGGCGATGCCATCGAGAATAATTGGGGTCATTGGATTTTCGTCCGCCAGGAAGTAACACCGCAGGACTCGAAGCGGAAGCCTTGAGTCTGGCAGCCCAGTGCGCGCACCGCATGCACCACCCGCTGGCGATGCTGGGGTTGTACGTAGAACAGGAAGAACCCACCGCCACCGGCGCCGAGCAGCTTGCCGCCGAGCGCGCCGGCCGCCAGTGCAGCGGCGTAGATCTCGTCGAGGCGCCCATGGCTGATGGCCGAGGAAAAGCGCTTTTTCAGACGCCAGGCTTCGTCCAGGCACAGGCCGAAATCGCGCAGCTCACCGCGAATCAGATAGCGGTGCATGCGCCGGCACAGCGCCACGCTGGCGTGCAGCAGGTCGGTTTGCGAGGACTCAGCCTGCATCTCCTCGCGTTGCAGATCATGCAGACGACCGGAGTCGTGGGAAATGCCGGTGTCGCACAACACCAGGCAGGATTCCAGCTCATTGCGGATCGCCTCTTCCAGGCGAATCGGGTGCACCATGTTGCGCTGGTTCTCGAACTCGATCAGGTTGAAGCCGCCGAACGCCGAGGCGTACTGGTCCTGCCAGCCACCGGCGATACCGAAGCACAGGCGCTCGGCCTGGAACGCCAGTTCGGCGATCTCGTAAGTGCTCCAGCGATCCTGGCGCAGTTCATTGAATACCGCGATGGTGGCCGTGGTCGCAGCGGAAGAGCCACCCAGCCCGGAGCCCACCGGAAAGTCCGAGCGCAGGTAGAGGTCGAAGCCGTATTGCGGCTTGATCACCGAAACGATGGTCGCCAACAGGCTTTTTTCACTGGCGGCCAGCAGATCGGCCAGGGAGTCGTAGTCCTCCTCGCGCCCCAGGTCCTCGGAGAAAATCCGGATGCCGCGGTCGCCCCGGGGAACCAGGGTGGCATGGGCATAGAGCCCGACGGTACAGCTGAGCACCGCTGCCGGGTGGTCGATGAAGAAATAGGTCAGGTCGGCACCGCCGCCGCAGAAGCTCATGCGTACCGGCGCACGTGCCCGTGCCAGCACCGGCACTTCCGGGCTGGCTGCCATCAGCCGGGTGTAGACCTCGACCAGGCGCCCCTGCTCATCCACGGCCGGGATGGCGTTGAAACCAAGGTCGAATGCCTTGAGCAACTCCTCGCGCGACGCACCAGCCTGAACGGCGCGGTAATGGCTGTTCATGCAGGTGGTTACCGGCAGGTCGGTCTGGCCGCCCTGCAGCAGGTGGCGACGTACATCACCGTTGGTGACCACACCCAGCAAACGCTGATCGTCGGCCACCACAAAGGCGATCTGCAAGGCGCCTGCCTCGATGCACTTGACCGCATCAAGAATGCTCTGGCGTTCGCCAATGCTCAGGTTCTGCACCAGCAGGCTCATAGCGATATATCCGGAAAAAATTCGTCGGTGTAGCGCGCGAGCGATTCTGGCGTGCCGATATCAATAAAGCGCCCGCTGTAATCGACAACGGATACGGTCTCTCGCTGGAGCAACCCGGGCAACAGATCGTGCTCCATGGAGCACGCGCGAACGGGAATGTCGGCGAAGGCCGGCGCGGTGAAGGCATAAACCCCCGCGTTGATCAGGCCGGGCCCCTGCAGGCCCTTTTCCCGCAAGCCAGCCAGATGCCCCGTGGCATCGAGCGCCAGGCTGCCATAACGGCCGCGGTCATCGACCCGCGCAGCCAGCACGGCATTGCCTTCGCTCAGCAGCATCTGCCGATAACCTTGCGCGTCCACAAAGGTGTCGGCGTTGAGTACCAGATACCGCCCCTGAGCAGGCTGCTCACGCAATGCATTGAGCAGTGCGCCGCCCGTGCCCAGTGGGCTCTGCTCCACCACCAGCGACAGTGGCAGCTGCGCATGGCGAGACAACTCGGCAAGTTGCTCGGCCACCTGCTCGGCGCGGTAATGCGCACACAGCACGCCTTCGCTGATGCCGGCACTGGCCAGCTGGCTCAATACGCGCGCCAGAAAGGGCTCACCGTGAACGGGTACCAGGGCCTTCTGCGCGTCCGTGACGCTGCGCAGGCGTGTACCGAAACCGCCACACAGGACATAGGCGCGCATCAGCACAGCCTCTGCAGGAAGGTTTCGATACTGCGCGCCGCATGCTCCAGATGGTCGTCGCTCAAACCCGGCCAGAGGCCGATCCAGAACGTGTCGTTCATGATCTTGTCAGTTACCGGAAGCTCGCCGGCCACCCGGTATTGCTGCCCCTGCATGTAGGGCTGGCGGATCAGATTGCCGGCGAACAGCAGGCGTGTACCCACGCCCTGCTCATCCAGGTAGCGCAACAGCTCGACGCGCTTTACGCCGCAGCCATCGCGCAAGGTGATCGGATAGCCGAACCAGGAAGGGTCGCTTTCGCGGGTGGCCTGCGGCAGGATCAGTTTGTCCGCACAACCGGCCAGGCGCTCGCCGAGCCAGGCGAAGTTGCGCTTGCGCGCGGCAACGAAATCGTCGACCCGATCCATCTGCGCCAGCGCGCATGCGGCCTGCATGTCGGTGATCTTGAGGTTGTAGCCCAGGTGCGAGTAGGTGTACTTGTGGTCGTAGCCTTCCGGCAAGCTACCCAGTTGCCAGCAGAAGCGCTTGCTGCAAGTGTTGTCCTCGCCCGGCGGGCAGTAGCAATCGCGGCCCCAGTCGCGGAACGACTCGATGATGCGCTTGAGCAACGGGGAGTCGGTGAACACCGCTCCGCCCTCGCCCATGGTGATGTGGTGCGCCGGGTAGAAACTGAGGGTGCCGATATCACCGAAGGTGCCGACCATGCGCCCCTGGTAGGTGGAACCCAGGGCATCGCAGCAGTCTTCGATCAACCACAGACCGTACTTGTCGCACAGGGCGCGGATGACACTCAGGTCGAAGGGATTGCCCAAGGTATGGGCCAGCATGATGGCCTTGGTCTTCGGACCGATGGCCGCTTCGATCAGCGCCGGGTTGATGTTGTAGGTACCCATCTCGACATCGACGAACACCGGTACCGCGCCGAACTGCAGGATCGGGTTGACGGTGGTCGGGAAACCGGCGGCAACGCCGATCACCTCGTCGCCAGGCTTGATCGCTCGCTCACCCAGGCGTGGCGAGGTCAGGGCGGAAAACGCCAGCAGGTTGGCCGACGAGCCGGAGTTGGTGGTGAGCACGCAGCGGCGCCCCAGGTACTTGCCCAGGCGCTTTTCAAACGCCTCGTTGAAGCGCCCGGTGGTCAGCCAGCCATCCAGCACGGCCTCGGTCATGGCCTGCAGTTCGCCCGCACCGATCACCTTGCCGGCAGGCGGAACGCTGCTCTGCCCGGCCACGAAGGGTTTGGGTGCCATCTGCAGCTCGGCGTAACGCCCGACCAGTTCGGCAATCTGTTGGCGCAACTGCTGCGCCGTACTGTCACTCATGGGTTCCGCCTTGGTGAACCGCGAGCTGCTCGCGGGTAACGATGTTCATGTCACGCCCTGCGCGCCAGGCCAGATGCCAGTCCAGGGTATGTTTCAGGGTGTCATCCAGCGACCAGCGCGGCGCCCAGCCAAGCTTTTGCCGCGCCTTGCTGGAGTCCAGGGCCAGCAGACCGGCTTCGTGCGGCTGGGCATCACTGGCAACCGACCAGCGAGCCTCGCCTGGCCAACGGCTGGCAAGGCGTTCGACGATCTCGCCGACGGTGGCCAGCCCGGCGCTGTCAGGGCCGAAGTTCCAGGCTGCGGCATGCTGCTCGGCATCGGTGAGCAGCCCCTGCGCCAGCTGCAGGTAGCCCATCAGCGGGTCGAGCACGTGCTGCCAGGGTCGCGTCGCATCGGGATAACGCAAGGTCACCTCTTGACCGGCCTGCCAGGCGCGAAAGATATCCGGCAACAGGCGTTCGGCAGACCAATCCCCGCCACCCAGCACGTTGCCCGCACGCGCAGTGCCCAGGGCAACGCCAGAGGAGCGCAGGAAAGAGTCGCGGTAGCTCGCGCACAGCAGCTCGACACAGGCCTTGCTGCTGCTATAGGGATCAAAGCCGCCCAGGGCATCCTGCTCCCGGTAGGGCCAGGGCCACTCGCGGTTCTCGTAGCATTTGTCTGTGGTCACCACCAGCACAGCACGGACGGAGGGCGTGGCGCGCACCGCTTCGAGCAGGTTGAGCGTCCCCATGACATTGGT
This sequence comes from Pseudomonas sp. zfem004, assembly GCF_032621715.1. Lineage (NCBI taxonomy): Bacteria > Pseudomonadati > Pseudomonadota > Gammaproteobacteria > Pseudomonadales > Pseudomonadaceae > Pseudomonas > Pseudomonas sp. zfem004. The sequence continues at coordinate 207,881 of NZ_JAVYJF010000003.1, read as the reverse complement.
TGCGTAGGTGTCCGCAGGCGCACGATAGGATTCACGCACCAGTGGCTGAGCCGCCAGGTGCAGCACCAGTTCGGGCTGGAAATCCTGCAGGGCTCGGGCCAGGACCGAGGCATCACGGATATCGGCGAAATCACCGGGCACCTGCTGTTGCAACTGCGCAACCTGCCACAGCGATGGCGTGGTTGCGGCAGGCAAGGCGAAGCCGCGCAGTTCGGCGCCCAGCTGGCGCAGCCATACGGCCAGCCAACCGCCCTTGAAGCCGGTATGCCCGGTCAGCAGGACTCGGCGCCCCGCCCAGAATGCCGGATTCAGCGCCATAGCTGCCATGCGGCTTCGCCGTTCTTCCAGTGCGCTTCGAGCAGCATGCGATCACGCAGAGTATCCATCGGTTGCCAGAAACCACGGTGCAGGTGGCTCATCAGCTGGCCGTCCTCGGCCAGACGACGCATGGGTTCGTTTTCCCAGGTGGTGGCATCGCCCTCGATGTAATCGAGCACGGCCGGCTCGAGCACGAAGAAGCCACCATTGATCCAGCCACCGTCGCCCAGCGGTTTTTCCTGGAAGCCGCGTACCTGTTCGCCCTGCACATCCAGCGCGCCATAACGCCCCGGCGGCTGCACGGCGGTTACTGTGGCCAGCTTGCCGTGCTGCCGGTGGAAGTCGATAAGTCGCGGGAGATCGACGTCGGACACACCGTCGCCGTAAGTCAGGCAAAAGGTTTCATCGCCAACGTACTCACGGACACGCTTGAGGCGGCCACCGGTGGCTGTGTTTTCCCCGGTATCCACCAGCGTCACTCGCCAAGGTTCGGCATGGCGGTTGTGGATATCCATGCGGTTTTGCGCCATGTCGAAGGTCACGTCCGACATGTGCAGGAAGTAATTGGCGAAATACTCCTTGATCACGTAGCCCTTGTAGCCCAGGCAGATGACGAAGTCGTTGATACCGTAGTGCGAGTAGATCTTCATGATGTGCCAGATGATCGGTTTGCCGCCTATCTCGATCATCGGCTTGGGGCGCAGGTGGGATTCTTCGCTGATGCGTGTGCCCAGCCCACCGGCCAGAATGACTGCTTTCATTATGCTGTTGGTCCGCATTGGTCGGAGGGGTGACAAAAAACTGTCCCCTGGCCCTTTATGCTAGCCAAAGCAAAACGCATGCCTGCTTTAAGACAGCGGACGCTGCGGAATCGGTTTTGTCCCTGCGGACTTTTTAATGAGTGTCAGTGCCGCTTGAGCAGCTGTGCGAGCGCGGCTCGGCCTGGGGCGTCGCGCTCTCTCGCACGGCCAAGCGGCACAGAATCGATTGCTGCCGACGGTCGCGGCGCAGATGGGTATGCAGGCTACCTTTACCGATCTTTTCGCGGGCAAGCTCGCGAAAAGATCGGGATACCGGGCGTCAATCCTCCGCCTGGTCCTCGCCGCCCTGGCGGCTCATGCCGTATTTGCGCATTTTCTCGACCAGGGTGGTGCGACGAATACGCAAACGTTCAGCCGCGCGCGCAACGATACCATTGGCATCGTCCAGCGCCTGCTGGATCAGACCCTGCTCAAGGCTGCCCAAGTAGTCCTTGAGGTCCAGGCCCTCTGGCGGCAGCATCGCGTGACTGGAGAAGTTCGGCGTGTGGCCGTTGATCGCCACGCGCTCTTCGAGGTCGCTGCGCAGGCTGTCCACCAACTGCTCGTCTTCGTCGTCGACGTAGCGGAATTTCTTCGGCAGCTCCGACACGCCGATCACCCCATACGGATGCATGATCGCCATGCGCTCCACCAGGTTGGCCAGCTCGCGCACGTTACCCGGCCAGCCATGCCGGCACAGCGACATGATCGAGGCGGAGTTGAAACGGATCGAGCCGCGCTTCTCGTGCTCCATGCGCGAGATCAGCTCGTTCATCAGCAGCGGAATGTCTTCAACCCGCTCACGCAATGGCGCCATCTCGATGGGGAACACGTTCAGCCGGTAATACAAGTCTTCGCGGAAGGTCCCGTCCTCGATCATGCTCTCGAGGTTCTTGTGGGTCGCAGCGATGATGCGCACATCGATGCTTTGCGTCTTGTTGCTGCCCACACGCTCGAAGGTGCGCTCCTGCAACACCCGCAACAGCTTGACCTGCATGGGCAGCGGCATGTCGCCGATTTCGTCGAGGAACAGCGTACCGCCGTTGGCCAGCTCGAAACGCCCGGCACGGCTGGTGATGGCCCCGGTGAAGGCGCCCTTTTCGTGGCCGAACAGTTCGCTTTCGAGCAGCTCTGCCGGAATCGCCCCGCAGTTGACCGGCACGAAGGGTGCTTCACGGCGCTTGGAGTGGTAGTGCAGATTGCGCGCCACCACCTCCTTGCCGGTGCCGGACTCGCCGAGGATGAGCACGCTGGCGTCGGTGTCGGCCACCTGCTGCATCATCTGCCGCACATGCTGGATGGCACGGCTGGTGCCGACCAGGCTACGGAACAGATTGGGCTCGCGCTGGCGGCCGCGCTCGCGGGCCTGGTCGTACATCTCGCGGTACACCTGGGCGCGGTGCAGCGAATCGAGCACCTGGCTGTAGCTCGGCGGCATCTCGAGGTTGGAAAGCACGCGACGGCGCAGCTCTTCGGGGAACTCGGCAGAAGAAATTTCACCCAGCAACAGCACCGGAAGGAACTCATCCCACGCGGCCACTGTCTTAAGGAGCCCCAGCACACTGGCCGGCGACTTCACCGCCCCGATCAGCACGCACAGCACTTCGCGGCTGGAGGCAAGGGACTCTACCGTCTGCTGCCAGTCATCACTGGAGCACGGGAGGTTTTCTTCGCCGAGAAAGTTCAGGACCACCGCCAGATCGCGGCGGCGAGCGCTGTCGTCATCGATCAGGAGAATCTTGGTTTCACGCCACATGCAATAGCAACTTCCCTAGTCATATCGGCGCCCGGCGGGCGTGCGCGACATCATCCCGACTGAATGGTCAGTGTTCGGACGTCTGAAATTCGAAAACAGCCACTAGTTAAGTCAAAAAGGCCTGCATAGTCAAATTTATGGCGCCTTTTCCCCAGTTCGGTGCATCTTAACTGAACAAATGGTAAACCTTCGACGCATTCTTTGCTTGATTGATCTGCGTCATTTCATCGGCGATGGCCTGGCGCTCGCCCATTGTGACGTCGAGCAGTTCGCGGTAGACCTGCAGCAAGTCTTCCAGGCGCGCCTTGACCACCGCCTCGTCCAGCTCCGGCGCCTTGAGCATGTCGTCGATACAGCCACGGCAGCTCTCATCGAGCTTGCCGATCGCGTCCCAGTCGCGCGCGCCCAGGGCGGCCAGCAGAGCCTCACGGGTTTCGTCGAATCGTTGCAGCTCGCAATTCACCTTGCTCTCTCCTACCGACTCATTCGGCCGGTTGCGCGTCGGCGATGGCATCCCAACCGCTTTTGACAGTGATCAGCAACTGCGCGACTTCGTCGATGATGGCCGGGTCGTTGTCGATATTGGCCTGCATCAACCGGTTGGTCATATAGGCATAGAGGCTGGAAAGCTGCTCGATGTACGCTGGATCATGGCTTTTCTGCGCATCCAGGCCGTCATTCAGGCCGATGATGATGTCGATGGCCTTGCCCAGCATCAGGCCCTTCTCGGCGATATCGCCGCGGGCCAGCGCGCCCTTGGCCTGGGCCATGCGATCGAGGCCACCTTCCATCAGCATCTGCACCAGGCGATGGGGTGTGGCTTCGGAAATCTGGGCATGGGAATTGACCTTCTGGTACTGACGAAGGGCTCTCATGGGATTCATCTTGCGACCTCGTAACGGGCAAAAAACTTAAGGTTCGATAGTCCCTGTATCGGGCCGGAAGGTCAAAACTTTACCGGCCGGTGCAAAAAGGCCGGGCATCAGGCCCGGCCATTCGCATCCATCACTGATTACTTGTCGCTCTTGGCGTTGTTCAGGGCGTTGAGCGTGCCCAGCACGTTGTTCTGCTGCTGGCGCAACTGGGTGACCAGGGTATCCATGTTGTTGTACTTGTCCTGCAGGCTCTTTTGCAAGGCCTCCATGCGCGTGTCCAAGGTGTCTTGTTCGGACTTGAGCTTGGTCAGGCTTTCGGTCAGGGTCTTGCTGCGCTCGGCCAGGGTGCCGGTGGCGGCCTTGGCGTAGGGCTCGGTGACATTCTGCAGGCGCGCAATCAGGCCGTCCTTGCCGTTGAAGATGCTGGTAAGGTCAGCGGCGTTGGTGGCAGCGGCTTTGTCCCACTTCTTGTCGTCCAGGCTCAGCGAGCCGCCATCCTGGGCGGTAGTGACGCCAAACGCAGCGAGCGACTTCAGGGTGCCGTTGCCGGACAGCGCATTCATTTCTTCGCGGATGGAGGTCATCAGCGCACGCATGGATGCATCACCGGTAAGGGCCGCCGCAGTCACGCTGCCGTCGGCATTCTTGGTGACCCTGGTCTCTGCGTTGACCACTTTGATCAATGCGTTGTAGGTATCGATGAAGCCCTTGAGGCCAGACTTCAACGCAATCGAACTGGTGGTCAGCGAAAGCGTGGTTGGCGTGATATTGCCTTTGGTATCTTCCGGCGACTTGCCCACCAGCTTGATGTTCAGCCCACTCACCGCATCGGTGATGTCATTGCTCTTGGACGTCATAGCGATGCCATCGAGCGTGTATTCGGCGTTCTTGGGTGGATCCACCTCGGTAAACCCGAGGTCGACACCCGAGTTCCCGCCCAGCGTGATCTCGGAGCCCTCGCCCATCTTGGTGGACGTAATGACCAGGCGCGAACCCGAGGCATCGGTCAGGATGTTGGCACTGAAGCCCGCCGTGCCGAACTGGCTGTTGATGTTCTCACGCACGTCTTGCAGCGTGGCCCCAGGGGGAATGCTCACGTCGTGAGCCTTGCCGTTCTGGGTGATGGTCAGCTTGGTCGTACTGGTACCGGCGTTAACCACGCTGGTCGCGCCACCGGCGTACACCTTGGTTGAGACCTTGGAAGCCGACGCCAGCTGGGTCACCACCAGGTTGAAGGAGCCGTTGGCTGCGCCTGCCCCTGCGGTGATGGTCGCAACCTTTTCATCCGAGGACTTCAGGCTCAGGCCACCGAAGCTGTTGCCGGTGGTCATGCTGGTCAGGGCGCCACGGAAGGCGTCCAGCGCTGCCTGGATCTTGCCGATAGAGGACAACGTGGTGGTTGCCTTCAGTGTCTGGGTATTGATCTGTGTCTGCTTCGGCGCCTTTTGCGCGTCCACCAGAGACTTCACAATCGCCTGGGTATCGATGCCCGATCCGATACCGCTGACTGTTGTACCTGCCATCATTGCTCTCCTTGTTCAGTAGCTGCCGGATCCTTGGCGGATAAATCCATCAAATGACCGACAGCAACAAAAATCATGCCAGCCTATGCCTTGCCGTCGAACAGCAGGCTGCCAGCTTCGCTGAGGCTTTGTGCCAGCTTCAGCGCGGTTTCCGACGGCAGCTGGCGGATCACGTCACCGGATTCGGTGGCGATGACCTTGACCACTACCTGGCCGGTTGAATCATCGATGGAGAAGTCCAGCTTGCGCTGGCTCGACTGGACGAAATCACGAATATCGCCCACCGCTTTCTCCAGGTCCTCACGGGTGTGCGGCTTGTCTTCAGAAGGCGCAGCCTCCTGCACCTTGACAGGCGCCACCACCGGGTCCTTGGCCGTCGCTGCAGCCTGGGGCGGCATCGAAGGGTACATCTGGTTCAACTTGACACTCATGTCCATGCTTCGAACTCCTCATGTCAAAAAGGTGAAAGGGCACGTAAACGCGCCCTTCCACCTCTTACTCAGGCGCCTGAATTACTGGAGCAGTTTCAGGACCGAGGATGGCAGCTGGTTAGCCTGCGACAGGATCGCAGTCGAAGCCTGCTGCAGGGTCTGCTGCTTGGTCAGCTCTGCAGTTTCCGAAGCGAAGTCCACGTCCTGCACGGTGGAACGGGCAGCGGTGGAGTTCTTCTGGATGTTCTGCAGGTTGTCGACGGTGGTGGTCAGACGGTTCTGGGTAGCACCCAGGCCCGAACGGACGCTGTCGATCGAACCGATGGCCTTGTCGATAACGGCCAGGGCGTTCTGGGCCTTGGTGGCGTCGGTGACGTCGGTTTGCGAGATGGTGGTCTTGGCCGAGGTAACGGTTGCAGCACCGAACAGAGCAGTAGCGCCGCCCAGCGAGAAGCCTTTGGCCGAGTCCAGCGAGACCTGACCGGTGACGACGATGGCAGCAGCACCCAGAGCAGCAGGAGTAGCGAAGTTGCCGGAGCCGTCTTTGGCAGCGATCGAGATGTTGGCCTGGGCGTTGGCGTCAGCACCCGAGAAGCTGATGTTCTCACCGGTGTCCGACTTGATGCTCAGGGTTTTCTTGACTTCGTCGTAGTTGACGCTGATACCCAGCTTGGCAGCGTTGGATTTCAGCTGGTCGGCCAGGCCGGCCTTGTCAGTCACGCCCACGAAGTCAACAGTGCCGCTGGAACCGACAGACAGCTTGAAGTTGGCTGGAGTAGCAGCGGTAACGTCCAGTTGCAGTTCGGTGCTGGCGTTTGCAGTCAGACCACCGATCGAGCCGTTCAGATCGCTGGCGATCTGCTTGGCGGAGGCACCAGCAGCGTAGGCGACAGTGGCGGTCTGGCCGTTGCCGGTTACGGAGAGGCTGCCAGCAGCCAGGCCGCTCGCGCTCGGGGCGATGGCGGTGGACTTGACCTGCTGCGAACCGATGTTGCTGGCAGCAACGTTTTCCAGGCTCAGGTTGATGGTTTCGTTGGCGTTGGCGCCGACCTGGATGGCCTTGGTGCCGTACGAGCCGTCCAGCAGCTTCTGGCCACCGAAGGTGGTGGTAGCGGAGATACGGTTCAGCTCGGAAGTCAGAGCCTGGTATTCGTCGTTGTTCGACTTACGGTCGTCGGCGCTCAGGGAGCCAGTAGCCGAGGACAGAGCCAGGGTACGCATTTTTTGCAGGATGTCGGTCGAAGCCTGCATCGCGCCTTCGGCGGTCTGGGCGATCGAGATACCGTCGTTGGCGTTCTTCACTGCCTGGCCCAGGCCATTGATCTGGCTGGTCAGACGGTTGGCGATCTGCAGGCCGGCAGCGTCGTCTTTGGCGCTGTTGATGCGCAGGCCGGAAGACAGGCGCTGCATCGAAGTGGTCTGGGCGGTGCTGGCCTTGTTCAGGTTAACCTGAGTAGTAACCGAAGCAATGTTGGTGTTTACAGTTAAAGCCATGACGAAATCCTCGTTGGATGGGTACTGCGGCTTCCGGCCCTGGCATCCGCCGGGTATGGCCTAGAGAACCTTCGTAATGTTTATCGTCGTTTGCGGGGGTTGCTTGAGGGCATTTGCAAAAAAAAAATGCCATCACGCTGCCACCCCTACGAAATCAGGGGGTTATGGCTTCTCAACACCGATTCGAAGGCAAAAAAAAGCGCCTGGCGGAATACGCCAGGCGCTTTTTTTGACCGCGTCGGATCAGCCGCGATAGAGAATCGCCGAGCCCCACGACAGGCCCACGCCGAAGCCACTGATGGCCACGCGCTTCCAGCTGCTGTCGAGCATGTGCTTCTGCAGCAGCAGCGGCACGCTCGAAGAGACGGTATTGCCGGTTTCGAGCATGTCCTTGACGAACTTCTCCGGATGCTGCTCTTCGAAGCGTCGCGCCACCGCATCGACGATCGCCGCGCTGCCCTGGTGGATGCAGAAAGCATCGATATCGGCCGACTGCAGGCCACTGGCTTCGAGCAGCTCATGCAGGTGCGCCGGCACTTTGACCAGGGCAAAGTTGAACACCTGGCGGCCGTTCATGAAGAAATTGCCGTTGGTGACCTTCAGGTGCTCGGCACCGGAACCGTCGGTACCGAAACGCGCCTCGCCCAGTTGCCATACCGCGTCCTCGCCCATCCAGGTGGCGGTAGCGGCATCGCCGAACAGCATGGTGGTGTTGCGGTCTTCCGGGTCGACGATCTTCGAATACGGATCGGCGGTGATCAGCAGGCCGTTCTTCAGCCCCGCCGCCTGCATGAAGCCCTTGATCGCGTACAGGCCATAGACGTAGCCGGAGCAGCCCAGCGAAACGTCGAACGCCGCCACCCGGGTGGACAGGCCCAGCTTGTGCTGGACGATGGCCGCGGTGTGCGGCAGCCCCTCTTCGTCACCGTTCTGGGTGACCACGATCAACACGTCGATCGACTGCGGATCGAGCTCGGGGTTGCTGGCGAACAAGGCCCGGGCAGCCTCGACGCACAGGTCGGAGGTTTCTTGCTCTTCGGCCTTGCGCGGCAGGAACGACGCGCCGATCTTGCCGAACATGAACTCTTCGTCCTTGCCGAACTTCGCACCCTGGACGTAGTTGTCCAGGCCAGCGGTGGGCACGTAACTCGCGATGCTTTTGATGCCAATCATTCTGGCTTCCCAATGAAAACAGGCAAAGACCGCCACTCGGTGAATTGAGGGCGCCCACTACCGGATCCGTGACAAGCCGACATCAGGCTGGTCGCTGGCGAACCGGTAACAAATTGCTGCAGCAGCTGCCGCATAGAATACAGGGAAGATGCGCGATTTGACTCATTGGTCACACTCATTTATTGCCAACCGCCCCTCAGCGCCGTTCCCCAGGCACAAAAAAGCCCCGGCAGCACGGGGCTGGCCGGGGCTTTTGGGTGCCCGCTCAATTACATCTGGTTGAACAGGCTCAGCTTGGAGATCTGCGTGAAGCTCAGCTGCGAAGCCTGCAGCATGGCCTGGTGCAGCGCCAGCATGATCGACGCATCAGCCATGTCGGTGTTGCCGATGGCGTCCTGGGTCGCCTTGTTGGCGGTGGTGAGGCTAGTGTTTTCCTGGCGCTGGATATCGAGCGAGTTACCGCGCGCACCGATGGAGCCGCGGGTGATATCGACCTGCTCGCGGGCACTGGCCAGGTTGGCGACCGCCGAAGCGATGGAGTTCTTCAGCGCGGTGTTCGCCGCATCACCGGTGCCCGGCGCATCCAGCGCGGTACGCAGCTGGCTGATGGTCTCCAGCACACTCTGGTTCTGGTGGGTGTTGGCATTGACCGCAAACTGGTCACCCGCCTGCGGCGTGCCGGACACCTGATAGGTGACACCTGCCACCGTCAGCGCTGGTGCGGTGAAGGTACCGCTGGCCACCACCTTGCTGTCGGCGGTCAAGGGCTGCGCATACAGCTCATAGGTGTTGGCACCGGTAAACTTGATCACCGCCCCGCTGTCGGGGAACGCGCTGCGGTAGGCCGCCTGGTCGGTTACAGCACCACTGGTGATCTGCGCGCTCGAGGGGTTGCCGGCGCCACGGACGGTGGTCAGGGAGTCGGGACGCGCCTGCAAGGAGAACTCATGGCCGGCGACGGCAGCATTGGGGTCATCGCCTTCCTGCAGCGTGACGGTGATCTCGAACTCGACACCCCGGAACGCGATGCGGTTACCGCCCTCGGCCTTGCTGTCGAAGGTGCCATTGGTCGGGGTTTCGGCAGTGATGTCGTTACCCAGGGCATCGGTCACGGTGTACTGGGTGGCACTGGTGAAGGTGACCTTGTACGGCTGGCCGGCATTGAAGTTGCTGTTGTACGCGCTGCTCGAGGTCAGCAGGCCCGGCGAGACCGCGACACGACCATCATCGACCGGCGGCGCCACCAGGGCGGACTCGGTACGGCTCTTGTTCTTGGCCGAATCGAAGATGCTGAAGCCAGTGTCGTTGGTCGCCAGTTTCAAGGTATCGGACACCTGCAGGCTCAGCTGGGTCTGGTCGCCCTGGTAGCTGTAGGTACCGTCGGCGTTGCGCACATAGGGCGGCGACGAGGTCTTGGTGCCGCCGAACATGTAGTCGCCGTTGGCATCGCGCGAGTTGAGCAGGCCGAAGATGTTCGCCTCGATCTCCTTGAGCTCGCTGCTGATGGAGGTGCGGTCGGCCGCACTGATCCCGGCGCCGCCTGCACGAATGGCCAGGTCGCTGGCGCGCTGCATGGCGTCGTTGATGGTGGCCAGCACGCTCTCTTCCTGCAGCAGCGAGTTGTTCACCGTGGTCATGTTGCCGTCGTACTGCTTGAGCAGGGCCTGTTGTTGCTGCAGCAGCAGCAGGCGCGCGGCGCCGACCGGGTCGTCACCGGCAGACTGGATGCGCACGCCGGTATCGATCTGCTGCTTGACCTTCATCAGGTTGGCAAAGTTGCTGGTGTAGCTGGTAGCGCTCGACTCATAGAACTGAGCAGTGGAAATACGCACGATGGCTACTCCTTACAATGCGTTGATCAGGGTGGCGAAGGTTTCCTGCGCCGCCTTGATGATCTGTGAAGATGCGGTGTAGTAGTGCTGGAACTTGATCAGGCTAGCCGCCTCATCGTCCAGGTTGACACCGGAAACCCCGTTGCGGGCTTCCTTGGCCGAGTCGTACACGGCCTTGGTTGCCGTGGTATCGATTTCTGCCTGGTTGGCCTTGGCACCGACCCGCTCCACCATCGAGGCATAGGCCGAGGTGAAGCTGCTGCCGCCACCGGAATCGACACCGACCGTAGCCTTGGTCTGCAGGTCGAGCAGCGATTGGGCATTGCGGTTATCGGACTTGCCGTTGACGTTGAAGGCCATGCTGAACGAGTCATCCTCCGCCGGGCTGCCGCCGACCGAGGTCTCCAGGCTGAACGAGCGCGGGTTGCCGCTGCCATCGAGAATGGGCGCCCCGGCAGCATCGACCATCGGTACGTTGATGGTCAGCTTGTTCTCCTGGCCCGGCACGATGGTGCCGGTGCCGATGCTGTTGCCCTTGGCATCGAACAGGGTGTAGCCCTGGGTGCCGCCGCTGGCCGCACTGAACACCATGCGTACCGGCATCGAATGCTTGATCGAATCCTGGATCAACGCGGTGTCGGCACCGCCGTAGATATCCAGCTTGGTCCCCAGATTCGGCTGGCTGATGGTGCCGGTCCCGTCGTTGCCGCTGCCGATGGTGGCATTGATCGGCCCGGCGAACGCCAGTTTGTTGGCATCGGTGAGGGTGGTGCTGATCGAGCCCGCCGCCGCGCGGGTGGGGATCACCTTGAAACTGTCGCCAGCCGCCAGGCCGCCGCCGTTGAGCTTCAGGGTGAAGCCGTCGATGACTGGAGGTGGCGTGGTGGCCAGGTCGAAGCTGCCCATGTCGGTGCCGTCGGAGCGACGCACGCTGTACTGGGTGCCACTGGTGAAGGTGACCTGGTAGTCGTGGGTGGTCAGCAGGCTGCTGTTGGCAATGGTCACGTCCAGATTGCCGGAACCGGCGCTGTTGCCGGTGGCACCCAGGCTGCGCTGGCTGATCGCCGCGGCACTGTTGATGCTGGAGAACAGTGCGCTGCCGAACTGGCCATTGGCGTCCAGGCCCTGCCCCAGCTGGCTGTTGATGCTGTCGGTCACCACCAGGGCCACACGCCCCAGTTCGTTCATCGACGGGTTGAGCACGTCCTGGCGATAGCGCAACAGGCCGCCGATCTGCCCGCCGGTGATGACCGAGGTGACATCCGACGAGAAGGTCGGGTAGTTGACCTGCAGGCTGTACTGGCTCTTGTCGGCGGTGCTCGGCCCGGCGGTGAGGGTGTTGGCCCGGTTGCCCGTGACCAGCGACTGGCCAGTACCCAGGTACACGTCGTAGTTGCCGTCACGCTCCTGCACGGTGACACCCACCAGCTCGTTGAGCTGTCGCACCGCTTCGCTGCGCGCATCCAGCAGGGTGTTCGGCGTGGCGCCGGACGCCGACAGCTGGGTGATCTGCTTGTTCAGGTCGGCAATGTTCGAGGTGAGCTTGTTGACCTGGCCGGCAAGGGTATCGAGCTGGCTGTTGATGCTTTCGTTCTGTTTGTTCAATTCGCTGGAGATGGAATTGAAACGGTTGCTCAGGGTTTGCGCCTGGGTCAGCAGCAACTGGCGGGACGCCACGTCGCCGGGCTTGGCCGCCGCGGTCTGCAAGGCCGAGAAGAATGCGGTCAGCACCGAGCTGATACCGGTGCTGCTGTCGCCCAGCAGTTTGTCGACACTGCCGATCTGATCAAGGTAGGTGGCCGCATCGGTGCTCAGCGAGGTCGCGGTACGCAGCTGGTTGTCCAGGTAGGCGTTGTAGACACGGCGCACATCCGCCAGCTGGGTACCGGTACCGATGAAACCCGAGCCGATGTTGTGCGAAGGGCCCGAGACCTGGACGGTCTGCTGGCGCGAGTAGCCGGAGGTCGCAGCGTTGGCGATGTTGTTACTGGTGACCGACAGCGCCGCCTGGCTGGCACTCAGGCCGGACAGCCCGATTGAGATCAGAGACATGGTTCAATCCTTATAGATTCGAGTTAGTGCCTGCCATGGCGTATTGCTGGGTGGGCTGCAGTTGCCGGGCGATGCTGATGATCTTGCGGGCATAGTCCGGGTCGGTTGCGTAACCGGCCTTCTGCAGCTCTCTTGCAAACTGTTCTGGGTTATCGGCTGCACCGACCGCATCTTTATAGCGACTGTTGTTCTGCAACAGGCTGACCAGGTCGTGGAAGCTGTCCTGGTACGAGTCGTACGAGCGGAATGCCGCGGTCTCCTTGACGAACTGACCGCCACGGAACTCGCTGGTGATCGCCCGCGCCTCTCCACCCTGCCAATTGCCGGTGGCCTTGATGCCGAACAGGTTGTGGCTGCTGCTGCCGTCAGGGTTGCGCATGACCGACTTGCCCCAACCGGTTTCCAGCGCCGCCTGGGCCACCAGGTAACGTGGATCGATGCCAATGCGTTTGGCCGCCTGCTCGGCCATCGGCAGCATGGTGCTGACGAAGGCATCGCTGTTGCCGAAGGCCTTGTTGGGCGCCAGCGGCGGCTGGGCCACCGCACGCCCGACGATACGCATGCCCTCGGCGGGCGCGGCATAGGTCCGCGCCGGCTGCCAGTCGCCGCGGGCGACGCCGGCCAGCGACGGCGCATGCTGGGCCGCATCGCCGGTGGCAGAGGAAGGCACGATACCGGCCAGCAGACGGTCGGTGAGCTTGCCTGGCAAGGCCAGGCGCCGCGAATTGAGAGCCGCCACATCGTTACGCCCGGCAGCGGGCTGTTCGACCCGCGCAGACTCAGCCGCCCGGCCACCCCACAACACCGGGGCCGGCCCATCGCTACGCGGGAACGGGCTGTTATTGACCGTGCTGGCCGTGCGCTTGCTCAGCTGGCGCACCAGCACATCCTGCAGGCCGATGCCGCCCCCTTCGCGGGACATGCTCACGGCCAACTGCTGGTCGTACATGTCACGGTACTGCTTGGTGGTATTGCTGTTCATCGGGTTTTCTTCGTCGGCCAGCACATCGCTGGCCTTGCGCGAAGCCTTGAGCATCTCGCTGATGAACAGCGACTCGAATTCCTGGGCCACCTTGCGAATGTTGGCCTCGCTGTCGCGATCGCCGTGCTTGAGTGAACTCAAGCGATTGAGGTCGGTGTAAGCGCCGCTGTCGACGTGGCCGGAAACCAGGCTTTTCGGATTCATCCCAGGCGTCCTCAGATCACGATCAGGTCGGCCTGCAACGCGCCGGCCTGCTTCAGGGCTTCAAGGATGGCCATCAGGTCGCTTGGCGCTGCGCCGACCTGGTTCACCGCACGGACAATTTCATCCAGGGTGGTACCCGGGCCGAACTTGAACATCGGCTTGGCTTCCTGCTGGGCATTGACCCGCGAACGCGGCACGACCGCCGTCTCGCCATTGGAGAACGGCCCCGGCTGGCTGACGATCGGGTCTTCGGTGATGGTCACGGTCAGACTGCCGTGGGTAACCGCCGCCGGCGACACCTTGACGTTCTGGCCAATCACGATGGTGCCGGTACGCGAGTTGATGATGACCTTGGCCACAGCCTGGCCTGGGTCGATCTCGAGGTTTTCCAGGATCGACAGGTAGTCGACACGCTGGCTCGGGTCCATCGGCGCGGTCACCCGCACCGAGCCACCATCCAGGGCCTGGGCCACCCCTGGGCCGAGCAGTTCGTTGACCTTGTCGACGATGCGCTTGGCCGTGGTGAAGTCTGGCCGATTGAGGTTCAGCGTAAGGCTGTTGCCCTGGTTGAAACCGCTCGGCACCGCACGCTCGACGCTCGCGCCGCCCGGAATCCGGCCAGCCGACGGGACGTTGACGGTGATCTTCGAGCCATCCCGGCCTTCGGCGTCGAAACCGCCGACCACCAGGTTGCCCTGGGCGATGGCGTAGACGTTGCCGTCGATACCCTTGAGCGGGGTCATCAACAAGCTGCCGCCGCGCAGGCTCTTGGAGTTACCGATCGACGACACGGTGATGTCGACCACCTGGCCGGGCTTGGCGAAGGCCGGCAGGTCGGCATGTACCGACACTGCGGCAACGTTCTTCAACTGCACGTTGCCCGAGCCCGCCGGCACCTTGATACCGAACTGCGACAACATGTTGTTGAAAGTCTGCAGGGTGAACGGGGTCTGGGTGGTCTGGTCGCCCGTACCGTTGAGCCCCACCACCAGGCCGTAACCGATCAGCTGGTTGGCACGCACACCGGAAATACTGGCGATGTCCTTCAAGCGCTCGGCGTGGGCGCCGAACGCACAGGACAGAAGAAGTGTCGCGGCAATCAACCGCCTAGCGTTGAACATGGTCATCCGTACTCAGAAGGGCCAGAGCGGGCTGATGAAGAAACGGTCCAGCCAACCGGGCTGGCTGGCATCGGCGAACGAGCCGGTGCCCGAATAGGTGATGCGCGCGTCGGCCACGCGAGTGGACGGCACGGTGTTGTCGGTGGCGATGTCATCGGCACGCACCAGGCCTGCGATGCGCACCAGCTCTTCGCCGGTGTTCAGCGTCATCCACTTTTCGCCACGCACGGCGATGATCCCGTTGGGCAGCACTTCTGCGACGGTGACAGTGATCGAACCGGTCAGGGTGTTGCCCTGGGTCGCCTTGCTGTCGCCCTTGGTGGTGCGGTCACCGCTGTAACCGGCCTCTAGGGTGAGGTCGCCGCTGCCCAGCGGGTTGTTGGTGTTGGGGATGGTGCCGAACAACGAGGTCAGGCCGATATCGGCCTTGCTGTTCTTCTGGATCTGCGAGCCGGCGTTCTTGCTCGCCGAGGTGCGTTCGTTGAGGGTGATGGTGATGATGTCACCGACCCGGAACGCCTTGCGGTCGGTATACAGGCCCTGCTCGAAACCGGCCTGGTAGATCGAGCCGTTGTTGGCCGCTGCCGGCAACGGGGTGCGCGGCAACACCGGCGCATAGTACGGGTCGTTTGGCTTGGGCGTCGGCGCGACGCAACCGGCCAGCAACACCGCCCCCCCCAGGGCGAAAACGGACAACAGACGATTCATGACGCTTACCTCGTGGCGTAACGGCCGCGGCAACAGCCAACGGATGTTCAAACGGCCCGCACTGGCGGGCCGTCATGGCTTACAGCTGCTGGGTGACGAACGACAGCATCTGGTCGGCAGTGGAGATGACCTTGGAGTTCATCTCGTAGGCCCGCTGGGTGGTGATCATGTTCACCAGCTCTTCGACGGTGCTGACGTTGGAGTTTTCCAGGGTCTGTTGCTGGGTGGTGCCGAAACCGTTCAGGCCCGGGGTGCCGACCTGCGGCGCGCCGCTGGCGGCGGTCTCGAGGAACAGGTTGCCGCCGATCGCCTGCAGGCCGGCCGGGTTGATGAAGTCGGCGGTCTGGATGTTGCCGATGACCTGCGCTGCCGGGTTGCCGGCCGTGGTGATCGACACGGTACCGTCGCGGCCGACGGTGAAGGTCTGGGCATCCGCCGGCACGACGATGGCCGGCTCCAGGGCGAAACCGTTGGCGGTGACGATCTGGCCGTCGGAGTTCAGGTGGAAGGTGCCGTCACGGGTGTACGACACGGTGCCATCGGGCTGCAGGATCTGGAAGAATCCACGGCCGTCGACCGCCATGTCCAGCGGGTTCTCGGTGGTTTGCAGGCTGCCGGCGGTGAAGCTCTTCTGGGTGCCGACGATGCGCACACCGGTACCGACCTGCAGGCCCGAAGGCAGCTCGCTGTCCTGGGTGGACTGCGCGCCAGGCTGGCGCTTGATCTGGTACAGCAGGTCCTGGAACTCGGCGCGGTCGCGCTTGAAGCCCGTGGTCGAGACGTTGGCCAGGTTGTTGGAAATGACCGTGAGGTTGGTGTCCTGGGCGGACAGGCCGGTTTTAGCGACCCAAAGAGCCGGAAGCATCTAGTGTTCTCCTCGTGCGCCTGTTTTACGGCACCCGTTCAAATGTGATTAGCCGATTTGCAAAACCCGAGCCATGGCTTCGTCGCCTTCCTTGGCCGCGTTCATCATCTTGACGTGCAGTTCGAACTGCCGGGACAGCGCCAGTACCGAGGTCATTTCCTCGACCGCATTGACGTTGCTCGACTCAAGGAAACCCGAGACCACGCGCACGTTGACGTCGGCATTGGCGGGCTGGCCGTTGGTGGTGTGGATCATGCCGTCGAGCCCCTTGGTCAGACCCTTGATGTCCGGATTGACCAGCTTGATCCGATCGACCTGGGCCAACGCACGCGGGTCTTCGCCCATGGCGCGGATGCTGATGGTGCCATCCTCGCCGACCTCGACCTTCTGCTCTGGCGGAACAGCAATCGGGCCGCCGTTGCCGATCACCGGCATGCCGTTGCCGGCGCGCAGCACGCCAAGGGCGTCAATGTTCAGGCTGCCGGTACGCACATAGGCTTCACTGCCATCGGGCGCCTGCACGGCAATGAAACCTTCGCCACTGACCGCTACATCAAGGTCACGCCCGGTCTCGACCAGGGCACCACCGGTGAAGTCGGTGGCCGGGCGCTCGCTCATGGCGAAGGCTCGCGCCGGAAAGCTGTCACCGAATACCGGCATGGAACGCGCCTGCTCCAGATCACGCCGGAAACCATTGGTGGAAACGTTCGCCAGGTTGTTGGCATGCGCCTTCTGCGCCAGCGCGTTCTGGCTGGCACCGGTCATGGCCACATAAAGCATCTTGTCCACAGCATCTCCTCTGCGCGAACCTTGCCGCGCTGTCGTTGGCAAGGCTTAAGCAATTATCGAACCACACTGGCAAAGCCTTTCAATACGGGGCTTTCAAGGCCGCGCAGGCCTGCTGAGCGTCAGTTTGTCGGCGAATCTTTGCCGCTGGCGGCAAGCGCCGAATCAGTCATTGCGGCACGCCCCATTGGTGTAAGGCCCCGAGTGCAGCTTCCAGCCGTCACCCGGATTGGTTGCCGAACACAGGTAGCGCCCGGTAGCCAGGCTTTGCCACTGGTACCAGGGCGCCGGCGCGGCCTGCAGCGAGCACGCAACCAGCAGCGCCAGCAGCAACCCTGCAATCCTCGACACTCTCCTCATGGCATCACCCTCCGCCAGATGTGAAAAAGCCCCTGCAAGCAGGGGCTTTGCCCAACCACGATCATCAGGTCATCTGGATGATGGTCTGCATGATGGTGCTTTCAGTGGAAATGGTCTTGGCGTTGGCCTGGTAGTTGCTCTGCGCCTTGATCAGGTTGACCAGCTCGCCGGTCAGGTCGACGTTGGAGTCTTCCAGGGAGCTGCCGGCAATGCGGCCCAGGGTGCCGGTATCCGGCTCGCCGATGATCGGCACGCCCGAAGCGTAGGACTCTTTCCAGGCCGTACCGCCCACCGGGGTCAGGCCTTGCAGGTTGGCGAAGTTGGCGATCGCCACCTGGCCGATGACCTTGTCCTGGCCGTTGGTGAAGTTGGCGAACAGGTTACCGCTCTGGTCGACGGTCAGGCCGGCGAGCTCACCGGTGGCATAGCCATCCTGGCTCTTGGCAGTGGTGGCCGACGCTGCGTTGTACTGGGTGGTAGCCAGCATATCGAGGGTGACGCCCCCCGTGCGTGCGGTGGCGCCGTTGGCAACCCAGGCGCCCGCCGCGTTCTTCTCGGCCGGCACCCAGCCGGTGAGCTGGAAGGTCTTGTCGGCACCGATGGTCAAGCCACCCGGCACCGCACCTGCGGTCATGCCGGCGGTATTCAGGGTGCCGTCGGTCTTGAACGGCAGCTTGTTGATCAGCGGCGTGGTCAAGGTCGGGTCAGCCGGGTTGCGACCGTCGATGGTGGTGTACATGGTCCAGGAGTTGGTACCTGCATCCTTGACGAAGTACTGGTTGAGCTGGTGCGCATTACCCTGGCTGTCGTAGACGTCGGTATTGAAGGTGTAGTTGTAGCTGTTGACGTTGGCCGGATCGAACGGCGCCACGCTCGGCTGGGTCGCGCTGGAGTTCAGGTTGACGGTCTCGGACACACGACCGGTCGGGTTGGGCGACAGGTTCGAGGTGTCGATCTTCAGATCGGTCAGCACACCCTTGACGACCTTGCCGTTGCCGTCCACCGCATAACCCTGCAGGTTGGCACCACTGGAGTTGACGACGTAGCCGTCCTTGTCGCTGTAGAAGGCGCCGGCGCGGGTGTAGATGCGCGAACCGTTGTCGCTCAGGGCGAAGAAGCCGTTACCGTCGATGGCCATGTCCAGCGCCTGGCCGGTGCCATTGATGTTACCCGGGTTGAACATCTGCGAAACGGCCATGGTTTTCACGCCGCTGCCGACTTGGGTCTTGCCGCCGGAAGTACCGCGGATCGACTGCGAATACTGGTCGGCGAACTCGGCGCGCGACGATTTGAAACCAGTGGTGGCGACGTTGGCAATGTTGTTGCCGGTAACGTTCAGAGCCTTGTTCGCCGCGTAGAGACCGCTCAGGCCGATATTGAAAGACATTGACTCGCTCCTTGTGCCGATTCTGCGGCGTTAGATTCCGATGCTGGTGACTTTGGAGATGCCGATCTTGCCGATGCCGGCCAGGTCGAGCATCATCTCGCTGCCGTTCTGGAAGCTGACACTGTTGACCCTTGCCGGGAGCAAGGTGGACAGCGTCTTGGCCTTGCCCTCGACCGTGGTCTCGGCCGCGAAGGTGTAGGTGCCCGGGGCGACTTTCTCGCCCTTTTCATTGGTGCCATCCCAGATGAAGTCGGCGGTACCGGCCTTCTGCGAACCCAGCTGGATGGTCTTGACGACGTTGCCGTCCTTGTCCTTGATGGTGACCTTGCCGTCACTGATGCTCTGCGGCACCACGACCTGGCCATTGAAGCTGGAAGTGGTGTCCACCACCGCCTTGTCGGTCTGCACGATCACCGAGCGGCCGACCAGCGAAGTGGCCTGCAGCGCCTGGGACGAGCCAATGCCGGTCAGGATCCCGTTGACCGAATCGTTCAGCGACTGGATACCTTCCAGGCTGCTGAACTGCGCCAGCTGCGCGACGAACTCGCCGTTCTCCTGCGGATCGAGCGGGTTCTGGTTCTTCATCTGCGTCACCAGCAGCTGCAGGAACGCATCCTTGCCCAGCGCACTGCCGGCCTGACCGGTCGTGCTGCTGTTCTTGCTGTCGGTCTTCTGCAACGACTTCAGGTAGGCACTACCGACGTCGTTACTGGTATTGGTTGTGGTCATGGCGGCTCCGAGCTTACTGACCCAGGGTCAGCACTTTCTGCATCATGTTCTTGGCGGTGTTCATCAGCTCGGCGTTGGTCTGGAACGCGCGGCTGGCGGAGATCATGTCGGCCATCTCCTCGACCACATTCACATTCGGGTAGTAGACGTAGCCGTCCTTGTTGGCCGCCGGATGGTTCGGCTCGTAGCGCGCTTCGAGGTTGCTCTGGTCCTCGATGATGCCCTTGACCTGCACGCCCTGCCCGGCCTCGCCCTGGTCTTCGAACAGCGACTGGCTGGTGCCGGCCTGGGCGTTCTGGAAGGTGGTGGCGAACACCGGGTGGCGTGCACGGTAGGTCTGGTCGATGCTCGAGGAGACGGTCTCGGCGTTGGCGATGTTCGAGGCAACGGTGTTCAGGCGCGTGTTCTGCGCGCTCATGCCGCTACCGGCGATATTGAAAACACTGGCAAGGGACATGGTCACTCTCCGCGCAGGGCCGATACCAGCCCTTTGAATTTACTGTTGAGCAACGTGAAGCTGGCCTGGAAGCCGATCGCGTTCTCTGTGTAGTTCGATTGTTCGATCTGGGCATCGACGGTGTTCTGGTCGATCGACGGCTGCATCGGGGTACGGTACTGCAGGGTGTCGTCGGCCATTGCCAACCCTTCGGCCTCGATATGCCGATTGTTGGTGCGGTCCAGGGCGATGCGCCCCCTCTGCTGCTTGTCGGCCTCGGCGGCGAGCACCGACGAGAAGTCCATGTCACGCGCCTTGTAGTTCGGCGTATCGGCGTTGGCAATGTTGTTGGCCAGCACTTCGGCACGCTGGGCGCGGAAGCCCAATGCCTTTTCGTGTATGCCAAGCGCCTTGTCGAAGCTGATGCTCATATCAGGGAAACCTTCATAGGTGACCAGAATTTCGTTGGCTAAGCTTTAGCAAGGCCTGTGCCAGCTTTGCAAAGCCCCGCATTCAATGGGCCCCGGGGCTTTTCGGCCTGCCGCCATTGCCAGAAAAGCGGCAAATCGCTTCCGCCGCGCAGCAGGCAAGCGGCAATTGCCGCCCGGCAAAAGCGGCAATCCAAAAAATTGACGTCATTTGCCGCGCCCATGAAAAAGGCCGGTGTCTCACGACACCGGCCTTGGTTTACCGCCTCAGGCGTTACTTGGCCTGATAGATGATGCCCGGGCTGCACTGGACCATCTGATAGTGATCCGGCAATCCGTTGAGCGCCTCGGATGCACCCAGGAACAGATAGCCACCAGGCTTCAGCGTGCCATGGATACGCAGCAGGATGTCCTTCTTGACCTGGGCCGAGAAGTAGATCAGCACGTTACGGCAGAACACGATGTCGAACTTGCCCAGGGGCGCATAGCTGTCCAGCAGGTTGTACGAGCGGAACTCGACGCGGCTGCGGATCGGCGCCTTGACCGCCCAACGCCCCGGCCCCTTGGGGTCGAAGTAACGCTGCAGGCGCTCCTGCGACAGGCCGCGGGCGATGGCCAGGCTGTCGTATTCGCCGGTCTTGCAGTTGGTGAGCATCGAGCCGGACAGGTCAGTGGCAACGATCTGCGCGCCCATCTTCAGCTGGCCAAGGTTGCCGCGCTCGAACTCGTCGATGGCCATGGAGATGGAGTACGGCTCCTGCCCCGACGAGCAGGCCGCCGACCAGATGCGCAGGCGCTGGCCAGGGTTACCCTTGATGAACTCGGGGATGACCTTGTTCTTGAGCACCTCGAAGGGGTAGGTATCGCGAAACCACAGGGTTTCGTTGGTGGTCATGGCATCGACCACCTGCTCGCGCAAACCACCCCGCGGTTGCGACTGGATGCGCTGCACCAGCTCACCCAACGACTTGATGCCCTGCTGCTCCATCAACTTGTTGAGACGGCTGGAGACCAGGTACTGCTTATTCTCGCCCAGCAGGATGCCACAGGCTTTCTCCAGGAAGACCCGGAACTGTTCGAAATCCAAATTACCCGTAGACAATGCTGCCGCCTCTTTCTAAATCGCTAGCGCCGGGGACTGGCCCCGGCCGTTTCAATGCGTCGCCTTGATCCGGTCGACTACCCGCTGGGCAAGGTCGTCCGGCTTGAACTTGGCCAGGAAATCATCGGCCCCGACCTTCTTGACCATGGCCTGGTTGAAGACCCCGGACAGCGAAGTATGCAGGACGATGTGCAGCTTTTGCATGCGCGGGTCGCTGCGAATCTCGGCCGTCAGGGTGTAGCCGTCCATTTCCGGCATCTCGATGTCCGAGATCATCATGAGGAATTCCTCCTCCGGCCGCTTGCCTTCATCGACCAGCTTGCGCAGGTAATCCAGCGCCTGACGACCATCGTTGAGCGCCACCACCTCGACACCGACAGTCTGCAGGCAGCGGCTGACCTGCTTGCGTGCCACCGACGAATCATCGACGGTCAGTACCCGCAGCAGCACGGCCTTGTCCTGCACCTCGGCATCGATCACGCCCTCGGACACCGACTCGGACGACGGAGCCACTTCCGCCAGCACCTTTTCCACGTCGATGATCTCGACCATGCGATTGTCGACCCGGGTGACCGCGGTCAGGTAGTGATCGCGCCCGGTCCCCTTGGGTGGCGGATGGATCTCTTCCCAGTTCATGTTGACGATGCGCTCGACCGAGTGCACCAAAAAACCCTGGGTCTTGGTGTTGTACTCGGTGATGATCACAAAGCTGTTACGCGTGTCTTCCTTCAACCCCGGCAAGCCCGTCGCCATCGACAGGTCCAGGATCGGGATGGTCGCCCCGCGAATGTTGGCCACCCCACGCACTACCGGATGCGACTTGGGCAGCACCGTCAGATCCGGGCACTGCAACACCTCCCGGACCTTGAATACATTGATGCCGTAGAGCTGGTCGCCATTGAGGCGAAACAACAACAGCTCCAGGCGATTCTGCCCCACCAGCTGCGTGCGCTGGTTGACCGAATCCATCACTCCAGCCATGCCGGACCCCTCCAACGATTGCCTGAATACCAAATCGGCACGGGCTTTGCTTTTTTGAGCGCCATGTACACGAAAACGACATTTTCCCGACGACTGACGCGCCTGCTGACCGGCTCGCTGGCCACCCTGTGCCTCATGGCACCCGGTGTTCGCACGCTGGCGGATGCTTTTACCTTGCCTGAACAGCTTATCGGTGTCACCCAAGGGTTTCTTGAGTTCACCGTGGAAGATTATCTGGCGACCACCCAGACCAGCGGCCGCTACGAGATCCAGGTCAACAGGCTCGACCCGCGCCTGCGCATGCCGCTGTGCAGCCAGCAACTTGACGCTTCACTGGAAAGCCCGACCCCGCTGGGCCGAGTCACGGTAAAGGTGCGCTGCGATGGCACGGCCCCGTGGACCATTTTCGTGCCCGCCCAGGTACGGCTGCTGCGCGACGTGGTGGTGATGACGCGGCCGCTCAAGCGCGAAAGCGTGGTCGGCGAAGGCGATATTGCCCTGCGCGAACGCGATGTCGGCACGCTGGGCCCAGGCTATCTGACGCAAATGGACCAGGCAGTGGGCATGAAGCTGCTGCGCCCCACCGTGATTGACCAGGTGCTGACCCAGCAACACCTGGAGCAGGCGGAGCTGGTGCGCAAAGGCGATCACGTGGTGATTGTCGCGCGCAGCGGCACCCTCAGCGTGCGCATGCCAGGCGAAGCCCTGAGCAAAGGCGGCCTGCAGGAACAGATCCGGGTACGCAACCTGAACTCCAAGCGCGTGGTGAAAGCGCGGGTCACAGGGCCTGGGCAGGTCGAGGTGGCCATGTAGCAATATTCACCGCCGGATCACGACAGAAGGCTGGCGGCAGGGAACCGCTCCCCCTAAACTGTGTCGGAATCGGGTTGCGCAAGCGTGCTGCCAGACAGCACTGCATTCCTGCCTAAAGTTTTTTTCGGGTTGGCCGAAAACAGGGTATGCGTACAAATACCCAGAGGTTTTGATCATGGTCATCGACTTCAGTCGTGTGAATAATTCTCCGCCCAGCACGGGTGGCGTTCGCGGCAATGCCGCGCCTGGCAACGTCGACAAAGCCGACGCCAGCAGCGTAGCGCCCAGCGCCAATGCCAGTGGTGAAGCGGTACACTTCAGCCCAGAAGCCCAGCAGCTGCAGAAGATCAGCGACAGTCTGCGCGACCAGCCGATCGTCAACAGCGCCCGTGTGGCCGAGTTGAAACAAGCGATCGCGGACGGCAGCTACAAGGTGGACGCCGACCGCGTCGCCAGTAAACTGCTTGATTTCGAAGCCCAGCGCTAACCTCCAGGCGCGCTGACTTCAAGGACGCAACACGCCAAGAGTTAGCCATGCACGACATCACTCTGCTGCAACTGATCGAAAACGACATCGCGCCAACGCAGGAATTGCTCGACCTGCTCCAGAGCGAGACGATCGCCCTGCACGGGCGGGACATGCCGCTGCTGGAACAGATCCTGGCCCGCAAGCAGTCGTTGATCATCTTGCTCGAGCAGCAGGGTCGCCGACGCAGCCAGTTGCTGCACGACATCGGTCTGAGCACCGATCGTGCAGGCGTACAAGCCTTGGCCGCACAGTCGCCCAATGGCGAGGCCCTGCTGCAACGGCTCGATGCGCTCAGCGCATTGATGGACGCCTGCCAGAAGGCCAACGAGACCAATGGCCAGGTCATCCAGATACAGCAGCGTGCCACGGCCAACCAGGTCAGCATCCTCATGGGTGGCGATTCTCCTTCGCTGTACGACAGCCGTGGCACCACCTCGCCGATGGCCAAGCCCCGGGCGCTCAGCCAAGTGTGATTTTCCCTGTTCAAGGCACGGAGCATACTGGCAAAATGCCGTAACTTGCGTGTGTCGTTTTTGCCTGGAGATTTAGAACCCGTGTTCAATGAAACCGATGCCCCCCAGCCACCAAAGGTGCTCACTACCCCTTTGGAAATCGCGGCCAACCTGCGCCAGCTGCTGGAGAGCCACGACCCGCTGATCATCAGCTTCCATGAGCGCAGCCAGCGGTTCCAGAGCTATGTGGTGCACATCGACCGCGACAACGGCGTTCTGGCCCTGGACGAAATGATCCCTCGCGATGGGGAGAAATACATCGAGAACGGCGAAGCGTTCCGTGTCGAAGGCTTCCATGACGGCGTACGCATCGCCTGGGAGTGCGACACACCGCTGACCATCACCGAGATCGATGGCCACCGCTGCTACCGCGGCCCGCTGCCCACCGAAGTCACTTACCATCAGCGCCGCAGCGCCTTCCGTGCGGCACTCAAGCTGTCGCAGCTGGTCGACATCGTTCTCGACGGCACCCACTTGAAAGGCAATGGCGCACTGCGCGGCAAGCTGCTGGACATCTCTGCCACCGGCTGCAAGTTGCGCTTTGAGGGCAACGTCGAGGAGCGCCTGCAACTGGGCCAGGTGTATGAACGCTTCAAGGCCGCCAACCCGCTGGGCCTGGCCGACACCATGGTCGAACTGCGCCACCTGCACTTCGAAGAGCGCATCAACACCACCTTCGCCGGCGTACGTTTCCACAACCTCAACGGCCAGGCGCAGCGCAAGATCGAGAGCTTCGTTTATCAGTTGCAGCGCGAAGCACGACGCTTCGACAAAGACGACTACTGATTCACAGCCAAACAAAACGCCACCCCTAGGGTGGCGTTTTTGTTTGCAGCGCTGCGCGCCGACCGAAGAGCGGGTCGGCCGCCGCAACCTAAGTGACCGACTTGTCGACCTCGGCGCCAGGCTGCACGGACGGCTCAACACCCTTCTCATCCGCTTCGGTATCTTCTGCCGCTACCGGCGTCTGCATAACCTCCTGCACGGTCTGCTCATCGACCCGCGGGTCAAGTGCCGCCGACAGTGGCGAACCGGCCGCCGGCATGGCCACGTGCCCCAGCGGCGCATCCTGGACCTGGTGCAGCCCGGTAACCGCCTTGGGCCGGATACGCCAGACCAGCACCAGCGCAAAGAACACGAAGAACGCATACAGCATCTGCGGGCCCAGCAGCTTCATCAGCACCCCGGCCGCCAGCGGCCCGATACAGGCACCCACCCCATAGGTCACCAGCAACATGGCGGTCAGCGATACCCGCCGTTCGCTTTCCACATGGTCGTTGGAAAACGCCACGGCCAGCGGATACAAACAGAACTGCAGCAGCGAGATCAAGAAGCCGATACCGAACAACAGCTCCAGCGGCACACCCGGCAGGATCGCCAGAGGCGCCGAGGCCAGCGCCAGGCCGATTGCCACGCTGCGGATCAGCACCGCGCGGTCATAGCGGTCGGACAGCCAGCCCAGCGGCCATTGCACCACCAGCCCAGCCAGGATGCAGCTACCCATGAACAGGCCGATCTGCTCGGTGGACATGCCCTGGCTGGTGGCATACAGCGGTGCCAGACCATAGAACGAACCGACGATCAGCCCCGAACCCAGCACCGTGGAGAGCGATTGCGGCACCCGCTTGATGAAGAACTTCGGCTCCATCGGTGCCGGGCGCAGGGGTGCGGGGTGGATGCGCCGGGTCATGGCCACGGGCACCAGGCACAGGGCGAAGCACATGGCTACCAGCATCAGCAGCTCCGGCCCCAGCTGTGGGTGCACCACGAGAATCAGCTGGCCCAGCACCAGCCCCAGATAAGAAGCGATCATGTAGCCGCTGAACACCGCGCCACGGTGCTTGGCATCAGCCTGCTCGTTGAGCCAGCTTTCGATGACCATGTACTGGCACATCATCCCCAGGCCGACGATCATCCGCAGCCCGATCCAGGCCGGCAGCCAGCTTGTCAGGCCATGCCCGAGCACCGCCGCGCAGACGATACCGGCACAGGTGGCATAGGCGCGAATATGCCCGACCCGACCGATCAGCCGGTGGCCGACCTTGCCGCCCACCGCCAGGCCGAAATAGTTGGCCGCCATCAGCGCACCGATCCACAGGCTGTCGACGTGATCGGCGGCGAGGCGCAGGGCCAGGTAGGTACTGAGCAGGCCCGAGCCGATCAGCATCATCAAGGCAGCGAAGTACAACGACTGAAACGGCTTCCAGATATTTCGCATACGTCCCGTGGGCTCCTGGCGCAGGTGGCGGTGGGTTGCAGGCAAGCATAAAAGCAAATGCGCCGCGACGCAGGCCCCCGCAGGCGAAAAAGATCGCCAACGGCGGGCCCGTTACAGCTTGCGTCGCGCTCAGGCCTGCGCCGCCAGCAC
Organism: Pseudomonas sp. zfem004; assembly: GCF_032621715.1. Taxonomy (NCBI): domain Bacteria; kingdom Pseudomonadati; phylum Pseudomonadota; class Gammaproteobacteria; order Pseudomonadales; family Pseudomonadaceae; genus Pseudomonas; species Pseudomonas sp. zfem004. The sequence goes on along the minus strand of NZ_JAVYJF010000003.1, from coordinate 181,316 downwards.
CCGCCGCTCCCAAGGCGTGATCTCGTCGAGGAAGTCGCTCAGCTCGAGGGTCTTGGTGGCGATATAGCCTTCGATGAACTCATTGCCGAACAGCTCATGGGCCAGCTCACTGTGCTTGAGGCGCTGCAGCGCTGCATGCAGGGTGCAGGGCAAGCTCAGGTGCTCGGGCACTTCGAATTCGCCCTGGATAGCGGGCGTTGGGGCAATTTGCTGCTCGATGCCATGCAGGCCGGCGGCAAGGCTGGCGGCAATTGCCAGATAGGGGTTGGCGTCGGCGCCGGGCAAGCGATTCTCCACCCGCCGCGCCACTGGCGAGCTGGCCGGAATGCGCAGGCCAGCGGCGCGATTGTCGTGCGACCAGCAGGCGTTGTTCGGCGAAGCGTAGGGGTGGCACAAGCGCTGGTACGAATTGACGTTGGGCGCGAACAGCGCGGTGAAGTCGGCCAGGCAGGCCTGCAGGCCACCAATGAAATGATGGAAGGTGTCGGTTGCCCTGCCCTGCTCGTCGCTGAACACGTTTCGCCCACTGGCGATGTCCACCAGGCTCTGGTGAATGTGCATCGAACTGCCGGGCGTATGCGCCAGCGGCTTGGCCATGCACACCACGGTCAGGCCATGGCGCAGCGCCACTTCCTTGAGCAGGTGCTTGAACAGGAAGGTCTGGTCGGCCAGCAGCAGCGGGTCGCCATGCAGCAGGTTGATCTCGAACTGGCTGACGCCCATCTCGTGCATGAAGGTGTCGCGCGGCAGGCCCAGCGCAGCCATGCACCGGTAAACCTCGCTGAAGAACGACCGCAGGCCATTGTTGGAACTGACACTGAATGCCGAATGGCCCATCTCCCGGCGGCCATCCTTGCCCAGCGGCGGCTGGAACGGCTGCTGCGGGTCGCTGTTGGGGGCAAACACGAAGAATTCGAGCTCGGTCGCCACCACCGGCGCCAGGCCGTGCTCGGCGTAACGGGCGATCACCGCCTTGAGCTGGCCACGGCTGGACAATTGCGACGGTGCGCCGTCGAGTTCGACCGCATCGCAGATGGCCAGGGCGCGAGGCTCGTCGCTCCAGGGCAGGCGGTGGATCTGCGCAGGGTCGGCCACCAGCGCCAGGTCGCTGTCGTCGCTGCCATAGTATTTCGCCGCCGGGTAGCCACCCATGATGCATTGCAGCAGTACTCCGCGCGCCATCTGCAGGCGCCGGCCTTCAAGGAAGCCTTCGGCGGTCATGACCTTGCCGCGAGCCACGCCGTTGAAATCTGGGGTAACGCACTCGATCTCGTCGATGCCCTTCAGGTGCTCTGCCAGGTTGCACGGGCCTTCGGTCGTCATGACGCTGTCCTTCTTGGGGTGTTGGCGTGCCGGGAATGGCGCCGGGCGCAACATTGGCTTGGGCTGTTCGAAACTTCAAGCAGCTGGACAGTGCTCGCCTAGTGCTCACGCAAGGTCATGCCATTGGCCGGCAACGGCAACGCTGTCTTGTAGCGCACCTGTTTGAGGGCGAAGCTGGAACGGATGTTGGCCACCCCCGGCAAGCGAGTCAGGTAATCGAGAAAACGCTCCAGCGCCTGGATGCTGGGCAGCAGCACCCGCAGCAGATAATCCGGGTCGCCGGTCATCAGGTAGCACTCCATCACCTCGGGGCGCTCGGCGATCTCTTCTTCGAAACGGTGCAGCGACTGCTCCACCTGCTTCTCCAGGCTGACGTGAATGAACACGTTGACGTCCAGCCCCAGCGCCTCGGGCGACAGTAGCGTCACTTGCTGGCGGATCACCCCCAACTCCTCCATGGCCTTGACCCGGTTGAAACAGGGGGTGGGCGACAGATTGACCGAACGCGCAAGCTCCGCGTTGGTGATCCGCGCGTTTTCCTGAAGGCTGTTGAGAATGCCGATATCCGTGCGATCCAGTTTGCGCATGAGACAAATTCACCTGGTTTTTGTGTTTGTGCGGAATGTTTATCTCCAGCGTCGGACAAAGGCAATGAACTTGAGAGAAAAATTCTCCTGCCGTCCCCCTATGATGTAACAGACGCTGACCTGCCAGTCACAAGCCGGCAGGCAGCGGCGACCGCTTCAAAGCTCACAAAAACAACAGCCGAGCGAGCGTAAAAAGCATGAACGAGTACGCCCCCCTGCGTCTGCATGTGCCCGAGCCTACAGGCCGGCCAGGCTGCCAGACCGATTTCTCCTACCTGCGCCTGAACGACGCGGGTCAAGTCCGTAAACCGCCCATCGATGTAGAACCTGCCGACACTGCCGACCTTTCCGGCAGCCTGGTGCGCGTGCTCAACGAACACGGCGACGCCGTAGGCCCATGGGCCGAGGGCATCGACGCGCAGGTGCTGCGCCAAGGCATGCGCGCCATGCTCAAGACGCGCATCTTCGACAGCCGCATGGTCGTGGCCCAGCGCCAGAAGAAGATGTCCTTCTACATGCAGAGCCTGGGCGAGGAAGCCATCGGCAGCGGCCAGGCGCTGGCCCTGAACCGCACCGACATGTGCTTCCCCACCTACCGCCAGCAGAGCATCCTGATGGCCCGCGACGTGTCGCTGGTGGAGATGATCTGCCAACTGCTGTCCAACACCCGTGACCCGCTCAAGGGCCGCCAGCTGCCGATCATGTACTCGGTGCGCGAGGCCGGCTTCTTCACCATCAGCGGCAACCTCGCCACCCAGTTCGTCCAGGCAGTCGGCTGGGCCATGGCCTCGGCGATCAAGGGCGATACCAAGATCGCCTCGGCCTGGATCGGCGACGGCGCCACCGCCGAGTCCGACTTCCACACCGCGCTGACCTTCGCCCATGTGTACCGCGCCCCGGTCATCCTGAACGTGGTCAACAACCAGTGGGCGATCTCGACCTTCCAGGCCATCGCCGGTGGCGAGTCGACCACCTTCGCCGGCCGTGGCGTCGGTTGCGGCATCGCTTCGCTGCGGGTCGACGGCAACGACTTCATCGCCGTCTACGCGGCCTCGCGCTGGGCCGCCGAACGCGCCCGCCGCGGCCTGGGCCCGACGCTGATCGAGTGGGTCACTTACCGCGCTGGCCCGCACTCCACCTCGGACGACCCGTCCAAGTACCGCCCTGCGGACGATTGGAGCCACTTCCCGCTGGGCGACCCGATCGCCCGCCTCAAGCAGCACCTGATCAAGGCCGGGCACTGGTCCGAAGAGGAGCACCAGGCAGTCAGCGCGGAGCTGGAGGCCGAGGTGATCAAGGCGCAGAAGGACGCCGAGCAGTTCGGCACCCTGAGCAATGGCCATATCCCCAGCGCGGCCTCGATGTTCGAAGACGTGTACAAGGAAATGCCCGACCACCTGCGCCGTCAGCGCCAGGAACTGGGGGCCTGAGATGAACGATCACAACAACAGCATTGACCTGGAAAACGCCATGTCCACCACCACCATGACCATGATCCAGGCCCTGCGCTCGGCCATGGATGTCATGCTCGAGCGCGACGACAACGTGGTGGTCTACGGCCAGGACGTTGGCTACTTCGGCGGCGTGTTCCGCTGCACCGAAGGCCTGCAGACCAAGTACGGCAAGTCGCGGGTGTTCGATGCGCCGATCTCCGAAAGCGGCATCGTCGGCACCGCCGTGGGCATGGGCGCCTATGGCCTGCGCCCGGTGGTCGAGATCCAGTTCGCCGACTACTTCTACCCGGCCTCCGACCAGATCGTCTCGGAGATGGCGCGCCTGCGCTATCGCTCGGCCGGCGAGTTCATTTCGCCGCTGACCCTGCGCATGCCCTGCGGCGGCGGCATCTATGGCGGCCAGACCCACAGCCAGAGCCCGGAAGCGATGTTCACCCAGGTGTGCGGCCTGCGCACCGTCATGCCGTCCAACCCCTATGACGCCAAGGGCCTGCTGATCGCCTCGATCGAGTGCGATGACCCAGTGATCTTCCTCGAGCCCAAGCGCCTGTACAACGGCCCGTTCGACGGCCACCACGACCGCCCGGTTACCCCCTGGGCCAAGCACCCGCACAGCAGCGTGCCGGACGGCTATTACACCGTGCCGCTGGACAAGGCGGCGATCACCCGCCCGGGCAACGACGTCACCGTGCTGACCTACGGCACCACCGTGTACGTGTCGCAAGTGGCCGCTGAAGAAACCGGCGTCGACGCCGAAGTCATCGACCTGCGCAGCCTGTGGCCGCTGGACCTGGAGACCATCGTCGAGTCGGTGAAGAAGACCGGCCGCTGCGTGGTCGTGCACGAAGCCACCCGCACCTGCGGCTTCGGCGCCGAACTGGTATCGCTGGTCCAGGAGCACTGCTTCCATCACCTCGAAGCGCCGATCGAGCGCGTCACCGGTTGGGACACCCCCTACCCCCACGCACAGGAATGGGCCTACTTCCCAGGGCCTTCGCGGGTAGGCGCGGCATTGAAACGGGTCATGGAGGTCTGAATGGGCACGCACGTCATCAAGATGCCGGATATCGGTGAAGGCATCGCGCAGGTCGAGTTGGTCGAGTGGTTCGTCAAGGTCGGCGACATGATCGCCGAGGACCAGGTGGTGGCCGATGTCATGACCGACAAGGCCACCGTGGAAATCCCTTCGCCGGTCAGCGGCAAGGTGCTGGCCCTGGGCGGCCAGCCGGGTGAAGTGATGGCGGTCGGCAGCGAGCTGATCCGCATCGAAGTCGAGGGCAGCGGCAACCATGTCGATACGCCACAGAGCAAACCAGTGGACGCACCTGCCGCGCCAGTGAAGGCCGAAGCCAAGCCCGAACCACGCGTCGAAGCTGCGCCACAGTTTGCAGCGAGCCACACCGCGGCACCGATCGTGCCGCGCGAAGCACACGAGAAGCCACTGGCCTCGCCTGCCGTGCGCAAACGCGCGCTGGATGCCGGTATCGAGCTGCGTTACGTGCATGGCAGCGGCCCTGCCGGGCGTATCCTGCATGAGGACCTCGACGCCTTCATCAGCAAACCGCAGAGCAACAGCGGGCAGGCGCCGGGCGGTTACGGCAAGCGCACCGACAGCGAACAGGTGCCGGTGATCGGCCTGCGCCGCAAGATCGCCCAGCGCATGCAGGACGCCAAGCGTCGCGTCGCCCACTTCAGCTATGTCGAGGAAATCGACGTCACGGCGCTCGAAGCCCTGCGCCAGCAACTCAATGCCAAGCACGGCGACAGCCGTGGCAAGCTGACGCTGCTGCCGTTCCTGGTGCGCGCCATGGTCGTCGCCCTGCGCGACTTCCCGCAGATCAACGCCACCTACGACGACGAGGCCCAGGTCATCACCCGCCACGGCGCGGTGCATGTGGGCATCGCCACCCAGGGCGACAACGGCCTGATGGTGCCGGTGCTGCGCCACGCCGAAGCCGGCAGCCTGTGGAGCAACGCCAGCGAGATCGCCCGCGTGGCCCATGCCGCACGCAACAACAAAGCCACCCGTGAAGAACTGTCCGGCTCGACCATCACCCTGACCAGCCTCGGCGCGCTGGGCGGCATCGTCAGCACGCCGGTGGTCAACACCCCGGAAGTGGCGATCGTCGGCGTCAACCGCATGGTCGAACGGCCGGTGGTGATCGATGGCCAGATCGTCGTGCGCAAGATGATGAACCTGTCCAGCTCGTTCGACCATCGCGTGGTCGACGGCATGGATGCCGCACTGTTCATCCAGGCCGTGCGCGGCCTGCTGGAACAACCTGCCTGCCTGTTCGTGGAGTGACCATGCAACCGATCATCGACACCACCCTGCTGATCATCGGTGGCGGCCCTGGCGGCTATGTGGCCGCCATCCGCGCCGGGCAACTGGGCATCCCCACCGTGCTGGTGGAAGGCCAGGCGCTGGGCGGCACCTGCCTGAACATCGGCTGCATCCCGTCCAAGGCGCTGATCCATGTGGCCGAGCAGTTCCACCAGACCAGTCGCTACACCGAACCGTCGGCACTGGGCATCAGCGTCTCTTCGCCGCGCCTGGACATCAGCCGCAGCGTCGAGTGGAAGGACGGCATCGTCGACCGCCTCACCAGCGGCGTCGCCGCCCTGCTGAAAAAACACGGCGTGAAAGTGATCCACGGCTGGGCGAAGATCCTCGATGGCAAGAGCGTCGAGGTGGACGGCCAACGCATCCAGTGCGAGCACCTGTTGCTGGCCACCGGCTCGAGCAGCGTGGAACTGCCGATGCTGCCGATCGGCGGGCCGATCATCTCGTCCACCGAAGCCCTTGCGCCCAAGGCCCTGCCGCAGCACCTGGTGGTGGTCGGCGGTGGCTATATCGGCCTGGAGCTGGGCATCGCCTATCGCAAGCTGGGCGCCAAGGTGAGCGTGGTGGAGGCCCGCGAGCGCATCCTGCCCACCTACGACGCCGAGCTCACTGCACCGGTAGCTGAATCGCTCAAGAAACTGGGCATCGCACTGCACCTGGGCCATAGCGTCGAGGGCTATGCCGACGGCTGCCTGCTGGCGCGTGATGGCCAGGGCGCGCAGCTGCGCCTGGAGGCCGATCAGGTATTGGTGGCCGTGGGTCGTCGCCCGCGCACTCAGGGCTTTGGCCTGGAAAGCCTGGACCTGAAGATGAACGGTGCGGCCATCGCCATCGACGAGCGCTGCCAGACCAGCATGCGCAACGTCTGGGCCATCGGTGACGTGGCCGGCGAGCCGATGCTGGCGCACCGGGCCATGGCCCAGGGCGAGATGGTGGCGGAAATCATCGCCGGCAAGGCGCGGCGCTTCGAGCCCAGCGCAATCGCCGCGGTGTGCTTCACCGACCCGGAAGTGGTGGTGGCCGGCACTACGCCGGAACAGGCCAGCCAACAGGGCGTGGACTGCATCGTCGCGCAATTCCCGTTTGCCGCCAACGGTCGGGCCATGAGCCTGGAGTCGAAGAGCGGCTTCGTGCGGGTGGTAGCGCGCCGCGACAATCACCTGATCCTCGGCTGGCAAGCGGTGGGGGTGGCGGTGTCCGAGCTGTCCACCGCCTTTGCCCAGTCACTGGAGATGGGCGCCCGACTGGAAGATATCGCCGGCACCATCCACGCCCACCCGACGCTGGGTGAAGCCGTGCAGGAAGCGGCGCTGCGTGCCCTTGGCCACGCACTGCATATCTAGCCTCAAACACTGAAGCGGCAATAGCCGATTTGGCCCGCAGCGTTACCAGGCGCTGCGGGCATTTTTTTATTCGACGATGGCGTTCTTGCCGGCCGCCTTGGCCCGGTACAGCGCCTTGTCAGCCCGGGCCAGCAAGGCGCGTTGATCCTCCCCGTCCTGCCATTGCACCACGCCGTAGCTCATGGTCAGCTGGCAATCGCCCACCGGCGCCATGGACGCTACGGCCTGGCGTATCCTGCGCGCGGCTTCGCGTGCTTCCTCCAAGGCCGTCTGCGGCAGGACCACCACGAACTCATCCCCGCCCCAACGTGCCAGCAGGTCCTGGGCACGCAGGCACTCGCGTATGCTCTCGGTCACCTCGACCAGCGCAGCATCGCCACGGGCGTGACCGTGCAGGTCATTGATCGGCTTGAAGTCATCCAGGTCCATGGCGATGAGCGCCAGAGGCTGGCGGTAGCGACGGGCGCGCTCGCATTCCTGCTCGAGGGTCTTTTCAAGGCGATAGCGATTGGCGGTGCGGGTCAACGGATCACGCTCGGCCAGATCACGGTTTTCGTCGAGCTGACGCTGCAACTGCTGGTTGACCCAGGACAGCTCGCGGGTACGCTCGGCCACCTGGCACTCCAGCGACTGATTGCGCTGCTCCAGCTCGGCGACCAGCCGCTTGCCGGCATCGATGTTGCGATGGGCACCTAGCATGCGTGCCACCGAGCCATCCTCGTTGCGGGCGATGATATGGCCGCTGTCCTCGACCCACAGGTAGCTGCCGTCCTGGCAGCGGCAGCGGTACTCGATACGGTAGCGCTCGTTGCGCTGATTGATGTAGGCCTCGAAGTGGGCCATCACCCGGGGGAAGTCTTCCGGGTGGATCACGCTCTCCCAGGTCAGGACCGAATTGGCCATCGAATGGCTGGCATAACCCAGCATCGCGTACCAGCCCGGGTTGCGGTAGACGTAGCCGGTGTTGGCATCCCAGTCCCAGATGCCGTCGCTGATCAGGTCGAACAAAGTGTGCAGTTGCTGCTCGCTGAAGCCGGTCGGTACCGGCGTTGGTGGCTGACTCATGGACGCTCTCCCTGGTATCCGGCTACTGCGCCCCGATCACGGTGCTGCGGATGTTCATCGTGATTGCCGCAGTCGGCAATCCTGTTCCTCTGGGGGGCAAGCATATGCCCAGTACAGCGTTGCCGGAATAGCCCCGGCGGGCTATTCCGACGAGTTTGCGCGCTGGCACAGCTTTTGCCCCTTCGATCGCGCTTATTGACCCATTCAAGGAGGAGACATGCTCACTTCAATCAGCGGGATGCCTTGGCAGCCCGCGGTGCAGCCATCCAGTCGCATCGGCAACGAACAGGCGCTGGCACCGGCGCTGCAGTTCCAGCCGATCGCCGCCGCCAGCGGCACCACCGCACAGCACAACAGCCAGGGCAGCACCTCGCAGCAGAACAGCGAAGACAATCGCAAGGAGGCCTTTGCCAAGCTCATGGTCATGCTGCAGAACCCAGACGTTGCCGCACGCCAGCAGGGCAGCGTCGACAAGCCGCAGCTCAGCGATGTACGACAGGAGTTCCGCGACTACGTGGAGAAGTCGCCGGCGGAAAAGATCAAGGAGAAATACCTCCAGGAGCTAGGCCTGACCGAGGAGGAGTACGACGCGTTGCCACCGGAGAAGAAAGCGATGATCGATGAGCAGATCGCTCAGCGAATGCAGGATGATGTCGAGGCGAAGGCCTTGGCCAAGCTCGGCCAGCAGCAGGGCGTGCAGCAAAGCGACGAGCTCACGGATATCGAGCTCTAAGCCAGGCGCGTGGCCCTGCCTTGGGCCACGCCTCTCGCGGCAGGGCAGGCTGCCCTCGCAGCACTCGACAGCGGGCGTGTAACGGGATTCAATCCAGCCCTCCTCAATCGCCTTGCTACAGGGAATCGGCAATTCGTCATGGACAGACTCAGACAAGACTTCTCGCTTTCGGCGCTGGTCGCCGGCCTGATCGCAGTGATCATTTCCTACGCCGGCCCGTTGATCATCGTGTTCCAGGCTGCCCATCAGGCCCAGCTCAGCAACGAGGCAACCGCCTCGTGGATCTGGGCGATCTCCATCGGCAGTGGCCTGACCGGCTTGCTGCTGAGCTGGAAACTGCGAGTGCCGGTGATCACCGCGTGGTCGACACCCGGCGCGGCGCTGCTGGTGTCGATGCTGCCGACCGTTTCACTGGCGCAGGCCGTGGGGGCCTACATCGTTGCCTCGCTGCTGATCGCCGTGATCGCACTGAGCGGCGCGTTCGACAAGCTGATGCGCCGCCTGCCCAAGGCGATTGCCGCCGCCATGCTCGCCGGCATCCTGTTCCGCTTCGGCGCTGAGCTGTTCAGCTCCATCCGCCTGCAGCCGTTGCTGGTCCTTTCGATGCTCGCGGCATACCTGCTGTTCAAGCGCCTGTCGCCCCGCTACGCCATCCTCTCGGTACTGGTGGTTGGCTGCGGGCTCGCCACCAGCATGGGCCAGCTCGATACGGGCGCACTGGTGCTGGAGATGGCCGTCCCGCTCTGGACCGCGCCCCAATGGAACTGGCATGCCATCGTCAACATTGGCCTGCCGCTGGCGCTGGTGTCGCTCACAGGCCAGTCGGTACCGGGTATCGCCGTACTGCGTACAGCCGGTTACCAGACCGCCGCACGCCCGATCGTCTCGGTGACCGCCATCGGCTCGCTGCTGCTGGCACCGTTCGCCTGCCATGGGGTCAACCTGGCAGCGATTACCGCAGCCATCTGCACAGGCCGCGAGGCCCACGAGAACCCCGATAAGCGCTATATCGCCGGCATTGCCTGTGGCGCCTTCTATCTGCTGATGGGCACCTTCGGCGCCACCCTGGCCTCAGTGTTCGCCGCCCTACCCCGGGAAATGATCGCCGCCCTCGCCGGCCTGGCGCTGTTCGGCGCCATCGCAACCGGGCTGACCGGTGCCATGGCCGATGAAAAGCAGCGTGAGCCTGCGTTGATCACCTTCCTGGTCACTGCCTCTGGCATGAGCTTCCTGGGCCTGGGCGCCGCCTTCTGGGGGCTGATATTCGGCCTGGTCGCCTACTTTGCGCTCGGTTACACCCGACCGCACATCGCCCATACAGGAGCGCACGCAGGCGAACAGCGTTGAGTGGGTTGGCAATGGAGGGTGTGAATGGCGTCCCAGGCAGGATTTGAACCTGCAACCTTCCCCTTAGGAGGGGGATGCTCTATCCAATTGAGCTACTGAGACACTGGGGCCGGCAACGGGCGCTGCACGGCAGGGACGGCGAGCATGTTACCCAGCGCATCGGCATTTGTCATGTTTCTATCGGGCATTTTGCACGTCAATCATTTCCCTGCTCTTGGCCGATGACTCCCTCCTGTCGCAGTACCCCGAACAGCGCCTCGACGGCGACATCGAGCGCAGCCGAGTTATCCAGCACATGCACCGAGGGATCGTAGGCCTGCAGCCGAGCGCCGCGGGCCAGACGCTGTTCGATTTCCTCGGCGCTTTCCCGACCGCGAGCCGTCAAGCGCTGGCGCAGTACGCCAGGTAGAACGGTCAGGCCAACCGCCAGCAAATCCGGGTAGCGTTGCCGCGCCTCGTCCAGGTATCCCCGCGAGCCGTTCACCAGCACCGAACGGCCAGCGGCGAGACGATCCTCCACTTGGGCAGGGATGCCATAGCAGAGGCCATTCGCCGCCCAGCACAGGGCAAACTCGCCCGCCGCGCGCATGCCCTCGAAACGTTCGAGCGTAACCCCCAGCGCACTCTCCCCCTTGGCTTCGGCGGAACGGGTTATGACCCTTCGTGCAACGTCCACACCGTGCTTGGCAAGGCGCTCGCGCGCAGCATCAATAAGGGAATCTTTGCCCGATCCCGATGGTCCCATCAGGAATATCAACCGCCCTCTTGAGGACGGTGCGCCGCTTGCGTCATATTGCATAGCCACTATGCTCAAGGTGTGGGAACCTGCGCATTCTAGGGTTTTTCCCTAACCTTTGCTGCCAGTTACCAGATTTTGACGACAAAGGTCTGACGCGCCTGCATTCTGCGTCAATGTGAATCTTTTCAAACCAGTACTCATTTCTGATAATTGGTACTGGCAAAAAGCCTGTACCGGAGCCACTATTTGTCACAGAATTGACGCCAAGGAATCGGCGACATGAGGCAAGATGAAAACCCGAAACCACATTACGGTTGAACATTTTGTCGTCGCCGCGGTCGTACTTCCACCGTGCGGCCAATTTGCGAACCGCTTCCCCTGAACTAGAACAACCGGTCAATTTATATGCGCCCATTGAAACAGGCTATTTATTCGAGCCGCACCGCTGACAAGTTCGTCGTCCGCCTGCCAGACGGAATGCGTGAGCGCATTGCCGAGGTAGCGCGCAACCATCACCGCAGCATGAACTCCGAGATCATCGCGCGCCTGGAGCAGAGCCTTATCCAGGAAGGCGCGCTGGGCGACGAACTGAGCATGCGCCTGGACAGCCCAGAGCTCAGCCTGCACGAACGCGAACTGCTGCAACGCTTCCGCCAGCTGTCCCATCGTCAGCAGAACGCACTGGTTGCGCTGATCGCACACGATGTGGAAATGGCTGCTGACGCGTCCTGATACAAAGCACTGACACACAAAAAAGCCAGCGCAAGCTGGCTTTTTTGTTGCCGCTGTCCCACTACTCAGAGCAGGAACAGCGTTGCCAACCCCAGGAAAATGAAGAAGCCGCCGCTGTCAGTCACAGCAGTGATCATTACGCTGGAGCCCATGGCCGGATCGCGCCCCAGGCGGGTCAGCGTCATCGGAATCAACACCCCCATCAAGGCCGCCAGCAGCAAGTTGAGGGTCATGGCCGCCGTCATCACCAGGCCCAATGACCAACTGCCGTAGAGCATGAATGCCACTACGCCGATCACCCCACCCCATATCAGGCCGTTGAGCAGCGAAACCGCCAACTCCTTGCGCATGAGGCGGCTGGTGTTGCCCGGCGACACCTGGTCCAGTGCCATCGCGCGCACGATCATGGTGATGGTCTGGTTACCCGAGTTACCACCGATACCGGCAACGATAGGCATCAGCGCAGCCAGGGCCACCAGTTTCTCGATCGAGCCTTCGAACAGACCGATCACCCGGGACGCCAGGAAGGCAGTAATCAGGTTGATGGCCAGCCAGGCCCAACGGTTGCGCAGCGAGCGCCAGACCGAGGCGAAGATGTCTTCCTCTTCGCGCAGACCCGCCATGTTGAGCACTTCGCTCTCGCTCTCCTCACGGATCAGGTCGACCATTTCATCAATGGTCAGTCGGCCGATCAGGCGCTCGTTCTTGTCCACCACCGGCGCGGACACCAGGTCGTAACGCTCGAATGCCAGGGCCGCGTCATAGGCATCTTCCTCGGGGTGGAACACCACCGGGTCGTTGGCCATGACCTCCGCGACTTTCTTGTCCGGGTCGTTGACCAGCAGCCGCTTGATCGGCAGCACACCCTTGAGCTTGCCGTCGTAGTCGACCACGAACAGTTTGTCGGTGTGCCCTGGCAGCTCTTTGAGCCGACGCAGGTAGCGCAGTACCACTTCCAGGCTGACGTCTTCGCGGATGGTCACCATCTCGAAGTCCATCAGCGCACCGACTTGCTCCTCGTCGTAGCTCAGCGCCGAACGCACGCGCTCACGTTGCTGGGCGTCGAGGCTTTCCATCAATTCATGGACGACGTCTCGCGGTAATTCCGGCGCCAGGTCGGCGAGTTCGTCGGCGTCCATTTCCTTGGCCGCGGCGAGCAGTTCGTGATCGTCCATGTCGGCGATCAAGGACTGGCGGACCGCGTCGGAAACTTCCAGCAGGATGTCGCCATCACGATCCGAGCGCACCAGCTGCCAGACCGTCAGGCGGTCTTCCAGGGGCAAGGCTTCGAGGATGTAGGCAATGTCGGCGAGGTGCAGATCATCGAGCTTGCGCTGCAGTTCGACGAGGTTCTGCCGGTGGACGAGGTTTTCCACGAGGTCATTGTGATGACCTTCCTGACGGTGCGTCAGGTCCTCAACCACGCGCTGGCGCTGCAGCAATTCGATCACCTGGGCAAGGCGATCCTGCAGGCTGTCTTGAGCTTTCTTTACTTCTACTTCGGTCATAGGCGAACTCCACCCCCAGCAGCGGAGCACGCCAGGAGAATCAATCGATCAGATCTTGCTGCATGAAGCGTGTTAGCGAGTAACTACTGGGTAAGTCCATGGTGGTATTCCACAAGCCCCGGCGGGGCTGACGGGCGCAATCATACACGGTGTAAGCTGTCGGATCGCTTAAAATTTTGGCCAGAACAATCGTTTGCGCAATAAAGCTGTGACAACACTCGAAGCCAACAGTGCGACGGCCTGAGGCTTGCAAAAATCACATACATATATGGGCAGCTGGGGATCGGGCTATCAACGTGAGTCTAGCCGTGCGTGGACAGAATCAGTGAATGCCGAAAAAGAAAAAGCCCGCTTGAATAAGCGGGCTTTTCAGGTATGGCGGACTCAGGAGGATTCGAACCTCCGACCGCTCGGTTCGTAGCCGAGTACTCTATCCAGCTGAGCTATGAGTCCGYGGTTGGTAGTTTTATGCCAGATTACCACTGGCTKNNTGAACTGCTTTGAAGAKCAAARCCSCYCAWTAAATGGCGGACTCAGGAGGATTCGAACCTCCGACCGCTCGGTTCGTAGCCGAGTACTCTATCCAGCTGAGCTATGAGTCCGTGTCTTGCCGCGCATTATAGGTCGCCGAAACATTTTTGCAAGAACTTTTTCGTTTAAAATCAACTGCTTAGCGTTCTTACCGTTTACAGCGCCCTACGCAAATAATGGCGGTGAAGGGGGGATTCGAACCCCCGATACCCTTATGAGGTATACTCCCTTAGCAGGGGAGCGCCTTCGGCCACTCGGCCACCTCACCGCAACACGAGGCGAATATTAAACACACCCTTCCTCGTTTGCAACCCTTTTTTTGAAAAAAACTTCAAAAAAATTAAAGGCTTGGCTCCTCGTCCTTCTCTTTCTTGATCCGCAGGTAGATTTCCTCGCGGTGAACGGCCACTTCCTTTGGCGCGCTCACGCCGATACGCACCTGGTTGCCTTTGACACCCAGGACCGTCACGGTGATCTCACCGTCACCAATGATCAGGCTCTCGGCGCACCGACGAGTCAGAATCAGCATAGTTTTCTCCTCACATGTAACTTCAGGGACAACAGTCTTTGATTAAGCAGGGCCCGGCCGCGGACGACGGCACTGGCCCGGACAAACCGCCAGCTGCACCTGGACAAGGGCGCGACTGGCAGCCAGAAACGCAAAGGGCGCGGCAAGCCGCGCCCTTCCAGGCAACGTCTTACTCGCCCTGTCGGGCAGGAGCATCGAGTTCGAACGCAGTGTGCAGCGCGCGAACGGCCAGCTCCAGGTACTTCTCTTCGATCACTACCGAGACCTTGATCTCGGAGGTGGAGATCATCTGGATGTTGATGCTCTCCTTGGCCAGGGCTTCGAACATGCGGCTGGCAACACCGGCGTGCGAACGCATGCCAACGCCAACGATCGACACCTTGGCGATCTTGGTATCACCCACCACTTCACGCGCACCGATCTCACGGGCGGTGTTCTCCAGCACGCTCAGTGCCTTTTCGTACTCGTTGCGGTGCACGGTGAAGGTGAAGTCGGTGGTGTTATCGTGCGAAACGTTCTGCACGATCATGTCGACTTCGATGTTCGCCGCGCTGATCGGGCCGAGGATCTTGAAGGCAACGCCTGGAGTGTCCGGGACGCCACGAATGGTCAGCTTGGCCTCATCACGGTTGAAGGCGATACCGGAAATGATTGGCTGTTCCATGGATTCCTCTTCATCGATGGTAATGAGGGTACCCGGACCCTCCTTGAAGCTGTGCAGCACGCGCAGCGGGACGTTGTACTTGCCGGCGAACTCCACCGAACGGATCTGCAGCACCTTGGAGCCGAGGCTGGCCATTTCCAGCATCTCCTCGAAGGTGATCTTCTCCAGGCGCTGGGCCTGGGAAACGACACGCGGGTCGGTGGTGTAGACGCCGTCGACATCGGTGTAGATCTGGCATTCGTCGGCCTTCAGGGCCGCTGCGAGCGCCACACCGGTGGTGTCGGAGCCACCGCGGCCGAGCGTGGTGATGTTGCCGTGCTCGTCAACACCCTGGAAACCTGCAACCACGACCACTCGGCCGGCCTTGAGGTCGGCGCGGATCTTCTGGTCGTCGATCTGCAGGATGCGCGCCTTGTTGTGCGCGCTGTCGGTGAGGATACGTACCTGGTTGCCGGTGTACGACACCGCAGGCACGCCACGCTTCATCAACGCCATGGTCAACAGGGCGATGGTGACCTGCTCACCGGTCGAAACAATTACGTCCAGCTCGCGAGGCTCTGGCTTGTCGGTAATCTGCTTGGCCAGGTCGATCAGGCGATTGGTTTCGCCGCTCATGGCCGACAGCACCACCACCAGGTCAGTGCCTTGCTCACGGAATTTCTTGACCTTGTCGGCTACCTGCTCGATCCGCTCGATGGAACCGACAGAGGTGCCGCCAAATTTCTGTACGATCAACGCCATTTCAAAGGTGCCTCAGCCCCAGGGGGCCCCAAAAAACAATCCAACATGAAGCGACCGCCGACTAGACCGACGGCCGCCTCATCTCAAAGTCCCTGCTCGGCGAACGGCACAGCCAGGGCCAAGGCATTGTCCAGCGCGGCGACGTCGACGCCACCACCCTGGGCCATGTCCGGGCGACCACCACCCTTGCCACCCACCGCCGCAGCGGCTTGCTTCATCAGATCGCCAGCCTTGAGTTGGCCGGAGAGGTCCTTGGTCACGCCAGCCACCAGCACGACCTTGCCCTCATGCTCGCTGCCCAGCAGGATCACTGCATGGCCGAGCTTGTTCTTCAGCTGATCGACGAGCGCCAGCAAGGCCTTGCCATCCTGCCCATCCAGGCGGGCGGCGAGCACCTTGGCGCCCTTGACCTCAACGGCCGCATTGGAGAGATCGTCCCCGGCGGCGCTGGCGGCCTTGGCCTGCAGCTGTTCCAACTGCTTTTCCAGCTGACGGTTGCGCTCGAGCACAGCCGACAGCTTGTCGATCAGGTTGTCGCGGTTACCCTTGACCAGTTGCGCGGCTTCCTTGACCTGCTCTTCGGCAGCGTTCAGGTAGGCCAACGCGGCGGCGCCGGTGACCGCTTCGATACGGCGCACGCCAGAGGCCACGCCGCCTTCGCTGATGATCTTGAACAGGCTGATGTCGCCGGTGCGTTTGGCGTGGATGCCACCGCACAGCTCGACGGAGAAATTACCGCCCATGCTCAGCACGCGCACGGTGTCGCCATACTTCTCACCGAACAACGCCATGGCGCCCTTGGCCTTGGCGGTCTCGATGTCGGTCAGCTCGGTCTGCACCTCGGTGTTGCGGCGCACTTCACGATTGACGATGTCTTCCAGCGCCTTGATCTGCTCAGGCTTGACGGCCTCGAAGTGGCTGAAGTCGAAACGCAGGCGCTGGCTGTCGACCAGCGAGCCCTTCTGCTGTACGTGCTCGCCCAGTACCTGACGCAGTGCTTCGTGCAGCAGGTGGGTGGCGGAGTGGTTCAGCGAGGTAGCGTGCTGGACATCGGCATCGACGCGCGCATCGACGGCTGCGCCAACGGTCAGTGCACCGCTGGCAACCACGCCGTGGTGCAGGAAGGCGCCACCGGTCTTGGTGGTGTCGCGCACATCGAAGCGCGCAGCGCCGGCCTGCAGGTAACCGCAGTCACCCACCTGGCCGCCCGATTCGGCGTAGAACGGGGTGCGATCCAGGATCACCACGCCCTCTTCGCCTTCGCCCAACTGCTCGACCGCCTGGCCATCCTTGTACAGGGCAATGACCTTGCCCTGCCCTTCGGTGGCATCGTAGCCGAGGAAGTCAGTGGCGGTATCGACCTTGACCAGGCTGTTGTAGTCCATGCCGAAGGCGCTGGCGGAGCGGGCACGCTCACGCTGGGCCTCCATTTCACGCTCGAAGCCGGCCTCGTCGATGGTCAGTTCGCGCTCGCGGGCGATGTCGGCGGTGAGGTCCATGGGGAAGCCGTAGGTGTCGTACAGCTTGAACACCACGTCGCCCGGAACGACCTTGCCCTGCAACTGGGCCAGGTCCTGCTCGAGGATACGCAGGCCCTGTTCCAGGGTCTTGGCGAATTGCTCTTCTTCGGTCTTGAGCACGCGCTCGATGTGCGCCTGCTGGCTTTTCAGCTCAGGGAAGGCTTCGCCCATCTCGGCGACCAGCGCGGCAACGATCTTGTGGAAGAAGCTGCCGGTGGCGCCCAGCTTGTTGCCGTGGCGGCAGGCGCGACGAATGATGCGGCGCAGCACGTAGCCACGGCCTTCGTTCGACGGCAGTACACCGTCGGCGATCAGGAAGCCGCAGGAACGGATATGGTCAGCGACCACTTTCAGCGAAGGTTGCTCGTCGTTACTGCAACCAATGGCCTTGGCGGCCGCGGCCAACAGGCTCTGGAACAGGTCGATCTGGTAGTTCGAGTGCACATGCTGCATCACCGCACTGATGCGCTCCAGGCCCATGCCGGTGTCCACCGACGGTGCTGGCAGCGGGTGCAGGACGCCATCGGCGGTGCGGTTGAACTGCATGAAGACGTTGTTCCAGATCTCGATGTAGCGGTCGCCGTCTTCTTCCGGCGAGCCGGGTGGGCCGCCCCAGATGTCGGCGCCGTGATCGTAGAAGATCTCGGTGCACGGGCCGCACGGGCCGGTGTCGCCCATGGTCCAGAAGTTGTCCGAGGCGTACGGGGCGCCCTTGTTGTCACCGATGCGTACCATGCGCTCGGCGGGCACGCCGACTTCCTTGGTCCAGATGTCGTAGGCCTCGTCGTCGCTGGCGTAGACGGTGACCCACAGCTTCTCCTTCGGCAGGTTGAGCCACTTGTCCGAAGTCAGGAAGGTCCAGGCGAAAGTGATGGCGTCACGCTTGAAATAGTCGCCGAAGCTGAAGTTGCCCAGCATCTCGAAGAAGGTATGGTGACGGGCGGTATAGCCGACGTTTTCCAGGTCGTTGTGCTTGCCGCCAGCGCGTACGCACTTCTGGCTGCTCACCGCGCGGGTGTAGGCGCGCTTTTCCTGGCCGAGGAAGCAGTCCTTGAACTGGTTCATGCCGGCGTTGGTGAACAGCAGGGTCGGGTCATTGCCCGGGATCAGGGAGCTGGAGGCAACGCGAGTATGTCCCTGCTCTTCGAAGAAGCGGAGGAAGGCTTCACGGATTTCTGCGCTTTTCATAGGTTCTTCCACGGAAACGGCGGCCACACGTCGAATCGACGAAACGACGGCAAAGGGCCGCATTATATCGGTCCTGCAGTCTCGGTGCAGTGTGTTTATGCGATAGAAACCGTCGATTGGACGGTTTGTCGGACTACAGCAATTGAAAACGGCATGACCGCGATGCTAAAGCCAGCGTTTCGCTACTGGCAAGCCAATTAGGGTCCTGGGGCGGGGAAAATTAACAGCTTGGTGAATTAAAAGAATTTCATCACCGAAGGGATCCAAAAGCAGTCTGACCTCGCAACGTGGGAGCGGGCTTGCCCCGCGATCAGCACCGGCAGCGCCAACGTGCTCGCCAGGCCAGACGTGATCGCGGGGCAAGCCCGCTCCCACGCCAGATTCAGGTGCCTGCAATTGCGGGTATCAGGCCAACCGCTGCCCCGAGTCCGGCACGATGAGGATCCCGGCGCGCAGCCCGTTCTTCACCTTGGGGTTGGGGAAGATGATCCGCGCGCCCTCCTCCTCCACCACCCAGCGCGTTTCGGCCAGGTCCTCGGCCAGCAGGTAGCCCTTGCTCAACTCGGAGAAGTTCTCGATGTCCGCCGGCAGATGCAGGTGGAAGCTGTCACTGTGCTTGATGATCTCGCGGGCAACACTGAACAGCTTCAGACCGTCGAGCGAGTCGCCGGTCTCAGGCTCGGTACCTTCGATGATCTGGATGAGACGTTCTTCGAGCTTGTCGAGATTGACGCCTTCGTTCTGCCCGAATGGCCGCGCCTTGCCCAGTTCGAGGGTGAAGGCCTCGGCCTCCAGCTGTTCATAAGTGAAGGCACTGAAGGTAATCGAAGACTTGCTCTGCAGCAGCACTGCCTCCATCCCCGCCGCAGCCAGGCGAGCCAGCTCACGCCGGGAATGCGTGCGACCCTCCTTGTAGGGATACAAGGCGAACTGCTCGATCTTGGAACCGCGGATCGCGGTATGCAGGTCGTAGTGCAGGCGGGTGCGTTCCGGCTTGCTGAAGAACACCCGGGCAAACTGCTCAAGCTCAGCGGCGCGCAAAGCCTCGAAGCCACTGGAAAGCTCATGCCGGCCATTGAACAGGCGGTTGATGTCCTGCTCGATGAAGCGCTCGCCCTTGCGGATCGCCGCCGGGTTGCCGAACAGGAACAACACCCGCGCACGGGGCTTGATCTTGCCGTTGGCCACACCATGCAGCAGCCGCTCGAGCAGCTCGATTGGCGCTGTCTCGTTGCCGTGAATCCCGGCCGACAGCAGCAGATCCAGCCCGCTGTCATCGCCTTCGGGCGGACGCACTTCCAGTGCGCCCTCCCCCAGCCAGCGCAAACGCGCGCCCTTGGGTGTCACTTGGGTCTTCTCGGCCGGTTCGTGATCGGTCAGGGTCAGCTCAAGCAGTTTGCCGAGGGCGAGCATAGGCACTTCCTTAGTGGTGGTGGCCGCAGTCCGGGCCATGGACGTGATCGTCGTCATCACCGACCTCTGCCGGCTCCATTTCCAGTTGCAGGCTGACCAGGTTGGTAGCCATCGGACGCAACAGCAGGTTGGCGTACTCGGTGTCGTTCTCGTCGACATCGACACCGATCAGCAGCTGGCCGCGGCCGTCCTGCTGGATCCACACTTCCTTGCCTTGCCAGACCACGGCAAAGCGCGTGCAGGAGGTTTCCAGCTGGGTGCCGTCTTCATCTTCCAGGATCAGGCGCAGGGCGTCGGACATTGCAATTTCTCTCTATCAAGGTTGGCGTTGGAACGGATACACCGAGCCCAGCTTCATGATCTGGGTCAGCTCATCCAATGCCGTACGACATTCGATCAGCAACTGCGGGTCGGCCAGGTCCGCCTCGCCAAGGCGATCGCGGTAGTGCTTGTCGACCCACTGCACCAAGGTGTCGTACAGCGAGGCGGTCATGATAACGCCTGGATTGACCGCCGCCAGTTCCGTTTCCTTCAAGGCCACACGCAAACGTAGGCAAGCCGGGCCACCGCCGTTCTGCATGCTCTGCTTGAGGTCGAACACCTTGACCTCCTTCACCGGGCCGCCCTGGCTGGTCAACTGGCCCAGGTACGCCCAGACGCGTTCGTTGTTGCGGCACTCTTCCGGCACCACCAGCAGCATGGAACCGTCTGCGCGGCTGAGCAGCTGGCTGTTGAACAGGTAGGAACGCACTGCGTCCTCCACCGTCACCGCCGAGCGCGGCACGCAGATGGCCTGGAACTGGCCACCCTTGCCGGCCAGTTTAGCCTGCAGCTGGCCGAGCACGGCGTCGGTCTCGAGGAAGGCGTCCTCGTGGTAGAACAGCACCTCGCCGTTACCCACCGAGATCACATCGTTGTGGAACACGCCCTGGTCGATCACCGCCGGGTTCTGTTGAGCGTAGACCACGCCGTCGTCGCGCAGGCCGTGCAGCCGGGCGACTGCCTGCGAGGCTTCCAGGGTCTGGCGCGCCGGGTACTTCTGCGGCGCCGGATAGCGGCTGTCGAAAGCGCTGCGGCCATAGACGAAGAACTCGACGCCGGCATCGCCGTAATTTCGGCAGAACCGCGTGTGGTTGGCCGCGCCTTCGTCACCGAACTGCGCCACCGCCGGCAGCGCGGCATGGTGGGCGAAGTGCTTGTCGTCATTGAACATGGCCCCCAGCACACGGCTGGTGGTCGGGTGTTCGATACTGCGGTGGTATTTGCAGTTGAGGTTGGCGGCAGTGAAATGCACGCGGCCGTCGGCGGTGTCTGCGCTGGGGCTGACCGTGGCGGCGTTGGCCACCCACATGCTCGAGGCCGAGCAACTGGCGACCAGCAATGGCATGGCTTCTTTCGCCGCGCGCTGGATCACCTCCGCGTCGCTGCCGGTGAAGCCCAGGCTGCGCAGGGCCGCCACATCCGGGCGCTCCTGCGGCGCCAGTACGCCCTGCTGGAAGCCCATTTCCATCAGCGCCTTCATCTTGGCCAGGCCCTGGCGCGCTGCTTCGCGCGGGTTGGAGCCCTGCTGGCTGTTGCTTTGCGAGGCCACGTTGCCGTAGGACAGGCCACCGTAGTTGTGGGTCGGCCCCACCAGGCCATCAAAATTCACTTCGTAGGATTTCATCGGCAAGGCTCCGAGACCTGTTGTTATAGGGTGACGCCCGGCGTCAGGGTGGCCGGTAGGACAAGGCTCGCGGTCTCCAGCGAAGCCACGGGGTAGGCGCAATAGTCGGCCGCGTAGTAAGCGCTGGCGCGGTGGTTGCCGCTGGCACCCACACCGCCGAACGGCGCGCTGCTGGCGGCACCGGTCAGCTGCTTGTTCCAGTTGACGATGCCGGCGCGGCTGCGCAGCCAGAAGTGCTGGTAACGGGCGTTGGAGTCCGACAGCAGCCCAGCGGCCAGGCCGTACTGGGTGTTGTTGGCCTCGTTGATCGCCGCGTCGAAATCGCTGTAGCGGATCACCTGCAGCAGCGGGCCGAAGAACTCTTCGTCCGGGCGGCCGGTCACGGCGGTGACATCGATGATGCCCGGGGTCAGCAAGGCCGCATTGGCCTGTGGCTGGGTCATCTCCAGCAGCGCCACGGCGCCCTTGGCGAGCAGGTCAGCCTGGGCAGCGACCAGCGCGCGGGCGGCCTGCAGCGAAATCACCGAGCCCATGAAGGGTGCCGGCTGCTGGTCGAAAGCGCCGACGCTGATGCTGCGGCTGACCTCGACCAGGCGCGCCAGCAGTTGGTCGCCCCAGGCGCCCTGGGGCACCAACAGGCGCCGGGCACAGGTGCAGCGCTGGCCGGCGGAAATGAACGCCGACTGGATGATGGTGTAGACCGCAGCGTCCAGGTCCTTGACCTCGTCCACCACCAACGGGTTGTTGCCGCCCATCTCCAGGGCCAGGATCTTGTCCGGGCGCCCGGCGAACTGCTGGTGCAACAAGTTGCCGGTGCGGCTGGAGCCGGTGAAGAACAGGCCATCGATACCCGGGTTGGCAGCCAGCGCCACGCCGGTTTCGCGGGCACCCTGCACCAGGTTGAGTACACCGGCAGGCAGCCCGGCTTCAATCCAGCACTGCACGGTCAACTCGGCAACCTTTGGGGTCAGTTCACTTGGCTTGAACACCACGCAGTTGCCCGCCAGCAAGGCCGGGACGATGTGGCCGTTGGGCAGGTGGCCGGGGAAGTTGTACGGGCCGAACACTGCCACCACACCATGGGGCTTGTGGCGCAGCACGGCCGTGGCGTCGGCC
Source organism: Pseudomonas sp. zfem004 (assembly GCF_032621715.1). NCBI lineage: Bacteria > Pseudomonadati > Pseudomonadota > Gammaproteobacteria > Pseudomonadales > Pseudomonadaceae > Pseudomonas > Pseudomonas sp. zfem004. The sequence continues at coordinate 158,773 of NZ_JAVYJF010000003.1, read as the reverse complement.
AGCGGGCCGCTCTTTTCGCCGGTACGTTCGCGGTAGCTCTGTACCGAGATCGCCACCTTGTTGACCATGCTGGTGACTTCGGTGGCCGATTCCCACAAGGGCTTGCCGGTTTCTTCACCGATGCAGCGTGCCAGCTCCTCGGCACGGGCCTTGAGCTTTTCGGCGAACGCCTCGAGCACCGCGACACGCGCGTCCAGGCTCAGCTGCGCCCAGTTAGGGAACGCCTGGCGCGCCGCGTCCACTGCCGCTGCAACTTGAGCGGCATCGGCGCCCTGCCCGGCCCAGACCACCGCCTGGGTGACGGGATTGAGCGACTGCAAGGCTTCGCCTTGACCAGCCAGCCATTTGCCTGCGATGTAATGCGTGGTCATTTACTGAGCCTCCCGGCCGGCGGACAGCGGCACCGCGCGCACATTGTCGCCGGCGCCCAGGCGCAGGCGCTTGGCGGTCAGCGGATCGACCACCAGGGTGCCTGCGGCAAGGCGCGCCGGCGCGGCAGTGATGCGGCAGTCTTCGCGCTTGCGGTTATGAATGATGTAAGGAGTGGCGTCGTCACCCGGCGTGCCGACAGCCAGTACCAGGGTTTCGCTTTCACGCACCGCACGGATCTTCGAGGTTTCGCACTCGATGGCCGGGCCGGCGTCGAAGATGTCGACATACCCCTGGTAGTTGAAGCCTTCGCGCTTGAGCATGGCCAGCGCAGGCTCGGTGTCGGTGTGCACGCGGCCGACCACGTCGCGCGCAGCCTGCGACAGGAAGCAGGTGTACAGCGGGAATTTGGGCATCAGTTCGGCGATGAACGACTTGTTGCCCACCCCGGTAAGGTAGTCGGCCTGGCTGAACTCCATCTTGAAGAAGTGCCGGCCCAGGCTTTCCCAGAATGGCGAGCGCCCGGATTCATCGGACATGCCGCGCATCTCGGCGATGATCTTGTTGCCGAACAGTTGCGGGAACTCGGCGATGAACAGCATCCGCGCCTTGGACAGCAGGCGGCCGTTGAGGCCGCTGCGATAGTCGCTGCGCAGGAACAACGAGCACAGCTCGGAGTTGCCAGTCAGGTCGTTGGCCAGGAACAGCGTGGGGATTTCGCGGTAGATGCCCAGCTCCTGCGAGGCGCTGACGGTCAGCCCCACCCGGTAGTTGTACCAGGGCTCACGCAAACCAACGGCGCCGGCGATGGCACTGATGCCGACCACCAGGCCTTCGTCGTTCTCCAGCACGAACAGGTAGTCGGTGTCGCCGCGCTCGGCTTCACCGCGGAAGCTCTTCTCGGCCCAGCCGACACGCTGGCCAAGGCGTTCTTCGTTGGCCGGGAGCGTGGTCAGCCCGGTGGTGCCGGTGCTGCGGGCCAATTCGATCAGCGCGGGTAAATCGCTGCTGCGTACAGGACGAACGATCATGCTATCTCCTTGTGCGGCGGTCTGTGCCCGCCGCGAAACTCTCTGTTCCGGCTAATCAGACCGCTACCAGGCGCACGCTGGCACCCTCGCCGACGCCCAGGGCATCGGCGGCTTCGCTGTTCAGGCTGACCGGTTTGCCCGGCACCCAGTCCAGCTCCAGCAGCACCGCGCGGTAGTCCTGCAACTGGCCGTTGCACACCAGGTACGGGCGGCCGCCCTTGACCGGCGTTTCGTCAAGCTTGACCGGCACCACACGGCTCTGGGCGATCGAGCGGATGCCCGAAGTACGGGCATGCAGGGTCGGGCCGCCGTCGAAGATGTCGATGTAGTGCTCGGTCTCGAAGCCCTCACGCATGAGGATGTCGAAAGTGATCTGCGCACGCGGGTGCACCTGGCCCATCGCTTCCTGGGCCTCATCGTGGAGCAGCGGCACATAGATCGGGTAGTGCGGCATCAGCTCGGCGAGGAAGGTACGGCTCTTCAGGCCGCACAGGCGCTCGGCGTCGGCATAGTTGAGGTCGAAGAAGTTGCGCCCGATGGCGTCCCAGAACGGCGACTCGCCCTGCTCGTCGCTGTAGCCGACGATTTCGGTCACCACCGACTCGGCGAAGCGCTCCGGGTGCGCGGCCATGAACAGCAGACGGCCTCGGGAATTGAGTTCGGCGAAGGCGCTGTTCACCAGCTCCGGCAGCACATAGAAGCTGGTCAGCAGGCTGTTGCCGGTGAGGTCGTGGCACAGTGACAGGACGTGGATCTTGTTGTGGATCTTCAGCTCGCGCGAGGCATGCACGAAGGTCTCGTTGCGGAAGCTGTAGAACGGCTCGGAGTAGCCGGCAGAGGCGACGATGGCCGAGCAGCCGACCAGCTTGCCGGTGGCGCTGTCTTCGAGCACGAAGAAGTAGCTCTCTTCGCCATTGAAGCTCACTTCGGCGGCGAAGGAGGTTTCCGAGGCGGCGATCTTGTCGCCCAGGCGGCCGGCGTCGTCCGGCAGCGAGGTGACACCAATGGGGCTGTCGGCAGCCATGCGCTGCACTTCGTTCAGATCAGCCATTTGCGCGGGGCGCATCACCAGCATGGTGTCACTCCTTTCGGGAAAGCGCGCCGATCAATCGGCACGGGAAAACAGCGGGCACGCGCCACTACCTGCAAGCAGGTGCCCGCATTGAAATTCAGGATTCGCCTGCCCTGAGCATGCTCAGGGCGGGCGACGGGACTACCGGGCGATCAGCCCTGAGTCAGTTTGGCCACGGCACGCTCGAAGCGATCCAGGCCTTCGTCGATGTCGGCATCCTCGACCACCAGGCTCGGGGCGAAGCGCACCACATCGGGACCTGCCTGCAGCACCATCAGGCCTTCCTTTTCGGCGGCGTTGAGGATGTCCTTGGCCTTGCCTTTCCAGGCATCGCTGAGCACGCAGCCGAGCAACAGGCCGACGCCACGCACCTGGGTGAACAGTCCGGTTTGCTGGCCGATCTTTTCCAGGCGGGTCTTGAAGCGCTCGTGCTTGGCCTTGATGCCCGCCAGCGTCTCTGGGGTATTGATCACGTCCAGCACTGCGCAGGCGACGGCGCAGCCCAGCGGGTTGCCACCATAGGTGGTGCCGTGGGTGCCGACGGCCAGGTGCTTGGCGATTTCGCTGGTGGTCAGCATGGCGCCGATCGGGAAGCCGCCGCCCAGGCTCTTGGCGCTGGTGAGGATGTCCGGGGTGACGCCGTAATGCTGGTAGGCATACAGCGAGCCAGTACGGCCGACGCCGGTCTGCACTTCATCGAAGATCAGCAGGGCGTTGTGCTCATCACACAGCTTGCGGGCGCCTTCCAGGTACGCCTTGTCGGCCGGAACCACACCGCTCTCGCCCTGGATCGGCTCGATCACCACGGCGCAGGTCTTGTCGGAAATCTGTGCCTTCAGCGCTTCCAGGTCGTTGTAGGCCACGTGGCTGATGCCGGTGATCTTCGGGCCGAAACCGTCGGAGTACTTGGGCTGGCCACCGACGCTGACGGTGAACAGGGTGCGGCCGTGGAAGCTGTTAACCGTGGCGATGATTTCGTGCTTGTCCGGGCCGAAACGGTCATGGGCGACGCGACGGGCCAGCTTGAAGGCGGCCTCGTTGGCTTCGGCGCCGGAGTTGCAGAAGAACGCACGCTCGGCAAAGGTCGCGTCCACCAGTTTGTGCGCCAGGCGCAGGGCCGGCTCGTTGGTGAACACGTTGGAGACGTGCCAGAGGGTGTTGGCCTGTTCGGTCAGCGCCTTGACCAGCGCCGGGTGGCAGTGGCCCAGGGCGTTGACGGCGATACCGCCAGCGAAGTCGATCAATTCGCGACCCGACTGGTCCCAGACTCGGGAGCCCTCGCCTCGCACAGGAATGAAGGCCGCCGGAGAATAGTTGGGGACCATGACCTGGTCGAAATCGGCACGTTGCACCGGGGCTTGCTCAACGGACATCTGAGTCTCCTGAAGAGGAACGCTGGCCTGGAAGTGGCGAGCGATGGGGGGATTGTAAGGACTGATCGGCGCCTGTCCTTGCTGCCAGGCGACAACTTGTTACAGCGCAAAACCCTGTTTTCAGCAGGTTTTCGGCAATGCGACAAACACTGTCGCAATCGCGCAGTTTAACGCCGCTGTGCAGCCGATGGAAAAAATCCCGCACCCCCACAAAGCGCGCGCCACAGGGCATAACCCAGCCCCCCACTGCTTTACATCCATGAAAGGCCCTACACGGATCGGGCGTGCGCCTTACATCTCGCGCCCAGTTCCTCTCCTTAACATATCTACCCGCTGCATGACTGAGCAGCCGCTCGTATCAAGCTATTACAAGGACCCCAGCAAATGCGCTTCGATTTTGCCCGCATGGCAGCGCGCCCCAACCCCGGACGACTACAGCGCAGCGCGCTCACCCTGGATCAACTGCCGGCATTTCTACACGCTAACGCGCCGACAGAACTGGCTCATGAGGCGCTGGCGACAAGCCAGTACCACGTGCGCTGCCAAGCAGCCGGCATTGATGATGGTCGACGCTATTTCCAGTACCACATCGAAGGCCAGCGGGTTGGCCTGTGCGGCTATCTGCAACGCCGATGCGACCCCCCGCACGTGGTGTGGGGCGGATTCTTCATCGCCGCACGCTCTCTACCAGGCCTGGTGAAAATGCGCATTCAGTTCGACACCCTCCTGCACATCCTCCAGCACACCGACGCCACTCATGGCTACGTGGAAACCTTCACATCGCCCGGCAAAAGCAACATGCAATCCATCTGGAGCAAGCTCGGCGCCACCGACAGCGCAACGCTCAAAGACTTCTATGGCCAGGGCAGCGACATGTGCATCCAACTCATCGATCTACAGGCAATGCGCGACAGCCTCGCTGCCAGGCACATCCCAGCGTGAGCGCGACCATTGCACTGGTGCATGTCGAAGCCGGGCTCGGGCCACTGGTGATCGCCAGGCGACTGCAGGCAGAGCTGGCCTCATCGGGGCATTGCAGCTCGGTGATTTCGCTGCGCGAACTCATCCCCGCGTGGCTGCACAACAGGTTGCTGGATCGTTACCGCAGCGACTGCCAGCGGCAACAGGACAACTTGAGCCTGTGGTTCCGTCAGCCCTGGCGATTCCGCCTGCTGTACCGGCTGCTGGGCGTGCTGCACTGGCCGACACCGAAAGCGCGACAAGCGCTCAGCCAGGTCAGCGTAGCGGTGGCCACCAGCTACCTGGCGGCATTTTTTCTCTTGCACCTGCGCTCCCGACTTGGGCTGCGGTACCGGGTCGTGGGCGTGCTCGGCGACTACTGCACGTCCCCAGGCTGGCGCATCGAGGTCGACGCACTGATCACTGCGCAACGACTGAACAACGCTACGCTGGACTGGCTTGGGGCACGAAACGTACCGCTGCTGCCACTCGGCATCCCTCTGGAACACACACCGGCCACCCCGCGCCCCTCACCTGGCCACCTGCTCGTCTGCGGTGGCGGATGGGGGCTTGGCAGCGCCTACGATTGCCTCGAGCCGGCTCTGGCACATCCCGCCGTAACCAGGGTCACTGCACTGTGCGGCGACAATCCAGGCCTGCTCGAAACACTCGCGCAACGGCACGCCCAGGCCGTTCAGTCAGGTCGCCTGCAACTGCACACAACACAATCCGGCCTTACCCCCCTCTACGCCCAGGCCTGGGCGATCATCACCAAGCCTGGTGGCCTGACCCTGAGCGAAGCCGCGCAGAACGGCTGCCCGCTACTGCTGGCCCCTCCAATCACCGAGCACGAACGCTGCAATGCGGCGCATTTTCTCGATAACGACGCCGCACTGGACGTGACGTCCCCCGAACAGCTCAACCAAGCCCTGGACAGCCTCCCCAGCCGCGGTGTGCACCTGAGCAGAAACGCTCGCGCCCTGATCGCAACAAACGCCACCCAGACCATCAGCACTTACTTACTGAGCATGGAGAAACGTTCCGATGTGGACCACTGAAGTTACCCAGCCTGTACCCAGCGACACAGCCCGGCAGCGCTTTCTGCAGCGCAATGCCAGCTACATGGCGCGCTACATCGAACGCGCCGAACGCCTCAAAACAGCCATCCAGGGCTTTGCAGACACCGGCCAGGTCAGCACCGAGGGCATCTCCAAGATTTCCCTGAAACTGCTCAGCGCCTGCAATTTGCGCTGTTCCATGTGCTTCCAATGGCGCGAAGACGGCATAGACCACGCCAGCGCCACGGGTTTCCACCGCAACCTGAAGAAAACCCGCCTAGAGTTCGACGAGTGCCATCACCTGTTCGAATTCCTCCGCCAACACCCTTGCGAAGTCGTGCTGACGGGCGGTGAACCCATGCTCCACCCACAGTTTTCCCGCTTCGTGCAAACCCTGGCAGAACTGGGCTGCCCCATGGTGATCTGCACCAATGGCACACTGCTGGACAAGCACTTCGACACCTTGAGCCGCTACCATGACCGCCTGGCCTTCCTCATCTCGATCGACGGCCCCAGGGCCGTACACGACGCCATACGCGGCGATGGCTACCATGCCGTGACCACCGATGCCATTCGGCGCCTGGCCCAAGCCAAGCGCGACGGCCTGGATTGGATAGTCGGCGTTGAATCGACCCTGCTCGCCAGCAACATGCTTCACAGCGAAGCGATCATCGAAGAGTGCGAGGCCCTGGGCGTGGACTGGATGGTGTTCAATCACCTGTGGATCGCCAACGCGCCCGCCCGAAAACAGTTCAACCAGTTCTGCGCCGAACACGGCGAACAGGCGCATTCGGCCGACGGCTACGATCTCGGCCAGTTCGATGACAATTATCTGAACATGGTCAAAGGCGCCATAGCCCGGATCAAGGCTCATCCCAGCACGATTCCCGTGCTGATCAGCCCGAACCTCGCGCCCCAGCAACTGCAGGATTATTACCAGGGCCGCTACCAGCCGGAAAATCCCTATTACAAGATGGGCGTGAAACTGGATATCGACATCGACGGCCGGGTGGTAATGACCAAGCAGTTTCCCGAAATCGCTTTCGGCAATATTACCGAGCAACCCATCGAAGACATCATTGGGTCGCCACTCTATGCCCGCACGGCCCGTCGCCTGCTAAACGAACCGCTCGGGATCCTCGCCGCCTGCCCGGACATGCACAACCTGCGCATCGACCGAGCCTGCTGAGCAAGCGACCTCAGCCTTTCTCGGCCGGCGCCGAGCTCAGCTCGAACGGGCTGCTGCTGCGCCGCTGGTTGCGGTCTTCACGCGGCGTGGCGCCAAAGAAGTTGCGGTACGCACTGGAGAAATGCGGCCCGGAGGAGAACCCGCACGACAGGCCGATCTGGATGATCGACTTGCTGGTCTGCATCAGCATCTGCCGCGCCTTGTTCAGGCGCAGCTCCAGGTAATACTGGCTCGGCACCCGGTTGAGGTACTGCTTGAAGATCCGCTCCAGCTGGCGACGGGACACGCACACATGCTGGGCGATCTCGTCGGTGGTCAGCGGCTCTTCGATATTGGCCTCCATCAGCAGCACCGCCTGGGTGAGCTTCGGATGGCTGGAACCCAGGCGGTTCTGCAGCGGGATACGCTGGCGCTCACCACCTTCACGAATACGCTCGACCACCAGCTCTTCGGATACCGCACCCGCCAGTTCGGCGCCGTGGTCACGCGCCAGCACCGCCAGCAACAGGTCGGTCACCGCCATGCCGCCGCAGGCGGTCAGGCGATCCCGGTCCCAATCGAACAGGTGGCTGGTGGCAATCACCTTGGGGAACCGCTCGGCAAAATCGTCCTGCCAACGCCAGTGCACCGCAGCGCGGTACCCATCGAGCAGCCCCATCGACGCCAGCGGATAGACCCCGGCGGACAGCCCGCCGACCATGCAGCCACTGCGCGCCAGCTGCTTGAGTGCGGCCGACAGCGCCGAACTGATCGCCGCCGGCGGCTCGTCGGCCAGCAGGAACAACTTCTGGCAGCCCTCCAAGCGGCCATTCCAGGCCTCGCCCGGCAGGCGCCAGGCGCCCTCCTGCCCGGCCTCGGCCTGCAAGTAGACCAGCTCGTAGACCACGTCCGGATGCACCCGCTGGGCCACCTGCAACACCTCGTCGGCCAACGCCAGGGTCAGCGGCTTGGTGCTGGGCCAGATGAGAAATCCGATTCGCTGGGTGGTCATAGGGCGTGGTCCGAAACCTGGAGGGGAAGGTTCGCGCTCGTGGCGCCAAGGCATGCCGCGCGCGCAGCGCAGCATGCCCCATTATGGTGCAAAGTGCAGCCTTTACTTGAGGCTGCCGGAGAGGAACTGCTTGAGTCGCTCGGACTGCGGATTGACCAGCACTTCACGCGGGCAGCCGCGCTCTTCCACCAGGCCCTTGTGCAGGAATACCAGCTGGTTGGAAACCTCTCGGGCAAAGCCCATCTCGTGGGTGACCACCACCATGGTGCGGCCTTCCTGGGCCAGCGACTGCATCACCTTGAGCACATCGCCCACCAGCTCGGGGTCCAGTGCCGACGTCGGCTCGTCGAACAGCATCACCTCGGGCTCCATGGCCAGGGCACGGGCGATGGCCACACGCTGCTGCTCGCCGCCGGACATGTGCCCGGGGAATGCGTCCTTGCGGTGGGCGACACCGACCTTGTTCAGGTAGTGCTCGGCCTTTTCCAGCGCTTCCTTCTTGTTCACGCCCAGCACGTGCACCGGGGCCTCGATGACGTTCTCCAGCGCAGTCATGTGCGACCACAGGTTGAAGTGCTGGAACACCATCGACAGGCGCGAACGCATGCGCTGCAGCTGTTTCGGGTCGGCGGCCTTGAGCGCGCCGTCCTTGCCGGCCACCAGCTTGAGCTCTTCATTGTTGAGCAGGATCCGGCCCGCATGCGGCTGCTCGAGCATGTTGATGCAACGCAGGAAGGTCGATTTGCCCGAGCCACTGGAGCCGATGATGCTGATCACGTCGCCTGCCTTGGCTTCGAGGGAGATGCCCTTGAGCACCTCGTGGCTGCCGTAGCGCTTGTGCAGGTCTTGGATTTGAAGTTTGTACATGCTGTCGGTTCTCACAGAGCGGTCAGTGCTTGCGCGGCGCCAGGTAGCCGAGCCAGCGGCGTTCGGCCATCTTGAACAGGCGCACCAGGATGAAGGTCAGGCACAGGTAGAACACGCCCGCCGTGATGTAGGCCTCGAAAGGCAGGTAGTACTGGGCATTGACCGTGCGCGCGGCACCGGTGATGTCGATCAGGGTTACGATCGACGCCAGGCTGGTGGTCTGCAGCATCATGATCACCTCGTTGCTGTACTGCGGCAACGCCCGGCGCAGGGCCGACGGCAGCAGGATGCGACGGTACATCTTGAAGCGCGACATGCCGACTGCCTTGGCCGCCTCGATCTCGCCATGGGGCGTGGCCTTGAGGCTGCCGGCGATGATCTCGGCGGTGTAGGCGCTGGTGTTGATGGCAAACGCCAGGCAGGCGCAGAAGGTCGCGCTGGACAGCCACGGCCACAGGAAGCTTTCGCGCACCGCCTCGAACTGGGCCAGGCCGTAGTAGATCAGGAACAGCTGCACCAGCATCGGCGTGCCGCGAATGACGTAGGTGTACAGCCAGGCGGTCATGTTCACCACCGGCTGCTTGGAAACCCGCATCAAGCCCAGCGGAATGGCCGCCAGCAGGCCGAACAGCAGCGAAAGCGCCAGCAGCTTCAGCGTGGTCAGCAGGCCGCCCAGGTACAGCGGCATGGCTTCCCAGATGACGTTGTAGTCAAAGATCATAGTTCAACCACCTTGACGCCAACCGAGTAGCGCTTCTCGAGGTACTTCAACGCCAGCAGCGAGACACTGGTCAATACCAGGTACAGCGCCGCCACCGCCAGGAAGAAGGTGAAGGGTTCGCGGGTGGCATCGGCCGCCTGCTTGGCCTTGAACATCATGTCCTGCAGGCCGACCACCGAAATCAGCGCGGTCGCCTTGGTCAGCACCAGCCAGTTGTTGGTGAAACCCGGGATCGCCAGGCGAATCATCTGCGGCACCATGATGCGGAAGAACACCTGCAGGTTGCTCATGCCATACGCCGCACCGGCCTCGGCCTGCCCCTTGGGGATGCCCAGGAAGGCGCCGCGGAAGGTTTCCGACAGATAGGCCCCGAAGATGAAGCCCAGGGTGCCGATACCGGCCACCAGCGGGTTCAGGTCGATATAGTCGTCATAGCCCAGCAGCGGCGCCAGCCGGTTGAGCAGGTCCTGGCCGCCGTAGAAGATCAGCAGGATCAACACCAGGTCAGGGATGCCACGGATCACCGTGGAATACAGGTCACCCAGCCAGGCCAACCAGCGCACCGGCGACAAGCGCAGCGCCACACCGATCAGGCCGAGGACGATGGCCAGGGCCATCGACGACAGGGCGAGCTGCAGCGTCAGCCACGCCCCATCGAGGATGACTGCCCCATAGCCTTTCAACATGATTGCAATTCCTCAGGGCTTGGGAATGAAAAATGGTGCAAACCTCAGAGATTCTGCTGTTTGCACCATTGCACAGGTGAAACCCGACGTCTTACTGAGCGTCTGGGCCGTAGATGTCGAAGTTGAAGTACTTCTTCTCGATCTCTTTGTACTTGCCGTTGGCGCGGATCGCGTCGATGGCCTTGTTGATGCGCTCACGGTTGGCGTCGTCACCCTTGCGCACGGCGATACCCACGCCATCACCGAAGTACTTCACATCGGTGAACGACGGGCCGACGAAGGCGAAGCCCTTGCCGGCGTCGGTTTTCAGGAAGCCGTCTTCGAGCAGGGTGGCGTCGGCCACGGTGCCGTCGAGGCGACCGGCCGCCACGTCCAGGTAAATTTCGTTCTGGGTGCCGTATGGGACGACAGTGGCGCCTTTCGGGGCCAGGACTTCCTTGGCGAAGCGGTCGTGGATCGAGCCACGCTGAACACCAATCTTCTTGCCCTTGAGTTCATCCAGGCTGGCGCTGACAGTGGAACCTTCCTTCATCACCAGGCGAGCCGGAGTGAGGTAGTAGCGCTTGGTGAAGTCGACCGACTTCTTGCGATCGTCAGTGATCGACATGGACGACAGGATGGCGTCGATCTTGCGCACTTTCAGCGCCGGGATCAGGCCATCGAATTCCTGCTCGACCCAGGTGCACTTGGCTTTCATCTCTTCGCACAGGGCGTTGCCGATGTCGTAGTCGAAGCCGGCGATGCTGCCGTCGGGTTGCTTGAAGGCGAAGGGTGGGTAGGCGGCTTCGATACCGATCTTCAGCGGCTTCTCATCGGCCTGCGATACCAGGGAAAACACGGAAAGCGCCAGGGCGCCAAGCAGTGCAAGCTTCTTCATCAGGTAACTCCATCGGTACGGGGCAATACAAGGCAGGTGTAACGGCTGCCCGATATGCGAATGGGTACAACGCGAGCCGCGCAGGTTTCGACCAAGGTCGCAGACCACGAGCGAGTGAGTGGCATTTTAGCGACAGCCCGGTAGTCGATATTTCTTCAAAGCGACAACTAGTTACAGAAGCGCTTGAAACCGCGGCGGGCGATATTGACAGCTCTCGCTGATTATGCAAGAGCAAAAGAGAAATAACCTATATCCAAAGCAATAAGCGCGCCTATTATTGGCAAACCCTTGTATTCCGGCAAGTGCAGCGTGCCACGCTGCACAAAATGGCTGAAAAATCGCACCGCGATGTGTCAGGGATGTTTCCACAAGCCCCATTTCTGTGCGAAATCACCTACAGCCACGGTTACCGATGAATGTCGGGTAACAGTCCATTCAGTAAAGCAAAAACCCCGCCGGTTGCCCGGCGGGGTTTGCATTGATGGGAAGCAATCGCGGGGCAAGTCGCATCGGCGAACCGCCGCTCCCACGCAGATTTGGGTCGTGGGAGCGGGCTTGCCCCGCGATCCGGTGGATCAGGCCGAAGCCAGGCTCATCGCCTTGTGGGTATCGATCAGGTGCTGCACCACGCCTGGGTCGGCCAGGGTGGAGATATCACCCAGCGCGTCGTACTCGGCCGTGGCAATCTTGCGCAGGATGCGGCGCATGATCTTGCCCGAACGGGTTTTCGGCAGCCCCGGCGCCCACTGGATCACGTCCGGCGAAGCGATCGGGCCGATCTCCTTGCGCACCCAGTTCTTCAGCTCCAGGCGCAGTTGCTCGCTCGATTCCTCGCCAGCATTGAGGGTGACATAGACATAGATGCCCTGCCCCTTGATGTCGTGCGGCACACCCACCACCGCGGCCTCGGCCACTTTCGGGTGGGCAACCATGGCGCTTTCGATCTCGGCGGTGCCCATGCGGTGGCCGGACACGTTCAGCACGTCATCCACCCGGCCGGTGATCCAGTAGTAGCCATCCTCGTCGCGACGGGCGCCGTCACCGGTGAAGTACATGCCACGGAAAGTCTTGAAGTAGGTGTCGACAAAGCGGTCGTGGTCGCCATACAGCGAGCGCGACTGACCCGGCCACGAATCGAGAATCACCAGGTTGCCTTCGGCCGCGCCGTCGATCAGGTTCCCGAGGTTGTCCACCAAGGCTGGCACCACACCGAAGAACGGGCGGGTCGCCGAACCCGGCTTGAGCGCGGTGGCGCCCGGCAGCGGGCTGATCAGCACACCACCGGTCTCGGTCTGCCACCAGGTGTCGACGATCGGGCAGCGCTGCTTGCCGACGGTCTTGTAGTACCAGTTCCAGGCCTCGGGGTTGATCGGCTCGCCCACCGAACCCAGCAGGCGCAGGCTGGAACCGTCGGCGCCGGCCACTGCGGCTTCGCCCTCGGCCATCATGGCGCGGATCGCGGTCGGCGCGGTGTAGAGGATATTGACCTTGTGCTTGTCGACGATTTTCGACACGCGAGTAATGTCCGGGTAGTTCGGCACACCTTCGAACAGCAGCGTGGTAGCACCATTGGCCAGCGGGCCATAGACGATGTAGCTGTGGCCAGTGACCCAGCCCACGTCGGCGGTGCACCAGTACACCTCGCCCGGGCGGTAGTCGAACACCCGCTCATGGGTCAGCGCGGCATACACCAGGTAACCACCGGTGGTGTGCAGCACACCCTTCGGCTTGCCGGTGGAGCCGGAGGTATAAAGGATGAACAGTGCTTCTTCGGCCCCCATCTCTTTCGGCGCACAGTGGCTGGAGGCGACCTTCATCAGGTCCTCGTACCAGATGTCGCGGTGCTGGTGCCAGGCGATGTCGCCGCCGGTGCGCTTGCACACGATGATCTTCTGTACGCTGCTGGTTTCAGGGTTGGTCAGGGCCAGGTCGACGTTGCCCTTGAGCGGGGTACGACGGCCGCCGCGCACGCCTTCGTCTGCGGTGATCACCACTTTCGACTTGCAGTCGATGATGCGCCCGGCCAGGGCCTCCGGCGAGAAGCCACCGAACACCACCGAGTGGATCGCGCCGATACGGGCACAGGCCAGCATGGCCACCACCGCCTCGGGGATCATCGGCATATAGATGGTGACCACGTCACCACGGTGCACGTCCTGGCCACGCAGGGCGTTGGCGAACTTGCAGACCTGCTCGTGGAGCTCGCGGTAGGTAATGTTGCGGTGCTCGGAAGGGTCGTCGCCCTCCCAGATGATCGCCAACTGGTCGCCGCGCTCTTCGAGGTGGCGGTCCAGGCAGTTGGAGGAAACGTTCAGAGTGCCGTCGGCAAACCACTTGATATCGACATGGTGGTCGTCGAACGAGGTCTGCTTGACCTTGGTGAAGGGCTTGATCCAGTCCAGGCGCTGGGCCTGCTCGCGCCAGAAGCCGTCCGGGTTGATCACAGACTGCTGGTACATGGCCTTGTAGGTGGCCTCGTCGGTCAGGGTAGTGGCCGCAACCTCGGGACGAACGGGATACAGTGGAGCCGCACTCATCTGTGTTACCTCGGTGTAATAGTTGTTTTTGTATGGAACCGTTTGTAACTGTACCAGAGCGGCAAAAGCCATTCGACGTTGGTAGTAACGCGCCCCAGCGAAGACCGCCCCATCAGGCTCGACCGCTCTAACTCATGGCACACAGCCATCCACGAGAAAAACCGGAGCATGCTGCCAAGGGATTGTTACAGATTCTGTCAAAAGACTTTATCAAAACCCCATCTGTTTCGGCTGCGGCCACCCTCCTAAAATTCAACTCGCCAGCAACGGCAACGCGATTAACTTCTGGTTACAGCCCCCACGAAGGCAAAGTTGATCCGCACCTCATCCTGATAGTTGAACAACCGTTGTACTCGCGGCGCCACAAGCGCCGCGTGCCCCCTCACGACCTTAGACAGGTAAATAGAAAATGAAAGCTTTACTGGTATTGGTACTTGGCAGTCTTTGCGGCGCGGCACTGGCCGGCGAGGCAAAAGATGCCGAGCAGATTCCGGTTGAACAGTACAGTTATTCGCAGCACCTGGACATCGCCCGCGTTATTTCCATGAGCGAAGTGCCCAATGTCTGCGAAGTGGTGCCGGCCCGTATGACCTACGAGGACTCCCAGGGCCAGAAGCACATTCTCGAATACCGCGTGATGGGCAACGGTTGTTCCAACGGCTGATCCCGTGAATTAGGGCCCCACTGGGGCCCATCGCGGGGCAAGCCCTCTCCCACGAGCCTTGTACAGGCTTTTGTGGGAGCGGGCTTGCCCCGCGATGCGTATTACGACTTATAAAATCCCGAACTCAATCTACCGACTTATTAAGTGAATAATCACGCAACTTGTTGGCAATTGTCGTATGTGAAACCCCCAATCTTTTACCCAACGCCCGACTACTTGAATATTCACTCATCAAACTTTCAAGTACCGCCTTTTCAAAACGCCCGACAATCTGTGCAAGATCACCGTCCAGTGAAAACTCGCCCAACGGTTGGCGCGCACCATAATCCGGCAAGCGGATATGTTCGCTCTTCACCACCCCGCCCTCGCACAGCGACACGGCCTGGAACAATACGTTCTCCAGTTGCCGAACGTTGCCCGGCCAATGGTACTGACTGAGCTTGTCCATCGCGGCCGGCGCCAGCCGCGGCATCGGGCAACCAATCTGCCGGCTGGCCTGGTCGAGAAAGTGCTGCACCAGCCCCTCCAGCCCATCCATGCACTCGCGCAGCGGCGGGATGTGCAGCGACAGTACGTTGAGCCGGTGGTAAAGATCCTGGCGGAACTCCCCCCGGGCACACAGCTCGGACAGGTCCACTTGGGTGGCACAGATCACCCGTACGTCCAGGTAAACCTCCTCGTCGCTACCCACCCGACGGAAGCAACCGTCCTGCAGGAAGCGCAGCAGCTTCACCTGCAGACGCGGGCTCATCTCCCCTACCCCGTCGAGGAACAAGGTGCCGCCTGCGGTCAGCTCCAGCAGCCCGAGCTTGCCTTCGGCACGCGCGCCCTCGAACGCCCCCGGCCCGTAGCCGAACAGTTCGGTTTCGGCCATCGACTCCGGCAGGCCGGCGCAGTTGAGCGCCATCAATGGCGCCTGGCCACGCGGGCTGGCCAGGTGACAGGCGCGGGCCAGCAGCTCCTTGCCGGTGCCGGTCTCGCCCTCGATCAGCAGCGGCGCATCCAACGGCGCCATGCGCCGGGCCTCACGCACCACCGCCGCCATCACGCGCGAGCTCTGGAAGATGCTGTCGAACCCGCGCAGCTCCTGCTTGCGCACGTTGTAGATGCGCTCGCCGATGCGGTCGGCGCGGTGCAGGGTCAATACCGCGCCGGCCAGCGCCTCGCTTTCGTCGTGCTCCGACTGCAGCGGCGCGATGTCGGCCAGGAACACGTCACCCTTGACCTTGATGCGCAGGCCGTTGATGCGCGACTTGTTGGCGCGCACCAACTCCGGCAGGTCGAAGTCCTCGACATAGCGCGAAAGCGGCAGGCCCGGCACTTCATCAACCCGCACCCCGAGCAACTGCGCCGCGCTGCGGTTGGCGGCCACGATGCTGCCGCCCATGTCGATGGACAGCACCGGGAAGTCCAGCGCCCCGAGCAAGGCATTGAGCTCCATGTGCCGGCGCTCGCTGGGCATCAACCCGACCCGCTTGACCCCGAACACCCCGGCGATCGCTTCGAACTTCGGCCGCAAGGCCTGGAACTGAATGTTGATCAGGTTCGGGCAGTGCAGATAGATGGCGTTGCCATGATCGCCCCCCACCTCGCCGCGCAGCACGTTGATGCCGTACTCCACCAACAGGTTGAGGATGTCGCGCAGGATCCCGATACGGTTCTGGCAGTGCACTTTGATACGCATGAAAGCTCTCGAAGCGGCCGAAGTTTTTCTTCGGCACGCGGAAAAGTCGTAAAGATAAGCTGACAAAATCCACTTGATGGCCAGCTCGATGTGCGTGATTTTCCGGGATGACAGGGCTTTTGTAAAATAATCGTTACAAAAACCGACACCGCACAGGCCCAATAGCAGCCCGCGACCCCGTGCAAAGTGGCGGATGTAGGGATATTCCTAATGCATGTCCTGCACATAACAAGAAAGCCCTCACCAGGAGCGCCGCATGAAACAGACGCAATACGTGGCCCGCGAGCCCGATGCGCAAGGGTTTATCGACTACCCGCAGCAAGAGCACGCGGTGTGGAACACCCTGATTACCCGCCAGCTGAAAGTCATCGAAGGCCGGGCCTGCCAGGAATACCTGGACGGTATCGAGCAGCTCAAGCTGCCCCATGACCGCATCCCGCAGCTGGGCGAAGTCAACAAGGTGCTCGGCGCCACCACCGGCTGGCAGGTTGCCCGCGTGCCGGCACTGATCCCCTTCCAGACCTTCTTCGAACTGCTGGCCAGCAAGCGCTTCCCGGTCGCCACCTTCATCCGCACCCCGGAAGAACTCGACTACCTGCAAGAGCCCGACATCTTCCACGAGATCTTCGGCCACTGCCCGCTGCTGACCAACCCGTTCTTTGCCGAGTTCACCCACACCTACGGCAAGCTGGGCCTGGCAGCCACCAAGGAACAACGCGTTTACCTGGCGCGGCTGTACTGGATGACCATCGAATTCGGCCTGATGGAAACCCCGCAAGGTCGCAAGATCTACGGCGGCGGCATCCTCTCCTCGCCGAAAGAGACCGTCTACAGCCTGTCCGGCGAGCCCGAGCACCAGGCCTTCGACCCGATCGAAGCCATGCGCACGCCGTACCGCATCGACATCCTGCAGCCCCTGTACTTCGTCCTGCCGAACATGAAGCGCCTGTTCGACCTGGCCCACGAAGACATCATGGCCATGGTCCACCAAGCCATGCAGCTGGGCCTGCACGCACCGAAGTTTCCACCCAAGGCCGCCGCCTGAGCCGCCTTCGTCGATAACAACTCAAAACGGAAAATACTCACCATGAATGCCTTGAACCAAGCCCACTGCGAAGCCTGCCGCGCCGATGCACCGAAAGTCTCCGACGAAGAATTGGCGGTACTGATCCGCGAGATCCCGGACTGGAACATCGAAGTGCGCGACGGCCACATGGAGCTCGAGCGCGTATTCCTGTTCAAGAACTTCAAGCACGCCCTGGCCTTCACCAACGCCGTGGGTGAAATCGCCGAAGCCGAAGGCCACCACCCTGGCCTGATGACCGAGTGGGGCAAGGTCACCGTGACCTGGTGGAGCCACTCGATCAAAGGCCTGCACCGCAACGATTTCATCATGTGCGCGCGCACCGACAAGGTCGCCGAGACCGCCGAAGGGCGCAAGTGATGCACTTCGCGGCGATCGGACGGGTCCCTGGCGACCCGATCCTCGGGCTGATGGAGGCCTACGCGCGCGATGACAATCCGGCCAAGTTCGACCTGGGTGTCGGTGTGTTCAAGGACGCCCAGGGCCTGACGCCGATCCCTTCGGCGGTCAAACAGGCTGAACAACGCCTGATCGCCCAGCAAGCCAGCAAAAGCTACATCGGCGGCCACGGCGACGCAGCCTTTGGCCGCCTGATCAGCGAACTGGTGCTGGGCAACGCTTCGCCGCTGCTGGCCAGCCAGCGCGCCGGCGCCACCCAGACCCCGGGTGGCACCGGCGCACTGCGCCTGGCGGCGGAATTCATCGCCCACTGCCTGCCGGGCCGCGGTCTGTGGCTGAGTGACCCGACCTGGCCGATCCACGAGACGATCTTTGCCGGCGCTGGCCTGAAGGTGTCGCACTACCCCTATGTGGGCGCGGACAATCGCCTGGACGTCGCCGGCATGCTCGCCGCCCTGGAGCAGGCGCCGCACGGCGATGTGGTACTGCTGCACGCCTGCTGCCACAACCCCACCGGTTTCGACCTGGGCCAGGACGATTGGCGCGCGGTGCTGGAGATCGTCAAGCGGCGCAACCTGCTGCCGCTGATCGACTTCGCCTACCAGGGTTTCGGCGATGGCCTGGAACAAGACGCCTGGGCGGTGCGCCTGTTCGCCGCCGAACTGCCGGAACTGCTGATCACCAGCTCCTGCTCGAAGAACTTCGGCCTGTATCGCGACCGCACCGGCGCCCTGCTGGTGTGCAGCCACGACGCCGAGAAACTGCAGGACGTGCGCAGCCAGCTGGCGCTGCTTGCCCGCAACCTGTGGTCGACGCCACCGGACCACGGCGCCGCGGTGGTAGCCGAGATTCTCGGCGATCCGGCGCTCAAGGCGCTGTGGGTCGAAGAAGTCGACGCCATGCGCCAGCGCATCGCCGAGCTTCGTGAGGGCCTGGTGCAGGCTCTTGCGCCACACGGCTTGGCCGAGCGCTTCGCGCACATTGCCGCGCAACGCGGGATGTTCTCGTATACCGGGCTGAATCCGCAACAGGTACGCCTGCTGCGGGAAAAGCACAGCGTATACATGGTCGGCACCGGCCGGGCGAACATCGCCGGCGCGGATACCCAGCGCCTGGAGCAGTTGGCAGCAGCTATCGCCGACGCCTGCCGCAGTAACTGAAAATAAGGGCACCGCTGACGCGGTGCCCTTGTTTCAAGCAGGGAAACACACCCCTCCTTCAAGAACGCTCCTTCTATCCACGTCGATTTTTCCTATCGAAGCACACCGTTATTACCTCTCTTCCGGTCACTCCGCGCCCGGCAACCTAGCCTCTTCAATCCAGTGAATACGAGGCTACACATGTTTTTGCACAGCACCCTGCCCCAAACACTCCAAGGCATCGAAGCCGCTTACCTGAATACCCCGAGGCTTGGCAGCGTCGACAACTTTCGCGACGTCGCCGGCACCCACCACGCCTACCAGACCAGCAACGGGCCGATGAGGCCCGGCATGTTCTATCGCGCCAATGCACTCACCACCAATGACGAGGACTGGCAGGCCATGAGCAGCCTGGGCATCTCCCATGTTTTCGATCTGCGCACTACCAATGAAATCGCCAACGAGCCCGACCTGCTGCCGGACGGCGCCGCCTACAGGCAGATCGACGTCCTGAAAAGCCACATGACCGGCCCAGAAGCCGAAGAGCTGAAAATCGAAAGCCCCGCCGATGTGGTAGCGCTGATGCAAGGCGCCAACAAAGCATTCGTCGCCAATCCGCAGGTTCGGGAGAAGCTCGGCACGCTGCTCACCGAACTCGCCCGATGCGATGGCCCGGCAATCTTTCACTGCGCTTCCGGCAAGGACAGGACCGGGTGGGTCGCAGCCCTTCTGCAGAGCATTGCGGGTGCCGACGATGCCACGATCATGGGCGACTACCTGGCCACCAATGCCTATACCGCCGAGCGAGTGGCACGCAAGCTGGCCACACTGCCCCCGGCCATGGCCGCCTTGTACGCACCCGGCATGACGGTGGATGCCAGCTATCTGCAAGCAGGCCTTGACGAGG
Source organism: Pseudomonas sp. zfem004 (assembly GCF_032621715.1). Lineage (NCBI taxonomy): Bacteria > Pseudomonadati > Pseudomonadota > Gammaproteobacteria > Pseudomonadales > Pseudomonadaceae > Pseudomonas > Pseudomonas sp. zfem004. Next base: position 139,165 of record NZ_JAVYJF010000003.1, on the reverse strand, counting down.
TTCACTCCCGCTACGGCGACATCCAACGCTATCTGGCTACAGGCCTGAACCTCGACTCACAGACCATTCTTACCCTGCGCCGAAAATTGATCGCCTGATCCTCCGCTACACCGAAGCGCCGCCTTGAATTGGCGGCGCTTCGCCATCCTGGCCGATATCCGCCCATAAAAACCGACCCGCGGGGCGGAAAAATCTCAAACTGTCATCCTCACTGCTGTATCCTGCCCCTGCTTTTCGAAGCCACACACGCGCCACGCGCAGTCTTTTCACTCACACTTGCGAGGAACGACGAGATGCATGAAATCCCGAATCTTCCCTTCCCAAGCCTGAACCCCGAAGAGCAATCCGTTGCCGCCCACGCCGAACCGACGCCTGCCGTCGAACCGCACGGTGACGATCAATCCAGCGCTGACCAGGAATAACCGCGCAGACCCCGACAGTGTGAAAACGGCTGGCCTGTGGGAAACTCCCCGCCATCGCGTTTTCACACCGTCCAGAACCTCTACCCACTGAAGGCCCCATGCCCGATTCACCCCGCCCCCTTGCGGTCACCCTGCAAGTCGTCTCGATCGTCCTCTTCACCTTCATCGGCTACCTGAACATCGGCATCCCCCTCGCTGTGTTGCCGGGCTATGTGCACAACCAACTGGGCTTCAGCGCCGTCATCGCCGGCCTGGTGATCAGTGTGCAGTACCTGGCCACGCTGCTCAGCCGCCCCACCGCCAGCCGCATCATCGACAACCTTGGCAGCAAGAAAGCCGTGATGTGGGGCCTGGCCGGCTGCGGCCTGAGCGGCGTGTTCATGCTCGCCTGCCACTTCCTTACGCCCTGGCCATGGCTGAGCCTGACCTGCCTGCTGATCGGCCGCCTGGTACTGGGCAGCGCGGAAAGCCTGGTGGGCTCGGGTTCGATCGGCTGGGGCATCGGCCGGGTCGGCGCGGACAACACCGCCAAGGTGATCTCCTGGAACGGCATCGCCAGCTATGGCGCACTGGCCATCGGCGCGCCGCTTGGCGTGCTGATGGTCAAGCACCTTGGGCTGTGGAGCATGGGCGCGAGCATCATCCTGCTGGGTGCACTCGGTCTGCTGCTGGCCTGGCCCAAGCGCGCTGCGCCTGTGGTCAGCGGGGTGCGCCTGCCGTTCCTGCAAGTACTGGGCAAGGTGTTCCCCCATGGCTCGGGGCTGGCCCTGGGCTCGATCGGCTTCGGCACCATCGCCACGTTCATCACCCTGTACTACGCCAGCCGCGACTGGCCCAACGCGGCGCTGACCCTGAGCCTGTTCGGCGCCAGCTTCATCAGTGCGCGGTTGCTGTTCGGCAACATGATCAACCGGCTGGGTGGTTTTCGCGTGGCAATCGTTTGCTTGTCGGTGGAGACCCTTGGGTTGCTGATGCTGTGGTTGGCACCGAGCGCCGAGATGGCCCTGGCCGGCGCGGCGCTCAGTGGTTTCGGCTTCTCCCTGGTGTTCCCGGCGCTGGGCGTCGAGGCGGTGAACCAGGTATCGGCGGCCAACCGCGGCGCGGCGGTGGGGGCCTACTCGCTGTTCATCGACCTGTCGCTGGGGATTACCGGGCCGCTGGTGGGCGCGGTGGCGGCGGGGTTCGGTTTTGCCTCGATGTTCCTGTTTGCGGCAGGGGCGGCGGCGTGCGGGCTGGTGTTGAGCCTGTATCTGTACCGCCAGGCGCGGCGGATGCGCCAGAACAACTGAACGGTACAAACCTGCACCGGCCTATTCGCGGGTAAACCCGCTCCCACAGGGACCGCGCCTTTCTTGAGAAAAGCGAATTCCTGTGGGAGCGGGTTTACCCGCGAAGAGGCCGGTGCAGGATTAGCGCCGATCAGCGCTGCGCGAACTGCAGCACCACCTCCAGCGGATGGCGCAACTGCTTCTCGGTCATGCGCTTGACCTGGCTGCGGCACGAATAACCGGTCGCCAGCGCCTCGCCGTCCTTGTCCAGCTTGGTCGCCCAGGACTGCTCGAAGATGGTCTTCGAGGTTTGCTGGTTACGCGCCTCGTGCCCATAGGTCCCCGACATGCCACAGCACCCCGTGGCCTCGGTGACCAGCTTCAGACCCATCCGCGCGAACACCTGCTCCCACTGCTTGGTACTGGCCGGCACATTGGTCTTCTCGGTGCAGTGGGCCATCAGGCGGAAGCTGCCCGCCTTGGCCGGCGCCTGCTCGGGCAGCACGTCCATCAGCCATTCCTGGGGCAGCAGCACTTGCGGGCAGCCCTCCAGGCCGTCGACCTTCTGGTACTCCTGGCGATACACCAGGGTCATCGCCGGGTCCAGCCCCACCAGCGGCACGCCGCAGTCGGCCAGGGCCTTGAGCTGGGTACCGTTGCGGATGGCCGCCTTGGCGAAGGCACCGAGGAAGCCCTGCACATGCAGCGGTTTGCCGTTGGCGCTGTAGGGCGCGAGGAACACCTTGTGCCCCAGGCGATGGGCCAGCTCGATGAACGAGGCCAGCAGCGGCGTCTCGAAGTAGCGGGTAAAGGCATCCTGCACCAGCACGATGCTGCGCTCGCGCTGGGCCGGGGTCAGCTCGCGCAGGGCCGGCACGCTGGCCACCTGCACGCGGCAACGGGTCAAGGTGGCCTGGAAGTTGAAGCGGCTGATCAGCGGGCTGTCGACCATGCCTACCTGGTCGGCCAGCAGCTTGCTCACCCATTTCGAGCCCATCACCGCGTTGTACAGGCCTGGGGCGTGGGCCAGGTACGGAATGCTGAACTCCAGCGAACCGATCAGGTAATCGCGCAGCGGGCGCTGATAGCGGCCGTGGTACAGCTCGAGGAAGCGCGAGCGGAAGTCCGGCACGTTGACCTTGATCGGGCACTGCCCCGCGCAGGACTTGCACGCCAGGCAGCCGGCCATGGCGTCGTACACCTCGTGGGAGAAGTCTTGCTGCCCCTGCTGCTGCGCACGGCGGTTGCGCAGCCGCGCCGGCAGCCCCTTGAGCCAGGAGGCCTTGCGCTGTGCGGCGGCCAGCACGTCGATGTTGGCCTCGCCCTGCAGGCGCAGCCACTCGCGGATCAGCGAAGCACGGCCCTTGGGCGAGTGCTGGCGTTCACGGGTGGCCTTCCACGACGGGCACATGGCGTCGTTGGGGTCGTAGTTGTAGCAGGCGCCGTTGCCGTTGCAGTGCACGGCGCTGCCGAAGTCCTGCCAGACGCGCTCGTCGATGGTCCGGTCAAGGTCGCCGCGCAGGGTCACGCCATCGACCGGGGTCAGGCCTTCGGCGCTGTCCGGCGGGGTGCAGATCTTGCCGGGGTTGAGCTGGTTGTGCGGGTCGAACGCGCCCTTCAGGCGCTGCAAGGCCGGGTACAGCTCGCCGAAGTACTCCGGCACGTATTCCGAGCGCAGGCCCTTGCCATGCTCGCCCCACAGCAGGCCGCCGTAGCTCTTGGTCAGCGTCGCCACCGCATCGGAGATCGGCTTGACCAGCGCGGCCTGGGCCGGGTCTTTCATATCCAGCGCCGGGCGCACGTGCAGCACGCCGGCATCGACGTGGCCGAACATGCCGTAGGCCAGGCCATAGCCATCCAGCAGCGCGCGGAAGTCGGCAATGTAATCGGCCAACTGCTCCGGGGGCACGGCGGTGTCTTCGACGAACGGCTGCGGACGCACTTCGCCTTCGACGTTGCCCAGCAGGCCCACCGAACGCTTGCGCATCACGTACACCCGGGTTACCGCCTCGGCACCTTCGGCCAGGGTGTGGCCCAGGCGCTCGACACCCTTGTCGGCCTGCAGGTGCGCGACGAAGGCCTGGACCCGGGCATTGACTTCGTCCGGCTCGTCACCGCAGAACTCCACCAGGTTGATGCCCAGGGTCGGGCGCTCGGGGTCGGCCGGGAAGTATTCGGCGACGCTGTGCCAGACGATGTCCTTCATCGCCAGCATCAGCACCTTGGAGTCGACGGTCTCGATCGACAGCGGCTTGTGCGCCATCAGGGCATTGGCGTCGCGCAGGGCGTCCATGAAGCTGGTGTAGCGCACGTTGACCAGCACGGCGTATTTCGGAATCGGCAGCACGTTGAGCTTGGCCTCGACCACGTAGCCCAGCGAGCCCTCGGCGCCGCACAGCACGCTGTTGAGGTTGAAGCGGCCCTGCTCGTCGCGCAGGTGCGCCAGGTCGTAGCCGGTCAGGCAGCGGTTGAGCTTGGGGAAGGTGCTTTCGATCAGCTCGCCCTGGGTTTCCTGGATCTCGCGGGCCATGCGGTAAACCTCGCCCACTCGGCCGGACGCCGCGCAGGCCTGCTCCAGCGCGGCGTCGTCGATCGGCAGGCTGTGCAGGCGCTCGCCACCGAGCAGCACGCTGTGCAGCTCGAGCACGTGGTCGCGGGTCTTGCCGTAGGTGCAACTGCCCTGGCCGCTGGCGTCGGTGTTGATCATGCCGCCGACGGTGGCGCGGTTGGAGGTGGACAGTTCAGGCGCGAAGAACAGGCCGTGGGGCTTGAGCGCGGCGTTGAGCTGGTCCTTGACCGTGCCGGCCTGCACCCGCACCCAGCGCTCCTCGACGTTGATTTCGAGGATCTTGTTCATGTGCCGCGACAGGTCGACGACGATACCGTCGGTCAGCGACTGGCCGTTGGTGCCGGTGCCGCCACCGCGCGGGGTGAGCTTGATGCCATGGAAGCGCGGTTCGGCCATCAGCGTGGCGACCCGCGCTACATCGTCGGCGTCCAGCGGGAACACCGCCGCCTGGGGCAGGCGCTGGTAGATCGAGTTGTCGGTGGCCAGCACGGTACGGGTGCCGTAGTCGGCGCTGATCTGGCCACGGAAGCCGCTGCTTCTCAGGGCTTCGAGGAATTCGGGGTAGTTGGCGGCAGGCGCACGGGGCAGCAACTGGGCGATCATCGTTGGATGGCCTCTTGATATGGGCTTGTTCACGGTTTCAGGCGCGACGCAGTAGTAATCGGAGGAACCATCGCGGGGCAAGTCGCAGCGGCGCACCGCCGCTCCCACAAAAACGGGCGTTTCCTGTTCATCCGGCATGAATGCAACTCAGGCGGATGACGAATGTGCCAATGTTCCTGTAGTTTCGCGTCAGGGGCAAACGGATATTCCTGCCGCTATCAATGAGTTTTATGAATGAATTACCGCCACCTCACCCCATCGATGTCACTGCTGCTGGCATTCGAGGCCGCCGCCCGGCACGAAAGCTACACCCGCGCCGCCGCGGAGCTTTCGCTTACGCAAAGCGCGGTGAGCCGGCAAGTGCAGGCACTTGAGCAGCAGCTGGGGCTAACCCTGTTTCGCCGCGAAGGCCGCCAGGTACTGCTGACCGACGTCGGCCGCCTGTACCAGCGCGAGCTGAGCGAGGCGTTGGGGCGTATCCGCAGCGCCACCTTGCAGGCGCTGGCCTACCAGTCCGGGGTCGGCACCCTGCGCCTGGCCACCCTGCCGACCTTCGGCTCGAAATGGTTGCTGCCACGCCTGCATGCCTTCTACAGCGCCCACCCGGGGATGCTGGTGCATATTCATTCACGTATCGAAGCGATCAATTTCGACACCAGTGAGATCGACGCGGCCATCGGCGTGGCCAGCCACGACTTGCCGGGGCTGATCTGCCATCGCCTGCATGCCGAGGAACTGGTGGTGATCCTGCCACCGGAAAGCGCTCGCGATGGCCAACACTGGAGCCCGGCGCGGATCAGCGAAGAGGTGCTGCTCAACGTTGCCAACAACCCCCATGCCTGGGGTGAATGGTTCTCCCACCATGCCCTGCCCCACCGGGCGATGCGCCTGGGGCCGAGCTTCGAGCTGACGTCGCACCTGATCCAGGCGGTACGGGCGGGGATAGGGATCGGCCTGGTGCCCAGGATTCTGGTAGCCGAGGAACTGGCCAGTGGCGAGCTGTTCAGCCCAGGCGTGCCGTTCGCCAGCCAGCGCAGCTATTACCTGATCTATCCGCCGAGGAATGAGGCATTACCCTCATTGCGGGCGTTTCGTGGCTGGTTGCTGGAACAGATCTGAGTCATCCAGCACCAATACCGACGCCATCGCGGGGCAAGCCCGCTCCCACAGAAGCCGCACAGCTCAAAGCCTCGTGGGAGCGGGCTTGCCCCGCGATGGCGTCAGCGCCAACAACAAAAAACCCGATGCCAGTCTCCCGGCATCGGGTTTCTTCAACCAGCCTCAGCGCTTACTTGGCAACAGTGCCAGCCGCACCGTTGGCCTGCGACCCACGCTTGCTCTTGAGCATATAGGCCACATACATCACCACCAGCCATACCGGCATCGCATACACCGACACCTGAATGCCCGGGATCTGCAGCATGATGCCCAGGATCAGCACCACGAACGCCAGCACCACATAGTTGCCGTAGGGGTACCACAGCGCCTTGAACAGCGGCTTCTGGCCGGTACGGTCGAGGTGCTGGCGGAACTTCAGGTGCGAGTAGCTGATCATCGCCCAGTTGATCACCAGGGTCGCTACCACCAGCGACATCAGCAGCTCCAGGGCATTTTGCGGCATCAGGTAGTTGAGCAGCACCGCGATCAGGGTCACGGCCGCCGACACCAGGATCGAACGCACCGGCACACCGCGCTTGTCCACCTTGGCCAGGGCCGCCGGGGCATCGCCCTGCTCGGCCATGCCCAGCAGCATACGGGCATTGCAGTAGGTGCCGCTGTTGTACACCGACAGTGCCGCGGTCAGGACCACGAAGTTCAGCAGATGCGCGGCCACGTCACTGCCCAGCAGCGAGAACACCTGGACGAACGGGCTGCTGCCATAGCTGCCACCGGAGGCATCGATGCTGGCGACCAGGGTGTCCCACGGCGTCAGCGACAGCAGTACCACCAGGGCACCGACGTAGAAGATCAGGATGCGGTAGATGACCTGGTTGATGGCCTTGGGGATCACGGTCTTCGGCTTGTCGGCCTCGGCAGCGGTGAAGCCGAGCATTTCCAGGCCACCGAAGGAGAACATGATGAACGCCAGGGCCATCACCAGGCCGCTGACCCCATTAGGGAAGAAGCCGCCATGGGCCCACAGGTTGGTGACCGTAGCCTCAGGGCCACCGCTACCGCTGGTCAGCAGGTAGGCACCCAGGCCGATCATGCCGACGATGGCGGCCACCTTGATGATGGCGAACCAGAACTCGGCCTCGCCGAAGAACTTCACGTTCATCAGGTTGATGGCGTTGATCAGCAGGAAGAAGCCTGCCGCGGTGACCCAGGTCGGGATCTCCGGCCACCAGTAATGGACGTACTTGCCCACCGCCGACAGTTCCGACATGCCGACCAGGATGTACAGCACCCAGCAGTTCCAGCCCGACAGGAAGCCGGCGAAACCGCCCCAGTACTTGTGCGCGAAGTGGCTGAAGGAGCCGGCCACCGGCTCCTCGACGATCATCTCGCCCAGCTGGCGCATGATCATGAAGGCAATGAAGCCGCAGATGGCGTAGCCGAGGATCATCGACGGACCCGCGGATTTCATCACGCCGGCCGAGCCGAGGAACAATCCGGTGCCAATGGCGCCGCCCAGGGCGATCAGCTGGATATGGCGATTCTTCAAGCCACGCTTGAGCTCGCCGGACTGTGAGGTATGTCCACTCATGAACGAAGTCACCTGCTTGTTTTTATCTGTGACGGAATCGGACCCACCGCGCTCGTGGCGCAGCGGAATGGGCAAGGTGGTTACCTTGGGTTCTTGGACGGGTCTGTCGCGATGGGCAGGGCCCAGGGCGAATCAACCGGGTGTCAGCAAGAGTGCGCGGTACGCAAGGGGGTCACAGGTAAAACGCGGCGCATTGTATACCCCTGCAAACGCGCAGGCGTCAACGCGTTGCATCGTTTCCTGTGGAAAAAACGCAGCGGTCCTGGGGCGAAGGCCTGAAAAGGCGGAGTGATCGGCGTACATGGCGCCTCCATTTGTTGTTCTGTTACCGGGCTCTTTGGCCAGGCGTTGCACACGGCAATGGCGCTATATCAACGTGCGGGCGGGGTTTGGACAAGGGGGCGAATCGAGGGCGGATGGCTCTGGAACGGCGGGCGCGGCAAGTTCTGTTTACAGCGGTAGGAAAATTCGTGTTTGGCCGGGAATTTTGCCGCGATTCGTACAATTTTCTTTACAAGGCGGTTCAGAAACTTTCCAAAACCTAGAGAAATTTCTTTTGAATCAGCTATTTGGACCGGTTCTCAGCCCTGCACCCTGTAGGAGCGGCCTTGTGTCGCGAAAGGGGTGCGAAGCGCCCCCAGGATTTATGCATCACGCTGATATTGCCGGGGCCGCTTTGCGGCCCTTTCGCGACACAAGGCCGCTCCCACAGGGCCCGCGCCAATTCGCGGGCACAAAAAAGCCAGCCCGGAGGCTGGCTCTTTCGCTACACGGGCCGATCAGCCACGCGGCTTGCCGCGACCACGGCCGGCCGGCTTGTCGCCGTCCGGGCGGGAGGGACGCTTGCGCATCTCACTCGGACGCTCGGCCACCGCGCTGCCACGGTTGCCTTTGCGCGGCGCAGCCTCTTCACGCGGCGCACGCGCAGGGCGCTCGGCCTGACCTTCACCGGCCGGACGCAGGGTGCGCACACGCTCGCCACGGCCCAATGGGCGGGTCGACTTGCGCTGCATGCGCTCCATCTTGTCCTTGGCCTTGAGGTTCAGCGTTGGCAGTGCCACCGGCTGCAGACCCACTTCGGCGGCCAGGATATCGATCTCGCCCTGGCTCATTTCGCGCCAGCGGCCCATCGGCAGGTCGGAGTTGAGGAACACCGGGCCGAAACGCACGCGCTTCAGGCGGCTGACCACCACGCCTTGCGACTCCCACAGGCGACGCACTTCGCGGTTACGGCCTTCCATCACCACGCAGTGGTACCAGTGGTTGAAGCCTTCACCGCCCGGAGCCTTCTGGATGTCGGTGAACTTGGCCGGGCCATCCTCGAGCATCACGCCAGCCTTGAGGCGCTCGACCATGTCGTCGTCGACCTCACCACGCACGCGCACGGCGTACTCGCGGTCCATCTCGTAGGACGGGTGCATCAGGCGGTTGGCCAGTTCACCGTCGGTGGTGAACAGCAGCAGGCCGGTGGTGTTGATGTCCAGGCGGCCGATGTTGATCCAACGGCCCTCTTTCGGACGCGGCAGGCGGTCGAACACGGTCGGGCGGCCTTCCGGGTCGTCACGGGTGCAGATTTCGCCGTCGGGCTTGTTGTACATGATCACGCGGCGGGTCGCTTCGGCGGCCTCGACGCGCTTGATCAGCTTGCCGTCGACGGTGATGGCGTCGTGCAGGTCGACGCGAAGGCCCAGGGTGGCCTCGACACCGTTGACCTTGATACGGCCCTGGGCGATCCAGGCCTCGACGTCACGACGCGAGCCCACGCCGATGCGCGCCAGCACTTTCTGCAGCTTTTCGCCGGACGGAGGGGTGGGTTGTTGGTCCTGCAGGTCTTGCTCACTCATCTGGGCACCTCCCGGTGTATTAGTGAAAGCGGTTTTTGGCGACGGATGCGCCAAAGGGGCGCGCATCATACGCGGTTCGGCGCGGGAACGCACTGGAGGGTAGGCTGTTTTTTGAGGTTGAGGGGCGTTTTCTGCCAGATGGCACTGCATGGCCTCTTCGCGGGTAAACCCGCTCCCACAGGGGCCCGCATCCCCTGTGGGAGCGGGTTCACCCGCGAAGAGGCCGGCGCAGCAGACACATGAGCATCAGGGCTCCAGCTTGGCTTGCGCTTCAGGCTCTTCGCGCAAATCATCGAAATCAGTCTTGAGCCCCTCTTCCATCGCATCCAGCTCCACCAGCAGCGAGCGGAAACTGGTTTCATCCTTCGGCGCTGGCGCTTCACCCTCCTCGCCCAGGCTGGCATCGGCCAAGGCCTGCAAGTGCGCGGGCACTGGCGCCTCGTCCGGGTCGTCGAGTGGCGCCTCTGGCTCCAACTCGCGCAACTCGGCCAACGCCGGGAGCTGATCGAGGCTCTTGAGGTTGAAGTGATCGAGGAATGCCTTGGTGGTGGCGAACATGGCCGGCCGCCCGGGCACCTCACGGTAACCGACGATACGGATCCACTCACGCTCCATCAGGGTCTTGATGATGTTGCTGTTCACCGCCACCCCACGCACATCCTCGATCTCGCCACGGGTAATGGGCTGGCGATAGGCGATCAGCGCAATGGTTTCAAGCAAGGCACGGGAATAGCGCTGCGGGCGCTCTTCCCACAGGCGGCCGACCCAGGGCGCATAGCTTTCGCGGATCTGCAGGCGGTAACCGGTGGCCACCTCCTTGAGCTCGAAGGCGCGGCCATTGCAGGACTTGCCGAGCACCTCCAGAGCTTTCTTGAAGACAGCCGGCGCCGGACGCTCGGCCTCTTCGAACAGTTCGTACAGGCGCTCCAGGGATTGCGGCTTGCCCGAGGCAAGCAGGAAAGCCTCGATCAGCGACGCGAGTTCACGGGGTTCGTTCAGGTTCATGGGGTCGTCAGGTCACTCTGCCCGCGCACGGACGTGGATCGGGGCGAAAGCCTCATTTTGCACCAGTTCGATCAGCGATTCCTTCACCAGCTCAAGAATCGCCATGAAGGTCACCACCACCCCGAGCTTGCCTTCCTCGGCGCTGAACAGCTCGACGAAGGGCACGAACTCGCCGCCCTTGAGGCGTTCGAGCACCTGGCTCATGCGCTCGCGAGTAGACAGGGCCTCGCGGGTGATCTGGTGGCTTTCGAACAAGTCGTTGCGGCGCATGACCTCGGCCATGGACAACAGGATCTCTTCCAGGGCGACATCAGGCAGCAGCTTGCGCACCTTGGCCTGGGGCGCATCCAGCTGCGGCACTACCACCTCGCGGCCAACCCGTGGCAACTCATCAATGCCCTCGGCGGCAGCCTTGAAGCGCTCGTACTCCTGCAGGCGGCGGATCAGCTCGGCGCGCGGGTCGCCCTCTTCTTCCTCCACTTCGGCGGAGCGCGGCAGCAGCATGCGCGACTTGATCTCGGCAAGCATCGCAGCCATCACCAGGTACTCGGCGGCCAGCTCCAGGCGCACGTTCTTCATCAGCTCGACATAGCTCATGTACTGGCGGGTGATTTCCGCCACCGGGATATCGAGGATGTCGACGTTCTGCTTGCGGATCAGGTACAGCAGCAGGTCGAGCGGGCCTTCGAAGGCTTCGAGGAAGACCTCCAGGGCGTCCGGCGGGATGTACAGGTCCACCGGCAGCTCGGTCAGGGCTTCGCCGTAGACCAGGGCCAACTGCAGCTGGAAAGGCGACTCGGCCTCGCCGGCCGGCGCCTCGGGCGCTTCCACCTGGCTCACGCGTTGGCCAGGAAGGGGGTGGGGTCGCCGCACCCTTCGCGGATCAGCGAAGGCTCGTCGCCGGACAGGTCGATGATGGTGGAGGCCTTCAGGTCACCGAAACCGCCGTCGATGACCAGGTCGACATGGTGCTCCAGCCGTTCGCGGATTTCATAAGGGTCAGTCATCGGCTCGCTATCGCCCGGCAGGATCAGGCTCACGCTCATCAACGGCTCGCCCAGCTCGGCCAGCAGCGCCAGGGTAATGGCATGGTCCGGCACACGCAGGCCGATGGTCCGGCGCTTCTCGTGCAGCAACAGGCGCGGCACCTCGCGGGTGCCGTTGAGGATGAAGGTATAAGGCCCTGGCACATGGGCCTTGAGCAGGCGGAAGGTGCCGGTATCGACCTTGGCATACAACCCGAGTTGCGACATGTCGCAACACATCAGGGTGAAGTTGTGCGACTTGTCCAGGCCGCGCAGGCGCCGCACCCGTTCGATAGCCGCCTTGTCGCCGATCTGGCAACCCAGGGCGTAGGCCGAATCGGTCGGGTAGACCACCACGCCGCCTTTACGGATGATCTCCACCGCCTGGCGGATCAAACGTGGTTGCGGGTTCTCCGGATGAATCTGGAAAAATTGGCTCACGAAGTCGTCCTGTTCATACCGCCATAGGCTGTTCATGTCGGAATCGGCGCCACAGGGGTGGCAAGTCCTCAGGCAATGGCCGGTAGGCACCGATCTCGCCCCAGGTGCCGGGGCCGTGGAAATCACTGCCAGCGCTTGCCAGCAGGCCGAACTCACGGGTGAGGATGGACATCGTCCCCACCTGCTCGGGCGGCATCATCCCATTGACCACTTCCAGTGCCTGCCCACCTGCCTGAATATAGTCGGCAATCAGCCGTCTGCGCTTGCTGCGGGTCAGTTCGTAGTGCATGGGATGAGCCAGGCTCACCCACGCATTGGACTGGCGCAGCGTGGCGACGGTTTCCTCGAGTGTCGGCCAGTGCAACTTGACGTCGCCCAGCTTGCCGGCGCCCAGCCACTTGCGAAACGCTTCGCCGCGGTCCTTGACGAAGCCTGCGCGCACCATGAACTCGGCGAAATGCGGGCGTGCCGGGGCGTTGCCGCTGTCGCCCAGTTCCTGCTGCACCGCCCGTGCACCTTCGAGCGCCCCGGGCATGCCCTTGGCGGCCAGCTTGCGATCGATCTCTTCGGCGCGCAGCCAGCGGCCACGGTGGAGGTTTTCGATGGCTTCGAGCAAAGGCGGTGCATCGAGGGGGAAGTCGTAACCCAGCACATGGATGGTCGCGCCGCCCCAGGTGCACGACAGCTCCACGCCACTGACCCAGTGCATGCCATTGTCGAGGCAGGCCTGGCGGGCCTCGGGCAGCCCTTCGAGGGTGTCGTGGTCGGTGAGCGACAAGGTCCGCACCCCATGCTCATGGGCCCGGGCGACCAGTGCCGTGGGCGACAGGGCGCCGTCGGAGGCCGTGCTGTGACAGTGCAGATCAACATTCATGGTGGAGCGCTTTCGCCGGAATCGATGTTTGTTATTATGCCGTCACATCCCGCTTCTGGCTGCCACTGTGAAACAATTCATCGATTTCATCCCGCTGCTGCTGTTCTTCATCGTTTACAAACTGGACCCGCGCCCGGTCGAATTCGCAGGCCACAGCTTTGAATTCGGCGGTATCTACAGCGCCACGGCGATGCTTATCCTCAGTTCGCTGGTGGTTTACGGCGCGCTGTTCCTGCGCCACCGCAAGCTCGAGAAAGGCCAGTTGCTGACCCTGGTTGCCTGCCTGGTGTTCGGCGGGCTGACCCTGGCGTTCCACAGCGAAACCTTCCTCAAGTGGAAGGCGCCGGTGGTCAACTGGCTGTTTGCCCTGGCCTTCGCCGGCAGCCACTTCATCGGTGACCGGGTGCTGATCAAACGCATCATGGGCCACGCCCTGACACTTCCAGAAACAGTCTGGACCCGCCTGAACCTGGCATGGATCCTGTTCTTCCTGGTCTGCGGCGCCGCCAACCTGTTCGTCGCCTTCACCTTCCAGGACTTCTGGGTCGACTTCAAGGTGTTCGGCAGCCTGGGCATGACCGTGATCTTCCTGGTGGCGCAGGGTGTATACCTTTCGCGCCACCTGCACGACACCGACCCCTCCACTTCCAAACCCAAGGACTGACATGCTCTACGCCATCATCGCCAGCGACGTCGCGAACTCCCTGGAAAAACGCCTGGCCGCCCGCCCCGCCCACATCGAGCGCCTGCAACAGCTCAAGGCCGAAGGCCGCGTGGTCCTGGCCGGCCCGCACCCGGCCATCGACAGCAACGACCCGGGCGCCGCCGGCTTCAGCGGCAGCCTGATCGTCGCCGAGTTCGAATCGCTGGCCGCCGCCCAGGCCTGGGCCGACGCCGACCCGTACATTGCTGCCGGCGTCTACGACAAGGTCGTGGTCAAGCCGTTCAAGCAAGTCCTGCCGTAACAGGCTTTTGAGTAGTTGTTGTGGGTGCAGCTTCGTGGGAGCGGGCTTGCCCCGCGATTGCGCCAGTCCAAGCTATCGCTATCGCGGGGCCAGCCCGCTCCCACGCAGCTGCTCCCAGCTACACCCCCGCACTGCACTATTCATAAATTGCGACGACCGGCCGACAACCTCCTGAACCGACAAGAATCAGGAGTCCCAATGCGTCAAGGTCCGATGTCCGTGCTGCTTTGCCTGTTGCTGCTATCCCCTTTCGCCGCGGCCGAACAGCCGTTGTCGCTGGAAGCCGGAGCGCGGATCACCGAGCTGCAGCAGCGCCTGGAAGAGAGCGAGAAACAACGCACCCTGCTGGCCCAGCAAATGCAGAGCCAGGACAGCGAGCGCGAGAGTGCCCAACTGAGCCGCCTGCGCCAGGACAACCAGCGCCTGAAGCTGGCCATCAAGGAGCTGCAGGCCGCGGCCAATCCTGTGCAACGCCTGCTCACCGACCAGCAACAATGGTTCCTGATCGGCTCGGCCGTTGCACTGTTGTCGGTAGTCTGCGGTATCTTAGCCAGCGGCGGTCACAGACGACGCCGGCAATGGTTGAATTGAGTGAGACATGAGCGAGCTGTTACTGATTGATGATGACCAGGAGCTGTGTGAGCTGCTTGGCAGCTGGCTGACCCAGGAAGGCTTTGAGGTGCGCGCCTGCCACGATGGCCTGAGCGCGCGCCAGGCCCTGGCCGCCCACGCTCCGGCAGCGGTGGTACTGGATGTGATGTTGCCCGATGGCAGCGGCCTGGAACTGCTCAAGCAGCTGCGCAACGAACACGCCGACCTGCCGGTGCTGATGCTCTCGGCCCGTGGCGAGCCGCTGGACCGGATCCTGGGCCTGGAGCTCGGCGCCGACGACTACCTGGCCAAACCCTGCGACCCTCGCGAGCTCACCGCTCGCCTGCGCGCAGTGCTGCGCCGCAGCCACCCCAGCGCGCCCACCTCGCAGATCGAGGTCGGCGACATGGTCTTCAGCCCGGTACGCGGGGTGGTCAGCATCGACCAGCGCGAGATGACCCTTACTTTGTCCGAGAGCCGCATCCTCGAAGCCTTGCTGCGCCAGCCCGGTGAGCCGCTGGACAAGCAGGAGCTGGCGCAGATCGGCCTGGGCCGCAAGCTCACCCTCTACGACCGCAGCCTGGACATGCATGTCAGCAACCTGCGCAAGAAGATCGGCCCGCACGCCGACGGCCGCCCGCGCATCGTCGCGCTGCGTAGCCGGGGTTACTACTACAGCCTCTGACAGGATTCAGCGTGGGAGCGACGCTACGTGGGAGCGGGCTTGCCCCGCGATAGCGTTGGCAGGGAAAACCCGGGTGGTTGCGCCGACGCCATCGCGGGGCAAGCCCGCTCCCACGAACGTCCAGCGGCTCCGTTGATCTTTACCCAGCCTTTACCCTCGCCTGACCGCCCTTGACCTTGATCTCCCTAGACTGGGCTCATCCGGTAACCACCGGCCCCTGAAAGGAGAGACACCATGCGCAAGACCCTTATCGCCCTGATGTTCGCCGCCGCCCTGCCGACCGTGGCCATGGCCATGCCTGAAGGCGGCCCGCGTCACGACGGCCCGCATCATCGCGGTGACGCGCCTTTCGCCCAACTGGACCTGAGCCGCGACCAACGCCAGCAGATCGGCAAGCTGATGGGCGAGCAGATGCAGCAACGCCGCGACATCACCGAGCGCTACATGAACAAACTGCCAGCTGCCGAGCAGAAGGCCATGAAGGACGAAATCAAAGCCAGCCACGACAAGACCGAAGGCCAGATCCGCGCCCTGCTCAAGCCGGACCAGCAGAAGAAGTTCGACGAACTGCAGAAGGAACGCGCCGCGCGCAAAGCCGAGTGGCAAGAGTTCCAGGCCTGGAAGGCTGAAAAAGCCACCAAGGCCCAGTAAGCTGTCCACCCCATGCCCGGCCCGCGCCCTCGCGGGCCGGGCTTTTGCCATTTTGCGGAGGTGCTCGTCTTGCGTTCACTGTTCTGGCGCATCCTGGCCAGCTTCTGGCTGGCCATCGCCCTGGTCGCCGGCCTGTCGATCCTGCTCGGCCACATGCTCAACCAGGACACCTGGATCCTCAGCCGCCACCCCGGCCTGAACACCCTGGCCAGCCGCTGGGTGCAGCATTACGAGCAGGAAGGCCTGGAGTCGTCGCAACGCTTCCTCGAGCGGCGCAAGCAACGCTACAAGATCGACGTGCAAGTGCTCGACGACAGTGGCGATGCCGTGGTGCCCGGTACCTTCCCGCGCCGCGCTGCCGCTTTCGAGGCGCGCCAGCACAACGACGAACGCCGCCTGCCCTGGCGCCGCCTGACCGAGGAATACACCAGCCCCACCAGCGGCGAAACCTATCTGCTGATCTACCGTATCCCCCACCCGGAACTGGCCGCCTGGCACCGCGAAAGCCTGATCTGGCCGCTCAGCGCGCTGGGCATCGCGCTGGTGGTGCTGACCCTGTTCAGCCTGTTGGTGACCCTGTCGATCACCCGCCCGCTGAGCCGTCTGCGCGGCGCGGTGCATGACCTGGGGCAGACCAGCTACCAACAGAACAGCCTGGCGCGCCTGGCCGTGCGCCGCGACGAGTTCGGCGTACTGGCCAACGACTTCAACAAGATGGGCGCACGCCTGCAGAGCCTGATCGGCAGCCAGCGCCAGTTGCTGCGCGATGTGTCACACGAATTGCGCTCGCCCCTGGCGCGCCTGCGCGTCGCCCTTGCCCTGGCCGAACGCGCCGGGCCCGAACAGCGCCAGGCCCTGTGGCCACGACTGACCCGTGAATGCGACCGCCTGGAAGACCTGATCAGTGAAATCCTGGTGCTGGCCCGGGTCGATGCCGAGCAGGCGCATGCCGAGCCCGTGGACCTCAATGCCGTGCTGGGTGGCGTGCGTAAAGACGCCCAGTTGGCGGCGCCGGATCAGGAAGTGCGCCTGCAGATGCAGCCAGGGCTGACCCTGCAAGGCTGGCCGACCTTGATCGAGCGAGCGGCGGACAACCTGCTGCGCAATGCCCTGCGCTTCAACCCGCAGGGGCAACCGATCGAAATCGATGCCCACCGTGAACAGGAGCGTATTGTCGTGAGCGTGCGTGACCATGGGCCGGGGGTGGCAGAAGAACATCTGGCGCAGTTGGGCGAGCCGTTCTTCCGCGCCCCGGGGCAGGAAGCACCGGGGCATGGGTTGGGGCTGGCGATCGCGCGCAAGGCGGCGGAGCGTCATGGCGGCAGCCTGACGCTGGCGAATCATCCGCAGGGTGGGTTTGTGGCGACGCTGGCGTTGCCCTGTGAAGTCAACGCTGGCTGACATACCCCTGAGCGGCCATGCAGCTTTTCGCGGGTAAACCCGCTCCCACAGGACTGCGCCATTCTCAACGCGCGCGCGATCCTGTGGGAGCGGGTTTACCCGCGAAGGGCCGCAAAGCGGCCCCCCGCTCAATCACTCACCCCAGGCGCTGACGTACTCGGCGGTTTCCAGGATCGGCGCGGTGCGTGGCTCGGCCATAGGCGTGCCGACGTACAGGTAGCCGATCAGTTCTTCATTCTCGGTCAGCCCAAGGCCCTTGTGCACATGGGCATCGAAGGCCATGTCGCCGGTGCGCCATACCGCGCCGATCCCCTGGGCATGCGCCGCAATCAGGATCCCGTGGGCCGCACAACCGGCGGCCAGGCGCTGCTCGATCTTCGGCACCTTGAAGTGATCCTGAAGTTTGGCGATCACCACGATCAACAGCGGCGCGCGCAGCGGCATGGCCCGGGCCTTGTCCAGCGCAGCCTGGGAGGCATCACCCTTGGCCTGTACCGCCTCGGCGAACAGCTCGCCGAGCTTCTCGCGGCCCTGCCCTTCGATGGTCAGGAAACGCCAGGGCCGCAGCTGGCCATGGTCCGGCGCACGCAGCGCCGCCTGGAACAGGGCCTCGCGCTGTGCGGCGTTGGGCGCGGGCTCCGTCAGGCGTGGCACGGATACACGGTTGAGCAATGCGTCGAGAGCCTCCATCGGCTTCCCTCCTGGCAAGTTGAAAGTGCCGCCATTCTGCACCAACCGCAAGGCAACGTGGGAGCGGGCTTGCCCCGCGATGCATTCCAGCTCGATGCCATCGCGGGGCAAGCCCGCTCCCACGCATCAACTGATCGTACGTTTACAAGACACGGTCCACAGGTAGAATGGCGCCCTTTCCGTTGCGAGTCAGGGCAGATCACATGGCGTTGCCGACCTTAAGGATCATTGGTTTCATCATCGGCATCTTCCTGATCACCCTGGCGGTGAGCATGGTGGTGCCCATGGCGACCCTGGTGGTCTTCGAACGTACCGGCGACATGCCATCGTTCCTCTGGTCGAGCCTGATCACCTTCATCGCCGGCCTTGGACTGGTGGTGCCCGGCCGCCCCGAGCACGTGCACCTGCGCCCGCGCGACATGTACCTGCTGACCGTCAGCAGCTGGCTGGTGGTGTGCGTATTCGCCGCCCTGCCGTTCCTGCTCACCCAGCACATCAGCTATACCGACGCCTTCTTCGAGAGCATGTCGGGCATTACCGCCACCGGCGCCACGGTGCTCAGCGGGCTGGACAACATGTCACCCGGCATCCTGATGTGGCGCTCGATGCTGCACTGGCTGGGCGGCATCGGCTTCATCGGCATGGCGGTAGCGATCCTGCCGCTGCTGCGCATCGGTGGCATGCGCCTGTTCCAGACCGAGTCGTCCGACCGTTCGGAGAAGGTCATGCCGCGCTCGCACATGGTCGCCAAGTCGATCGTCGGGGTTTATGTCGGCATCACGGTGTTCGGCAGCCTGGCGTTCTGGTGGGCGGGCATGGGCCTGTTCGATGCGATCAACCACGCCATGTCGGCGATCTCCACCGGCGGGTTCTCCACCTCCGACCAGTCGCTGGCCAAGTGGGACATCCCGGCGGTGCACTGGGTCGCGGTGGTGGTGATGATCCTCGGCAGCTTGCCGTTCACCCTCTACGTGGCCACCTTGCGCGGCCACCGCAAGGCGCTGATCAAGGACCAGCAGGTCCAGGGCCTGCTCGGCATGCTGGTGGCCACCTGGCTGGTGCTGGGCACCTGGTATTGGGCCACCACCGAGCTGCACTGGCTCGATGCCTTACGCCACGTGGCACTGAACGTCACCTCGGTGGTCACCACCACCGGTTTCGCCCTGGGCGACTACAGCCTGTGGGGTAATTTCTCGCTGATGCTGTTCTTCTACCTGGGCTTCGTCGGCGGCTGTTCGGGCTCGACCGCCGGCGGCATCAAGATCTTCCGTTTCCAGGTGGCCTATATCCTGCTCAAGGCCAACCTCAACCAGCTGATCCACCCGCGCGCGGTGATCAAGCAGAAGTACAACGGCCACCGCCTCGACGAAGAGATCGTGCGTTCGATCCTGACCTTCTCGTTCTTCTTCGCCATCACCATCTGCATCATCGCCCTGCTGCTGTCGCTGCTGGGCGTCGACTGGATGACCGCGCTGACCGGTGCCGCGGGCACCGTCTCGGGAGTCGGGCCGGGCCTGGGCGAGGTGATCGGCCCGGCCGGCAACTACGCCACCTTGCCGGATGCCGCCAAGTGGATCCTGGCCGGCGGCATGTTGCTGGGCCGGCTGGAGATCATCACGGTGCTGGTGTTGTGCATGCCAGCGTTCTGGCGTCACTGAGGGTCAAGCGCGCGCGGTACTCGCTGGGGGTGGCATCGAACCAGCGGCGGAATGCCCGGTAGAAGTTGCTCGGGTCGGCAAACCCCAGCAGGTAGGCGGTTTCCAGCAAGGTGGTACCCGGCTGGGCGAGGTACTGCTCGGCCAGCTCCCGACGGGTGTCGTCGAGCAGGGTCTGGAAGCTGGTGCCCTCGTCCTGCAGGCGCCGCTGCAGGGTGCGCTGCGACAGGTGCAGCGCCTGGGCCACGGTGTCACGCTTGGGCTCGCCTTGCGGCAGGATGCGGCACAGCACCTGGCGCACCCGGTGGGTGACCCGGCTCTCCGAAAATCGCGCCAGGTATTCGCCGGCAAAACGATCATGCAGTATGGCCATGGCTTCGTTGGCGGTGGGCAAAGGCGCCTCCATGTCGGCGCGCTCGAACACCAGCGCATCATGGGGCGCGCCGAATACCAGTGGTGCGTGGAACGCCACCTTGTATGGCTCGACATTTTTCGGCTGCGGGCCCTGGATCAGTACCCGACGCGGCTGGATCGGCCGCCCGCTGAGCCAGGTCGACAGCGCCAGGGCGCACGCCAGCGAGGCTTCCGCACTGTGCCGGGTGGGTGGCAGGTGGTCGCCGTGCACGGTCAGGATCAGCGAATAACCTTCCGGCCCGAGGCGGAAGCTCAGGTCCGAGCTTTCGGCAATGATCCGCTGGTAACGCACCAGGCGCTCGAAACCTTCGGCCAGGGTGCGGCTGGACATCAGCGCATAACCGACCACATGAAACGAAGCCGGGCGCACCACCCGGGCCATGTTCAGGCCGATGGCTTCATTGCCGGACAGCTCGACCGCCAGTTGCCACAACCGGGTCATGGCGTCCTGGGGGAAGCGCGCATCGGGATCTTCGAGGGCGGCAAAATCAAGTCCCAGTTGCCTGAACATGGCCGGGCAGTCGAGCCCCTCCAGCTCAAGCGCCTTGACGATCCCTGATGCCCAGCTGGCTGAAGTGGTTCTCTCACTCATGACAGGCTTCTTGTGCTGACCGCTCCTGCGGTGAATCGAAAGGATACTCAATTGGCGCCAATTGTCACTGGCCAGCGCATCAGCTGACTCTAGACTCGATTCAGGCTCCACGCCGTGTATCCTGTCTTCAACAGCAGCTTCGGTAGCACAGCCATGACCAGCACAGCGCAGTTCCGCAGTTTTGCCGAGTTCTATCCCTATTATCTGGGCGAGCACAGCAACCCCACTTGCCGCCGCCTGCACTTCGTCGGTACCAGCCTGGTGATCGCCCTGCTCGCCTACACCCTCGCCAGCGGCAAGTGGCTGCTGCTGCTCGCCGTGCCTCTGGCCGGCTACGGTTTCGCCTGGGCCGGCCACTTCTTCTTCGAAAAAAATCGCCCAGCCACCTTCACCCACCCCTGGTACAGCCTGATCGGCGACTTCGCCATGTTTCGCGACATTCTTCTGGGCCGGCTCAGCCTCTGATTGCAAGTTTCGGCCTCATCGCCGGCAAGCCGGCTCCCGCAGGAGTGCGCGCGATCGAAGTGGGAGCTGGCTTGCCAGCGATAAAGCCAGCACGATTCACGCCGGTTCGCCAAGCTCCGCCAACCGCTGCGCCACCTCGCGCGCCTGGGCATCGGCGAAGCGGTACAGCTCGATCTGCCCGTCCCAATGCTCGATCAGCGCCGTGCACGACTCCACCCAGTCACCGCAGTTGAGGTATTCCACCTCGCCGACCATGCGTATCTCGGCATGGTGTATATGCCCGCAGACCACGCCCTGGAAGCCTCGCCGGGTGCACTCGTGGGCAATCGCATCCTCGAAATCGCTGATGAAGCTCACCGCGCCCTTGACCTTGTGCTTGAGGTAGGCAGACAGCGACCAGTAACCATAGCCGTAGCGGGCGCGCCAGTGGTTGAGCCAGCGGTTGAGCACCAGGGTGAATTCGTAGGCGCGGTCGCCCAGGAACGCCAGCCAGCGGTGATAGCGGGTGATCACGTCGAACTGGTCGCCGTGGATCACCAGCAGGCGACGGCCATCGGCGGTGAGGTGTTCGGCTTCGTCCACCAACTGGATATTGCCGAGGATCAGTTTGGAATAGCGGCGCAGGAACTCGTCATGGTTGCCGGTGACGTAGATGACTTCGGTACCGCGCTTGCTCATGGTCAGCAGGCGGCGAATGACGTTGGTGTGCGCCTGGGGCCAATAGATGCCGCCGCGCAGCTTCCAGCCATCGATGATGTCGCCGACCAGGTAGATGCGGTCGGCCTGATACCCCTTGAGAAAGTGCGACAGATGTTCGGCCTGGCAATCCCGGGTGCCCAAGTGCACGTCGGAGATCCACAGGGTACGTACACGCTGCTTGCGTGACGGGCGGACGGTTTCGGCATGGGTCATGGGCAGGCTCCGGCACAGTTTGCTGGAGACTGGCAGGCACAGGTGACAGGTTGGTGGCAGGCCGATGACGACTGATCGCACCTTGCCGGGTGTACACTCTTGCCCTGCCCTACGAGGACCCACCATGACCACCGGCCCGCTGCTCTCGCTGCGTCACTACCGTGACGAGTTGATCGCCCACAGCCACGAGCACCCGCAACTGGTGTTCGGCCTGCGCGGGCGGCTGGACTTCGAGGTGCAGGGCCAGGGTGCGCGGGTTGATCGCCAGGCCCTGATGGTGGTGCCTGCCGGCGCCCACCATACCTGCGGCAGCGCCGCCGGCAGTCACTGCCTGGTGCTGGATGTGCCGGGCGAGCATTGGCTCGGCGAACAGTTGGGGGCGCATGCCGATGCCAGCCGCCGCCTGCTCGATCGCCCCGGTGCGCTGGGCCTGGACAACCGCCAGCAGCAGTTGGTGGACTGGCTGGCGACCAGCCCGATGGACGACCCATTGATCGCCCGCCAGGGAGCGGTGCTGTTGCTGGCCAGCCTCAACCCGCAGGCCGCCGCGCCGATAGCCGCCAGCACTCGCCTGCCCTATGCAGCCTTCGACGCCCATATCGACCAGCACGCCGCCTACCCACTGCAGGTCGCTGACCTGGCGCGGCTGGCCGGGCTGTCCAGCGCTCGGCTGCATGCGCGGTTCAGTGCGGAATGCGGCATGACGCCGATGGACTACATCCGCCAGCGACGGCTGCTCATGGCCCGGCAGTTGTTGCGCGAGTCCCTGCTGCCAGTGGGCGAGATCGCCGCGCGGGTGGGATACGAGTCCCAGAGTGCCTTCAGTGCGGCGGTGATGCGGGCATTTGGCTGTACACCCTCGGCGTTGCGGCGCGAGCCCGGCGATAACTGACGCGAGATGCGCGACAGACACCGGCGAACCGGCCTTTTACACTGGGCGCCTGTACCGACCCTATCGCGGGGCAAGCCCGCTCCCACAGTGGAACCTGCCTTTAGCGCGGGAGCGGGCTTGCCCCGCGATAGGGCCAGTGATGAAGCGCAAACAACCCAAGGACCACCATGAACCACCGCACCGCCCTCGGCGCCCTGCACATCGGCGCGCTGTTCTTCGGCCTGACCGGCGTGTTCGGCAAACTGGCCGCCAGTGCCAGCCCGTCGATCATCGTCTTCGGCCGCGCCGCCTTCGCCGTGCTCGCCCTGGGCCTGTTCGCCAGCCTGGCACGTCAGGCCTGGCAGCCTTTGGGCGGGCGCGACCTGCGCCGCCTGCTGCTGGGCGGCGTATTGTTGGCGGGGCACTGGGTGAGCTTCTTCGTCGCGGTCAAGGTCGCGGGCGTGGCCATCGCCACCTTGGGCTTTGCCAGCTTCCCGGCCTTCACGGTCATCCTCGAAGGCCTGTTGTTCCGTGAGCGTATCCGGCGCAACGAGGCCGTACTGGTGGTGCTGGTGAGCATCGGCCTGGTGCTGGTCACCCCAGATTTCGACCTGGCCAGCGAGGCCACCGGCGGGCTGCTCTGGGCGCTGCTTTCGGGGCTGCTGTTCTCGCTGCTGTCGCTGACTAACCGCGCAGGTTCCGGGCGCCTGCCGGCGGTACAGGCGGCGCTGTGGCAGAACCTGGTGGTCAGCCTGTGCCTGCTGCCCTTCGCCGCCCCGGGGCTGGCCAGCGTAGCGCCCATGGACTGGCTGTGGATCGCCCTGCTGGGGGTGTTCTGCACCGGCGTCGCCCACAGCCTGTTTGTCGCCAGCCTGGCCGTGATCAAGGCCCGCACCGCGGCGGTGGTGTTCGGCATGGAGCCGGTCTACGGCATCGCCGTGGCCTGGGTGGTGTTCGCCGAAACCCCCACCCTGCGCATGCTCGCCGGCGGCGCGCTGATCATCTTCGCCATCGTGCTGTCCAGCCGCATGGCCGCCGAGCAGCCGGTGAAACCGCGCGCCGTGGTGGAAAGCGCCTGATCAGCGATCGTTGTGGCCCAGGTCGCGCTCGGGGTCGATCAGGTCGCGTAGACGCTGCTTGAGCACCTTGGCTTCGGGGAAGCCGCCATCGGCCTTGCGCTCCCACAGCTGCACGCCGTCGCAAGTGATGCGGAACACGCCACCGGTACCTGGCGCCAACGCCACCTGGCCAAGCTCGTCGCCGAAGGTGCTGAGCAGTTCCTGGGCCAGCCAGGCGGCGCGCAGCAGCCATTGGCACTGCGTGCAGTAGGTAATGACGATCTGCGGTTTGCTGTCGGCCATGTCGGGCATCTCCAGAGGAAGGGCCGCTTATACTAGCGGTCTTTACCGCTGCTTTTGAGACTCACGATGCGCCGCCTGCTGTTATGCCTTTTGCTGACGCTCACCTCCCTCACCCTGTTCGCCGCCGAGCCTGCCAGGCCGAAGGTCGGCCTGGTGCTGTCGGGCGGCGCCGCCCGCGGTTTGGCGCACATCGGTGTGCTCAAGGCCCTGGAGGAACAAGGCGTGCGCATCGACGCCATCGCCGGTACCAGCATGGGCGCGGTGGTCGGCGGGCTGTACGCCTCGGGCTACAGCGTCGAGGAGCTGGAAAAACTGGCGACCACCCTGGACTGGCAGCAGGCGCTGTCCGACGCCCCGCCGCGCGAGGACATCCCGTTCCGCCGCAAGCAGGATGACCGCGACTTCCTGGTCAAGCAGAAGCTGAGCTTTCGCGACGATGGCAGCCTGGGCCTGCCGCTGGGGGTGATCCAGGGCCAGAACCTCTCGCTGCTGCTGGAGAGCAAGCTGGCGCACACCGCCGACATCCGCGACTTCGACAAGCTGCCCATTCCCTTCCGCGCCGTGGCCACCGACATCACCACCGGTGAAAAAGTGGTGTTCCGCCGCGGCCACCTGCCCCAGGTGGTCCGCGCCAGCATGTCGATCCCGGCGGTGTTCGCCCCGGTGGAACTGGACGGCCGGCTGCTGGTGGACGGCGGCATGACCGACAACATCCCGCTGGACGTGGTGCGCGAGATGGGTGTCGACATCGCCATCGTGGTCGACATCGGCACCCCGCTGCGCAACCGCAAGCAGCTGGCCACGGTGGTCGACGTGCTCAACCAGTCGATCACCCTGATGACCCGGCGCAACTCCGAGGAACAATTGGCCAGCCTGGCCCGCGACGACATCCTGGTGCAGCCGCCGCTGGCCAGCTTCGGCGTCACCGACTTCGGCCGCGCCCGCGACATGATCGACGCCGGCTACCGCGCCACTCGGGCCCTTGACCCGCGCCTGGCGGCGCTGCGCCAGGCCGAAGGTGATGCCGGCCTGGCGGTGGCTCGCTCACCCGGCCAGCGCACCCCGGTGATCACTGCGATCAAGGTGGAAAACGACTCCAAGGTCAGCGACGACGTGATCCGTTACTACATCCGCCAACCGATCGGCGAGCCGCTGCAACTCGATCGCCTGCAGACCGACATGGGCACCCTGTACGGCCTGGACTATTTCGACCAGGTGCAATACCGCGTGGTGCACAAGGGCGACGCCAACACCCTGGTGATCAAGGCCCGCGGCCGGCGCGGCGGTACCGACTACCTGCGCCTGGGCCTGAACCTGTCCGATGACCTGCGCGGCGACAGCGCCTTCAACCTGGGCGCCAGCTACCGGGTCAACGGCATCAACCGCCTGGGCGCCGAATGGCTGACCCGCGCCCAGATCGGCGACCAGCAGGAGCTGTACAGCGAGTTCTACCAGCCGCTGGACGTTGGCTCGCGCTACTTCATCGCCCCGTATCTGGACCTCGGTTCACAGAACGTCGAGGCCACGCTGGACAACGACCCGGTGGCCGAATACCGCCTGGAGCGCTACGGCTTTGGCCTGAACGTCGGGCGGCAGATCAGCACCTACGGCGAAGTGCGCCTGGGCGTGGGCAAGGCCTGGGGCCAGGCCGAGGTGCGCATCGGCGACCAGAGCCTGCCCAAGGTCAGCTTCAACGAGGGCTTCTACGAGCTCAAGTACTCGTACGATACCTTCGACAATGTCTACTTCCCCCACAGCGGCGAGGAAATCGGCCTGACCGCGCGCAAGTACGACCAATCGCTGGATTCGGACCAGGACTACCGGCAGTGGTTGTTCAACCTGGACAAGGCCTTCAGCAGCGGACCGAATACCTTGGTGCTGGGTGGGCGCTACGGGCGCACGCTGGATGATGCCGAAGTGGTGACATCGAGCTTCGTGTTCGGCGGCGCCCGGCAGCTGTCGGGCTTTCGCCAGGACTCGATTTCCGGGCAGAACATGAGCCTGCTGCGCATGGTCTATTACCGCCGCCTGACGCCACGCGCCTACCTGCCGCTGGACTTCCCGCTTTACGTGGGCGGGTCGCTGGAGAGAGGTCGGGCGTGGAACAACGACAATGAATTCGACAGTGGCTACATCAATGCCGCGAGCATCTTCCTCGGGCTGGAGACGCCGCTCGGCCCGCTCAACCTGAGCTATGGGGCCAACGATGCGAATGAGCAGGCGGTGTACCTGAATCTGGGGCACACCTTCTAGAACGCATCGCGGGGCAAGTCGCAGCGGCGCACCGCCGCTCCCACGCTGTGGACGCTGCGTGGGAGCGGGCTTGCCCCGCGATTTGGCTGCGACTCAGGACTTCTCGAGATTGCCGAGAATCTTGGCGTGTACCCGCATGCAAACTTCCAGATCGGCTTCATCCACCCCGCTGAACAGCTCCACGCGCAGAGCATTGGCAATGGTCTCGATCTGATCGATCAGCGGTTTGGCCGGTGGGCACAGCACAATCTTCTTCGCCCGACGATCCTCCACCACCGCCTGACGCCGCACCAGGCCCTGGCTTTCCAGGCTGTCGAGCAGGCGGGCCAGGGTCGGGCCTTCGACCCCGACGCTCTGGGCCAGCTCACGCTGGGTTGGCGCATCGTCGAAACGCGCCAGGTGCAACAGCACCAACCAGCGCGCCTGGGAAAGATTGAGCCCGGCGAGGCGGCGGTCCAGTTCGGCACGCCAGCCCCGGGACATCTGGGCCAGCTGCATGCCGAAGCGGTGTTGGTTGTCGGTCAGGGGCATAAGCAACTCAATGAATAGAACTAATTATTAGTCAGCTAACCATGCCCCAGCCCATGAGGCAAGGTTCAGCGCTTGGGAAATATCCGATAATCCTGTAATCGCCTGACAAAGGTCAGCAAATGGCACAAATGCCAGCGATCACAAGCCGAACTCCGATGCCAGCGCCGCCCGCACGCAATACAACACGCCTTCGGGAACGCGTGAGCCGAACAGCGGCGCGACTGCCGAGACCGGCGGCAGCTCGCCCTCGCCATCGAGGAAGGCATCCTGCACCTCCATCATCAGCTCTTCGGGCAGGTCGAGCGCCTGCTCCAGGCTCAACTCCTGTCGGCCGATGGCTTCTGCCAACAGGCTGTAGACGTTCTTCTCGCTGCAGTTGAGCTGGCCAGCGATCTGCGCCGGGGTCATGCCGGCGCGGGCCAGGCTGACCAGCTCGTGGCGCAGGTCGAGCACCACTTTCGGTGCCTCCTCGGTGCCGCCGGCACCATTGAGCACTTCGAGGAAGGCCTGGCCGTAGCGCTCCAGCTTGCGGGCGCCGACGCCGCTGACCTGGGCCATGTCGCTGAGGCTGGTGGGCATGCTGCGCAGCATTTCCAGCAGCGTCGAGTCGGGGAAGATGACGTAGGGCGGCACGCTGTGCTCTTCGGCCAGTTTGCGCCGCAGGGTGCGC
This sequence comes from Pseudomonas sp. zfem004, assembly GCF_032621715.1. Classification (NCBI taxonomy): domain Bacteria; kingdom Pseudomonadati; phylum Pseudomonadota; class Gammaproteobacteria; order Pseudomonadales; family Pseudomonadaceae; genus Pseudomonas; species Pseudomonas sp. zfem004. Next base: position 111,700 of record NZ_JAVYJF010000003.1, on the reverse strand, counting down.
AGCGCCTCCCACAGCTCGCGCTCCTCGGCCCGCACCAACTGGCTGGCCGGGCTGCCACCGCTGCTGCCGGACGACTTGGCCACGGTTTGTGGCTTGAGGTCGCGACGCAGCTGCAGGTTCACCTCGCCACGCAGCAGCGGCCGGCAGCTGTCGGACAGGCGCAGGCCGCCATAGCCTTCAAGATCGATGTCCACCAGGCCGCGGGCCACCAGCTGGCGGAACAGCGAGCGCCATTCGGCCTCGGCCAGCGCCTTGCCGACGCCGTATACCGAGAGTTTCTCGTGGCCGAAGTTGCGCACCTTTTCGTTGTCCTTGCCCAGCAGCACGTCGACCAGATGGCCGACGCCATAACGCTGGCCTGTGCGGAACACCGCCGACAGTGCCTGGCGGGCAGGCTCGGTGGCGTCCCAGGTCTGGATCTGGTCTACGCAGTTGTCGCAGTGGCCACAGGGCTGCTCCAGCACTTCGTCGAAGTAGGCCAGCAGCGACTGGCGGCGGCAACGGGTCTCTTCGCACAGCGCCAGCATGGCGTCGAGCTTGTGCTGTTCGATGCGTTTGTGGCGCTCGTCGCCTTCGGAGTTCTGCAGCATCTGCTTGAGCATGACCATGTCCTGCAGGCCGTAGGCCATCCAGGCATCCGACGGCAGGCCATCACGGCCGGCACGGCCGGTTTCCTGGTAGTAGGCCTCGAGCGACTTGGGCAGGTCGAGGTGGGCGACGAAACGCACGTTGGGCTTGTCGATGCCCATGCCGAAGGCGATGGTGGCGACCATGATCAGCCCTTCCTCGTTGAGGAAGCGGTGCTGGTTGGCGGCGCGGGTTTCGGCTGCAAGGCCTGCGTGATAGGGCAATGCCGGGAAGCCCTGCTCGCAGAGGAAGGCCGCGGTTTCGTCGACTTTCTTGCGTGACAGGCAGTAAACGATGCCGGCGTTGCCACGGCGCTCGGCGAGGAAGGCCATCAGCTGCTTGCGCGGCGCTTCCTTGGGCACGATGCGGTAGAAGATGTTCGGCCGGTCGAAGCTCGACAGGAAGCGCTCGGCGCCCTGCAGGTGCAGGCGCTGGACGATTTCCTCACGGGTACGCATGTCGGCGGTGGCGGTGAGGGCGATGCGCGGCACATGGGGGAACAGCTCGGCGAGCTGGCCCAGTTGCAGGTATTCGGGGCGGAAGTCGTGGCCCCATTGCGATACGCAGTGGGCTTCATCGATGGCGAACAACGAGATGTCGAGGTCGCGCAGAAAATCCAGCATGCGCTGCTGTACCAGGCGCTCGGGCGCCAGGTAGAGCATCTTCACCTCGCCGCGGCGCAGGCGCCCGGCCAGTTCGCGCTGCTGCTCGGCACTGAGGGAGGAGTTGAGCGCCGCGGCGGCCACCCCCAATTCGTCGAGGGTGGCAACCTGGTCGGCCATCAGCGCGATCAGTGGCGAGACCACCACCGTCAGGCCCGGGCGCAGCAGCCCCGGCACCTGGAAGCACAGCGACTTGCCGCCGCCGGTGGGCATCAGCACCAGGGCGTCGCCGCCGTTGGCCACGCATTCGATGATCGCGGCCTGGCGCCCACGGAAACTGTCGTAACCGAAGACATCCTTGAGAACGCGCTGAGCCTGTTCGAGCATTTGCCACTCCAAAATCGCCGTACCATCCTGGACACAGGCTGGACGATAAATCCGCCAGGCACCGTACAAATGCGTAAGCGTTTTTTGCCGGATCGCCGCACAGGCCACCCAACACGAAAAGTGGCGGAGTATACCCGACTGGCTCAGCCCACGGCAGGCTGCGGTGACAGACGTTCCCTTTGCCCCGTTGCCGCCGCAAGGTGCTAGAATTCGTTATCGTTTATTCCCCAAGGTAGCCCTGTAATGTCCTTCGCCGAGCAACTGACCCGCCTGCAAGCCTTTCTCGATGCCGATGAGCTGCACGAAGAAGCGCTGGACTACGTCGCCGCACACGGCTACCTGACCGCACTGTCGATCTGCTCGGAAGAGGTTCCCGAGCGCGAATGGATCGACGCGCTGTTCGCTGAAGAGCCCCACTACACCAGCGATGCTCAGCGCACCGAGATCGAAGCCACGCTGGTAGCCCTCAAGGCCCACATCGCTCGCCAGCTGGCCAGCGAAGAGGAATTCGACCTGCCCTGCGACCTCGACCTGACCGACGAGCCGGACGACTCGGACCTGCGCGGCTGGTGCATCGGTTTCATGGAGGGCGTGTTCCTGCGTGAAGAGGCCTGGTTCGACAGCTCCGAGGATGAAGTCAGCGAAATGCTCCTGCCGATCATGGTCGGCTCGGGTCTGTTCGACGAGCAGCCGGAGTTCGCCGACATCGCCAGCGATGCCAACCTGCAGGACGACATGATCGTGCAGATTCCCGAAGCGCTGAGCGCGCTGTTCCTGCTGCAGCACGCACCGGACGAAAAACCTGCCGTACTCAAACCACGCCGACACTGATCGGCGTGGTGCGCTACCTGCTGCTGGCCGTCGGCTGGCTCAGCGTCGCGCTGGGGGTGGCGGGGATCTTCCTGCCAGTACTGCCCACCACCCCTTTCCTGCTGCTCGCGGCGGCCTGTTTTGCCCGTAGCTCGCCGCGCTTTCACGCGTGGTTGGTGAACCACCCGAAACTCGGGCCGTGGATTCGCGACTACCTCAGCGGCGAGGGCATCCCGCTCAAAGGCAAGGTGTATGCGATCGGCCTGATGTGGGCGAGCATCGGCTTGTCGTGCTACCTGGTACCGCTGTTCTGGGCGCGGGCGTTCATGCTGACCAGCGCGGTGCTGGTCAGTGCCTGGATTCTCAAGCAGAAGACATTGCGCCGCGAAGGCTGACGCCCTCGCGGCGCAAGACCATCTACACCGTATCTACCTTCAACGAATGGTCATTGAGCATGCCGTTGATGATGGTCGCCGTATCATGCCCGGCCGCGATCAGCCCGCCGGCACCTGCCGTGACCCCATAGTGCTGGGCCAGGTCGACCCCGGCCAGTTCGATGGTCTGGGTCGGCGCCGCCCCCGCAACGCTGCTCACCTCGATGGTCGACACCACGTTGCTGCCCGTGCCGCTGACCTTGAAGTGCAGGTAATCATCCAGCGAAGCGCTGGTGGCGTTCTCGCCCTGTAGCAACTGCGAGAGATCGAGGCGATCGGTGCCCGGGGTGAAATCGGTCACGGTGTCATGCCCGCTATCACCCTTCTGCCAGACGAAGGTGTCGTTACCACTGCCGCCGGTCAGGGTGTCATTACCAGGGCCGCCAATCAGCGTGTCGTTGCCGTCGCCGCCCTTGAGCACATCATTGCCAGCGCCACCGTTGAGCACGTTGTCGCCGCCATTGCCGATCAAGGTGTCGTTGTAATCTGAGCCGATCAGGTTCTCGATGCTGTTCAGGGTATCCACACCGGCGCCCCCGGTGTTCTGCGCACCGACGTTGCCCAGATCGACCACCACCCCGGCAGCGGCCTTGGCAAAACTGACCGTGTCGATGCCCTGCCCGCCATCGAGCAAGTCATTGCCGGGCCCTGCGATCAGCAAGTCATTGCCGTCGCCGCCATGCAGGCTGTCATTGCCGGCACCGGCCACCAGCACGTCATTGCCGGCCCCGCCGTTCAGCGTATTGTCGCCAGCTCCGGCGAGCAGCACATCGTCTCCCCCCGTGCCCTCGAGAACATTACCTGCCTGATAAGTGATATCGACGTTGCCGGTCGCCGTGCCGCCATGGTTGTCGCTGACACTGTAGGTGTCATGGACCACGGGGTTACTGGCGTTGCTGTAGTCCACCAGCAGGCTCAGCTTGTAGTTCTCGGCGGCCTTGCTGCTACCCAGGGCGTTCTCGGTGTTGACCAGGTGAATGCTGTACACCCCGTCATGGCTGGCCGTGAAACTCTGGCCATCGGCAATCGGCTGGTAACTGCCCGTGGCGTCCTTCCACTCCATCAACAGGTTGCCGGCCGGGCGGTCGTGATCGAGGGTGAGGGTTTCGCCCTTGCGCAGGGTGACGGTGAAAGTGTCCTCGTCGTTGGCATTGCTGTTGCTGATCAGCCCGAGGTAGCCCGCCACCACCAGTGCCGCGGTCATGCTGCCCGACTGGCTGGTGAACTCGCTGCGTGCCAGGCTGCGGAACTGGTTCTCGGCGCGGTCCTTGGTGCCGTCCATGTACAAGGTCTGCGCCTGGACGCCCGGGGTGAAGCCCGCGCCTTTGTCGGCGAAGCCGGTGTCGAAGGTGATCGGCGCCGCGCTCAGACGATCGTGGTCCGCATCGCTGTCGTTGGCCAGCAGCGCTTCGGCCGGCACGCTGATGCTGGGACCGCTGATATTGGTGATGATGTGGTCCGCGCCGGCGATCGGTGCATGGTTGCCGTTGATGTTCACCGTCAGGGTGGCGGTGCTGGTATCACCGTCGTTGTCGCTGGCGGTGAAGGTGAATTTCTCCACCTGGCCGCCGTTGTCCTTGGGTGGTGTGTAGGTGAATTCACCGTTGTCCATGTTCACCAGCAGGGTGCCGCCCAGGCTGGTCTTGATGGTGAGGCTGTTGCTGAGGGTATCGAACGACGCCTTGTCCACCCCGCCACTGACCGTGTAACCGCCCTGCCCGCCGTTGGCTTTCGGATCGAAGCCATAGGTGGTGCCGTCCACCATCAGGGCTTTGATGAAGCCACCATCGGCACCGAAGTCGCCACCACTCATCAGGCTGCCGGTGATCGGTGCGCCCTGCACCGTGCCCGAGAGCACCGCACCGAGCTGGTTGAGGTCGGTGACCACCACCGACTGGGTATCGACATGGCTGCTGCCATCGTAGGCCAGCGGGTCGAGATTGCCCTCGTTGACGCCATTGCCCATACCGATGGCGTAGGCCTTGATGCCATTCTGGTCTAGGAACGACTCCCACGTGGTTTCATGCGAGGAGGTCATGCCGTGGCCCGAGCTCGGCTCACCGTCGGAGAAGAAGTAACTGACATTCTGTGCACCTTCGAGCTTGCCGCTGGTGGCGAACGCCTGCTGGGCCTTGGTGGCTGCCGAGTCGTAGTAGGTCGCGCCGTCGGCATGGAGCCCGGCGATCAGGTTCTTGGCCTCGCCGATCGATACCCATGTCTGCGCCTGCTGGGTGGCGCCGCTGGAGAAGGTGACGATCTGCACCTTGATGTCGCCCATCGCGTCGTACTTGTCCAACAGCGTGTTGATCGCCTGCTTGGCCAGGTCCAGCCGGCTCAGGCCATTCACGCCGGAATCCCAGGCCATGCTGCCGGAGACATCGATCACCAGGAGGATATTGGAATCCACCTGGCCGGGGGTGATGCTGCGCACTGCGCACTCAGCCTTGGGCACGTCGTCGACGATGTTGATGGCAATGGTGTTGGTGACACTGTTGCCCTGTGCGTCGGTGGCCTTGTAGGTGAAGTGTTCCACCACCGTGTTGGCACCATCGTTGGCCCCGCCCGGAGTTTTCGGTGCAGAGGTCAGGGTGTAGGTGTAGGAACCGTCAGCCTTGAGCAGTAGCTGCCCGTACTGTCCTGTCGCATTGCTTTCCAGGCTGTAGGTCAAGGCGCCGGAGCCGCCGGTGACCGACCCGACCAGGCTGCCGGACGCCGTCTCGCCGGTCGACCCAGGGTCGCTGCCCACGACGCTGCCGGCCGCGAGGTCATTGCCGTCCTTATGCAGGTCCAGCGCCTTTTCATACACAGTGACGTCGTTGTCCTCGGACGCCATCAGCTTGCTGTCCAGCACCTTGACCGAAATGGTCGTGGTGCTCTCGTCACCATCGGCATCACGGATGGTGTAGACGAAGGTGTCCGTCGCCCATGGCGGCAGATCCTGGTTGGGGTTGGCGTGGTAGGTGGCGTTGCCCTGGGCATCCAGGGTCAAGTAGCCGTATTGGCCGTAGATCGGGTCACCTAAATGACCGCTGGCCGAGGTAGAGGTGTCGTTACCGGCGCGTACACCCACCACATACTGGCCGTCGCCGCGGACATCGGCGCCGATCACATCGTTGGCCAGCACGTTGCCGCTGATGCTGTCGCCCTCGCTGACATGGGCGAAATCGCAATGGGCCTTGGGCACATCGTCGACGATGCTGATCACGATGGTGCTGGTGGTGGTGTTGCCCAGYGARTCCTTCACCTGRTAGGTGAAGCTGTCGGTGATYACGTTCGGGCCGTCGTTGACATGATTCGGCGAGTTCGGCGCCGAGGTCAGGGTATAGGTGTAGCTGCCATCGGTGTTCAGCAGGATCTGGCCGTATTGGCCTGCAGCATTGCCCACCAGGGTGAAGGTCAATGCACCCACGCCACCGGTGACCGCATCAGTCAGCGAACCGGATGCTGTTTCGGCGCTGGAATGCGGGTCGCTTCCCTCTACGTTGCCACCGGCCAGGTCATTGCCATCCTTGGTCAGGTCCAGGGCTTTCTCGTAGACCGTCACTTCGCTGTCGGTGCCGGCGACCAGCTTGCTATCCAGCACTTTGACCGAGATTGTCGTGGTGCTCTCGTCGCCATCGGCATCACGGATGGTGTAGACGAAAGTGTCCGTCGCCCATGGCGGCAGGTCCTGGTTGGGATTGGCGTGATAGGTGGCGTTGCCCTGGGCATCCAGGGTCAGGTAGCCGTATTGGCCGTAGATCGGGTCACCTAGATTACCGTGCGCAGAACTCGACGTATCGTCGCCTGCTCGCACTCCGACCACATACTGGCCATCACCGCGCACATCCGCGCCTTTGACGTCGTTGTCCAGCACATTGCCGCTGATGCTGTCGCCCTCGCTGACATGGGCGAAGTCGGCATTGGCCTTGGGCACGTCATCGACGATGCTGATCACGATGGTACTGGTGGTAGTGTTGCCCAGCGAATCCTTCACCTGGTAGGTGAAGCTTTCGGTGATCACGTTCGGGCCATCGTTGACATGGTTCGGCGAGTTCGGCGCCGAGGTCAGGGTGTAGGTGTAGCTGCCATCGGTGTTCAGCAGGATCTGGCCGTATTGGCCGRCAGCATTGCCGAYCAGGGTGAAGGTCAATGCACCGACACCACCGGTGACTGCATTGGCCAGTGAACCCGACGCTGTTTCKGCGCTGGAGTGCGGATCGCTCCCCACYACGTTGCCACCGGCCAGGTCGTTGCCGTCCTTGGTCAGGTCCAGGGCTTTCTCGTAGACCGTCACTTCGCTGTCTGCGCCAGCGACCAGCTTGCTGTCCAGCACCTTGACCGAGATGGTCGTGGTGCTCTCGTCGCCATCGGCATCACGGATGGTGTAGACGAAGGTGTCCGTCGCCCATGGTGGCAGGTCCTGGTTAGGGTTGGCGTGATAAGTGGCATTACCCTGGGCATCCAGAGTCAGGTAGCCGTACTGGCCGTAGATCGGGTCACCTAGATTACCGTGCGCAGCACTCGACGTATCGTCGCCTGCTCGCACCCCGACCACATACTGGCCGTCACCGCGCACATCGGCGCCTTTGACGTCGTTGCCCAGCACGTTGTCGCTGATGATGCCGCCCTCGGTGACATGGGCGAAGTCGGCATTGGCCTTGGGCACATCGTCGACGATGTTCACATCAAGGCTGCCGCTGGCATGGCTACCGTTGCTGTCGGTGACGCTGACCGGGAAGTGTTCCATCAGGCTGTTGGTGCCATCGCCGTTGGGATGGCTTTCATTACTCTGCAGCGTGTAGCTGTAGCTGACCACGCCCGTGGCCGGGTTGTAGCCGATGATGGTGAGGATATTGCCAAGGCCGGTGACGATGGACTGCCCCACACCGGTCACCACACCGGCGGTAACCACGTTGATGCCGCCGACACTGAGGTTGTATACCCCATCCGGCGCCACCACGTTGAAACTGCCGTTTTGCGTCAATGCCGCCGGGTTGTCCGCGCTGCCCTGGGGCAGGTTGGCTTCGTTCACGGTCAGCTCACCCGGCTCGACCTCCAGGCCCTTGAGGGTGACCGGGTGATCCGGCGGGCTGGCTGGAGGTGGCACAAGCGGATTCAATGCCCCACTGTCGTTGCCGTCGATGTCCCGCTCGCCCAGGTAAAGATTGGCCAGCTCGGGGATACCGTTGAAACCTGCCGTCGGGAAACCGATGGTCGGGGCGACTCGCGCTGCCACCTCGGACAACATCACGAAACTGTGCCCGCCACCCAACGCGCCTGCCACACCACCGGGGTTACCACCCGCCGCAGTGGCCTCGGCTTCCTCGGTCGGGTCGGCACCCGCAGCGATGGCCTTCTGCAAGCGCTCGACATCACTGAGTTGCGCCTCGCTCGGTTGCAGGTCGGGGGTATGCACATGGGGCGCGTGATTGGCCAACAGCTCCGGGGTCATCTGCAGGCTGCTGTCGCGGCCCAGTGTGAGTTCGGCACCGTTTTGCAGGCGCACTGCCACGGCACTGGCATCCCCCGTTTCCAGCTGCTCACCGGCAAACAGGCGGTCGCCTTCCACCAGCAACCGCCGATGGCCGTCGTCCCCCACCGCGAAAACCTGGCCAACCACTTTGCTGACCACGCCGACTAATCTGGCCATGAATGCACGCCTCCCCTGCCGATGGGCTTTTCGCAGATCAAGGCATGCCGGGTAACTCGTGCAACGTTCCGTATAAGCTGTTTGCCGGACCGTTACTGTCACATACGCGGGAATCACCCTCCATGTGACTACTGCTGCGATAGCGGTGATAGGCAATGGCCATGAATAAATGCCAATTTATTGTCGCCAAATTCCGCTTTCGCCGTCCTCCCCGTACTGCTTATCCGCAAAAAATCTAGAACTTTCTGCAAAGCCCGAAAACCGCCTATCCCAGCCAGTTCGCCGAGCCACCTGGATAAAACAATGTCGTGGTTTCTTTAGACCGCATAAGTTTTTTTTCGCATATACCTTATGAGAAATTCTTCTTAGTTCGCGCGTTAAATGTTCTTAGCTCTGTTGTTACAAACCTGAAACGGTTTGATTCTAATATTTCGTCATTTTATTGGCGATCGCAGGACTTTTTAGAGACCAGGGAGAAGTACCCCATGCGCACGTTACCCCCCCTCACCAGTGCGATTCTATTGGCCATGGTTTGTGCCAATTCTCAGGCGATGTCCATCACCGAAGCCGTGCAGAGTGCCGTGGACCAGCATCCGCAGATCAGCGCCAGCCGTAACAGCCGGCTGTCGGCCGACGAGGATGTGAAGTTCGCCCGCGGGGGTTACTACCCAACCGTCGACCTGGTGGGCGGCTATGGCCGCCAGCGCTCGGACAACACCAACACCCGCGGTTTCAACCCGGACGGTACGCGCAACCACAACAAGGAAACCCTCAGCTACACCCAGTCCGAACTGCGCCTGCGGCAGATGCTGTTCGACGGTTTCAACACCGCCAACGAGGTCGGCCGCACCGAAGCGGTGGCCAACTCCCGTGCTTACTACACCCAGGCCACCGCCGAGACCGTGGCGTTGCGCGCCATCGAGGTCTACCTCGAAGTGCTCAAGCGCCGCGAGCTGGTGACCCTGGCCAAGAACAACCTGCAGGCCCACCTGCGGGTCAATGACCAGATCGGCCTGCGCAGCGAGCGTGGCGTGGGCAGCAATGCCGACCTCGACCAGTCCAGCGCCCGTCGCGCCCTGGCCGAAAACAACCTGGACACCGCCGAAGTCGATCTGGCAGACGCCGAAACCAACTTCTACAGCGTGGTCGGGCGCGTGCCCGACGAGCTGGAAACGCCGGTCACGATCAAGGGCGAAATGCCAGGGACCCTGCAGGATGCCCGCCAGGGCATGCTCGAGAACAACCCCTACCTCAAGTCGGCACAAGCGGACATCAAGTCCGCCGAGCAACAGTACGAAGTGGCCAAGTCGCCCTTCTATCCGCGCCTGGACGCGGTACTGGCCACCGGCGCCAACAACAACATCGCAGGCCAGAAGGGCCACGACAACAACGACTGGCAGGCTGGCGTCGAGCTCAGCTACAACCTCTTCCGCGGGGGCAGTGACAAGGCCCGCCTGCAATCCGATGCCCACAAGATCAACCAGGCCATGGACATCCGCAACAACGCACTGCGCGAGCTCAACGAAAACCTCGGGCTGGCCTGGAACGCCATGAACAACGCGCGCAAGCAGACCCCCACCGCACGTGAGTACGCCGAAACCACCCAGCGCGTGCGCGCCGCCTACCAGGACCAGTTCGGCCTCGGCCAACGTACCCTGCTCGATCTGCTCGACAGCGAAAACGAGCTGTACAACGCCAACCGCCGCTACACCGAGGTGCGTTACACCGAGGAGTTCTCGATGTACCGGGTACTGGCGACCATGGGTGAGCTGCTGGGCAAACAACGCATCTCGCTGCCGCCGGAGGCCATCGCCAAGAGCGAAGTGCGTAACGAGGCCAGGCTGCCCGACATGCGCTAAGCAACAAACACACAGGGATCTTTTGCGTCCACCGCGGCAGGAGTAGGCCATCGTGACCAGCATGCAAAGCACCCAACCGCGCCTGGATGTGGATGATCCGTTGCTCGATGGCTTGCTGATCCTGTGCAAGCTGCATGGCTGCCCGGCCAGCCGCGCCAGCCTGTGCAGCGGCCTGCCGCTGGCCGAGCAGCGCCTGGGGTTGGCGCTGCTGCCGCGCGCCGCCGCCCGTGCCGGGTTACAGGCGCGGGTGCTGCAGCGCACGCTGGACGCCATCTCGCCACTCAACTTGCCCGTGCTGTTGATCCTCAACGATGGCCGCAGCGCCGTGCTGCAACGTTGGGGGGACGACGGCCGGGCGTTGCTGCTGCCGTGCGAAGCCGAAGGCGGTGAACAATGGGTCGCGCGCGAGGCACTGGCCGAAGCCTACAGCGGCCAGGCGCTGTTCGCCCGCCCCCGACACACCCTGGAGGACGTCCGTGCTCCGCTGATTCCGAGGGTCAACGCCTGGTTCCGCGACACCTTGCGCCATTCCCGCTGGTTGTACGGCGACGCACTGCTGGCGAGCCTGCTGATCAACCTGCTGGGGCTGATGGTGCCGCTGTTCGTCATGCAGACCTACGACCGCGTGGTTCCCAACCAGGCGTTGTCGACCTTGTGGGTACTGGTCGCCGGCCTGTTCATCGGCACCGCCTTCGAGCTGGTGCTGCGCATGGTCCGTGCCCATCTGCTGGACCAGGCCGGCAAGAAGACCGACCTGATCCTGTCCGCCACCTTGTTCGAACGCATCACCGGCATGAGCATGAAAGCCCGCCCGGCCACCATCGGTGGTTTCGCCCAGAGCATCCACGATTTCCAGGGCCTGCGCGAATTCCTCACCGCCGTGACGCTGACCAGCATCATCGACCTGCCCTTCGTCGCGCTGATGCTGCTGGTGATCGGCCTGCTGGGCGGCTGGCTGGTGCTGATCCCGCTGATCGCCTTCCCGGTGGCCATGGGCCTGGCGCTGTTGATCCAGGTGCGCCTGCGCGACACCGTGCAAAAGAGCCTGAGCCTTGGCGCCGTGCGCCAGGCCCTGTTGATCGAAACCCTCGGCGGCCTGGAAACCCTCAAGGCCTGCGGCGCCGAAAGCGAGCGCCAGTACCAGTGGGAGCACACCAACGGCGCCATCACCCGCCTCGACGCCCACGCCCGCAATCTGTCGTCACTGGCCACCAACGGTACGCTGTTCATCCAGCAGTTCTGCGGCATGGCCACCATAGTCGCCGGCGTGTACAGCATCATCGCCGGCAACCTCAGCGTTGGCGCCCTGGTTGCCAGCTACATGCTGGGCAGTCGCGTGCTTGCCCCGCTGGGCCAGATTGCCGGGTTGATCACCCGCTACCAGCAGGCGCAATTGACCATGCAAAGCACCGATGCGCTGATGAGCCTGCCGCAGGAACGCCAGGCGGACCGTTTGGCGCTCGAACACACCACGCTGCACGGCGGCGTGAGCATCAGCCACGTCACCTTCCGCTACCCGGGCCAGGCTGCCCCAGCCCTCAACGACGTGAGTTTCACCCTCAAAGCGGGCGAGCGCATCGGCATCATTGGCCGCAGCGGCTCGGGCAAGAGCACTCTGGCGCGGCTGCTGATGGGCTTCCATCACCCCGACGAGGGCCAGGTACTGCTGGACAACCTCGACCTGCGCCAACTGGACATTGCCGACCTGCGCAACCAGGTCGGCTACGTCGCCCATGATCTGCCGCTGCTGGCCGGCAGCCTGCGCGACAACCTCACCCTCGGTGCGCGGCATGTCAGCGATGCACGCATGCTCGAAGTGGCCGAGCTGACCGGCGTCAGTGACCTCGCCCGACAGCACCCGCAAGGTTTCGAGCGCCCGGTGGGCGAACGCGGCCAACTGCTCTCCGGTGGCCAGCGCCAGGCCGTGCTGCTGGCCAGGGCTCTATTGCTGGAACCACCGATCCTGATCCTCGACGAACCCACCAGCCACATGGACAACAGCAGTGAGGAACAACTGCGCCAGCGCCTGGCGAACTGGGTACCGGGCAAGACACTGCTATTGGTCACGCACCGCACCTCGATGCTCAGCCTGGTGGACCGGCTGCTGGTGCTGGACAACGGCAAGATCGTCGCCGACGGGCCGAAAGATGCGGTGATCGATGCACTGCGCAAGGGCCGAATCGGTTCGGCTTTGTAGGTCAGCAAGCACAACACCATCGCTGTGGGAGCGGGTTCACCCGCGAAAGCGTCAGCTGGGCCACTGCCGCATTCGCGGGTAAACCCGCTCCCACAGGCTCTCCACTCTCCATCGGAGGCAGCAGATGTCCATTTTCCACAGCGTACGCAGCTACCTCCAAGGCACCGAACGGCACGCTGAACGCGATTACCTGCCAGAGCTCGCCGGCGCCACCTTGCAGGATTCACCCAGCCTGTCGCGCCTGACCGTGTGGCTGGCCGCCATCCTGCTGCTGGTGGCCCTGGTCTGGGCCAACTTCGCCGTGCTCGACGAGGTCACGGTCGGCGAAGGCAAGGCCATCCCGTCGAGCAAGGTGCAGGTGGTGCAGAACCTCGAAGGCGGTATCGTCACCGAGCTCTTCGTGCGTGAAGGCCAGATGGTCGACAAGGGCGCCACCCTGCTGCGCCTGGACGACACCCGGTTCAAGTCGAACAAGGGCGAAAGCGAAGCCGACCGCTACGCCCTTACCGCCCAGGTCGAGCGCTTGTCGGCTGAAGCCGAGGGCCGCCCGTTCGTGCTGTCGCAGGACGTGCGCGACAAAGCCCCGCAAGTGGCCGAGGACGAAGCGGCCCTGTACGACTCGCGCCAGCGTCGCCTGGCCAGCGAGAAACAGACCCTCAACGAACAACTGCGGCAGAAGACCCAGGAGCTCGCCGAATTCCGCTCCAAGGTCGAGCAATACCGCTCGGCGCTGGGCCTGTTGCAACAGGAACTGGACATGTCGGCGCCGCTGGTCAGCAAGGGCGCCATCTCACCGGTGGAAATCCTGCGCCTCAAGCAGCGCACCGTCGAAGCCCGCGGCCAGCTCAATGCCACCAGCCTGGCGATCCCCCGCGCCGAAGCGGCCGTGGCCGAGATCCGCAGCAAGATCCAGGAGTCCGACGCCACCTTCCGCTCCGAGGCGGCCAAGGAGCTCAACGACAAACGCACTGAGCTGTCGAAGATCACAGCCACCAGCATCGCCATTGACGACCGGGTCAACCGCACCACCGTGGTGTCGCCGGTGCACGGCATCGTCAAGCTGCTCAAGGTCAACACCATCGGCGGCGTGGTACAGCCCGGCAGCGATCTGGTGGAGATCGTGCCGATCGAGGACAACCTGCTGATCGAGGCCAAGGTAAGGCCACAGGATGTGGCGTTCCTGCACCCGGGGCAGACGGCGATGGTCAAGTTCAGTGCCTATGACTACACCATCTACGGCGGGCTCAAGGCCAAGCTGGAGCTGATCGGTGCGGACACCGTCACCGATGACAAGGGCAACGCGTTCTACCTGATCCAGGTACGCACCGACAAGAACCACCTGGGCGGGGATAACAAGCCGTTGCTGATCATCCCGGGGATGGTGGCCACGGTGGATATCATCACCGGGCAGAAGAGCGTGCTCGACTACCTGTTGAAGCCGGTCTTGAAGGCACGGACAGAAGCATTGCGCGAACGCTGATCGAAACGTGCGACCTACATGGGTGTGGGATCAGCCAGCAAGCCGTCGGCTGGTCCCGTGCGCTTCCAAGGGATTTCAAGCGCGCACCAAGCTCGATGCGGCTCGATCGAGGCATGAATCTCGAACTAGTCTGATCCCGTGCCGTGATTACGCTCGAATGTCTCCAGCCCCATCGCCCTGATCTGCCCCTCGATCAGGGCCTCGAAAGGTCGCAACACCGGATCGAACCGGCTCGCCCCTTCCAGCGCATTCAACGCCTGCACCACCGCCTCGATGGTCGACAACGCGCCCGGTTCCGGCGCCTTGCGCAGCCGATAGCGTGAGGGCGTCATATCACCCAGCGTCACCCGCGGCAGCGTGTCCAGCAGTGGGTTCAGGTAGAGCATCTTGCGCGCCTTGCGCCAGGTGCCGTCGGGGACGATCAACAGCAGGGGCAGCTCGCTGCCTTCGCCATAGCTACCCAGAACCTCGGCAGCGTCGCCGGGGAACAGCAGTACCGGCCGATACCCCGGTGTAGCCAGCAATGCTTCGAGGTCATCGAATACCTCGCCCACCCGCAGTTCGGCATTGATCAGCCCGAGGACTGCCAGGCGCGCGGTATTGAGCGCATGCGACGTTTCGCTGGGGTGCTGCAGCACGACCACCCGAGTACGGCTGGCGAGGCTGGGGATCAGCGGGCAAAGGCAATGGGCGAGCGGGCGCTGGCAACGATCGCAGTGGGGTCTGGGCATAGCGGGCTCCTTGAGGGCGCGCAGTTTGCCACAGGGTGGTGTCCAGGCGGGAATCCTGGGCCCGCGTTGCGGGCCATCGCGACACGAGGCCGCTCCTACAGGGCTATGCGCTCCCCTGTAGGAGCGGCCTTGTGTCGCGAAAGGGCCGCAACGCGGCCCCACGATCCACGCACACTCAGCGGTTGAACCGCTCCGCCAGGCTATGCAGGTACTCCGCCATGCGCTCCAGGTCCTGGCTGATCTCGGCTCCCTGCCTGGCTTGCCCGGCACTTTCATCACACAGCTGGGCAATGCGCACGATCTGCTGGTTGATGTCTTCGGCCACGTGGCTCTGCTGCTCGGACGCCGTGGCCATCTGCTGGCTCATGCCGGTGATGCGGCTGACCGCCTGGGCAATGCCGGACAACGCCTCCTGCACCGCCTCGACACTGTGCACGCTGTCGCTGGAGATCTGCTGGCCGCGGCTGGCACTGGCCACCGCACGGTCGGCCCCTGTGCGCAGGCCGGCGATGATGTGGTGGATCTCCTCGGTGGAGGCTCGGGTACGCTGGGCCAGCGAACGGACCTCGTCGGCGACCACGGCAAAGCCCCTGCCCTGCTCGCCGGCACGAGCGGCTTCGATCGCGGCGTTGAGCGCCAGCAGGTTGGTCTGCTCGGCAATCGAGGTGATCACGTCCACCACGCTGCCAATCGATTGGGTCTGCTCGGCCAGGGCATTGACCGCCTGGCCGATATCACTCACCGCCTCGCTCATGCTGCCCATCGCACGCAGGCTCTGCTGGGCCAGGTCGCTGCCCTGCTGGGCCAGCTGGTCGGCGTCGCTGGCGGCATGGGCAGTGCTCTGCACGTTATGGGTGACCTGCTGGATGGTCGCCGCCATCTGCGCGATGGCAGTGGCCGACTGGTCGGTTTCGCTGCGCTGGCGGTCGAGCATCTGCGCCTGGGCGTCGGACAGGTCGGCGGACTGCGCGGCCCGTGACTTGACCCCGACCCCGGCGTCCACCAGGCGGGTCAGCGCGGTCTGCAGACGTGCCTCTTCACTGAGGATCGCCAGGTCGAGCTGGCCCTGCAGGCCGGGGTTGTCGCTGTAGGTCAGGGCCACCAGCGGGCTGGTGAACGCTTTGGGATGCTCCTGCAAGGTGCGGCGGATGGCCTGGTTCTGCCGGTGCTCGACCAGGTACCAGGCCGCCAGCAGGCTGACCATCAGCACCCCCAGTGCGGCGTACTGGGGCAACCACAGATAGCCGGCGGCCGATATCAGCCCGGCACCGATCAACGGCCAGCCGTGGCCGATGCCATGGCCCAGGCGCGCGGCCAGCGCCACCGGCGAGCGACCGGCGCGCAGGCGCGCGTAGAGCGCTTCGGCACGGCGGATCTGCTCGCGGGTGGGCACCGAACGCACCGACTCGTAGCCGCTGATGCGGCCGTTCTCGTACACCGCCGTGACATAGGCGCTAACCCAGTAGAAATCGCCGTTCTTGGCGCGGTTCTTGACCACCCCCATCCAGGGTTTGCCTTGCTTGATGGTGTCCCACATATGGCCGAAGACTGCCGGCGGCATGTCCGGGTGACGCACCAGATTGTGCGTCTGGCCGACGAGTTCGTCGTAGGTGAAACCGCTGATGGCCACGAATGCGTCGTTGCAGTAGGTGATGCGGCTGTTGAGGTCGGTGGTGGAAATCAGCCGCTGGTGGTTGGGAAAGGTTCTTTCGTGTTCGGTGACGGGCAAATTCATGCGCATCGCTGGCGATCCCTTGCTTATCCAGATGAGTGGGAAATTCATCAAAGCAAGTAGATGTTTAGCAGAAGGCCATCACGTCAGTGGTCAAGTTTTGCAGGAATTTTTACCTACCTGACGGAATGAGCTGAAAACGACATTGTTCAGCCAACGTTGAGCTGGCTCTTGAGCAGGTCGCGGAACGTCTGGATCAAGGGTTCCCGGCTGCGGCCGCGGCGGATGATCAACGAGAACGGCGCCTGGTAACCGAAGGTGGCCGGCGACAATACCCGCAAGTCGCCCTTGTCGACCCAGGCCTGGGCGTAGTGCTCGGGCAGGTAGCCGATGTAGGCGCCGGAGAGAATCAGAATCAGCTGCGCCTCCATGCTCTCCACCGTCGCCGCACTGTGCTTGAAGCCGTGGCGGGCCAACTCGGCCTGACTCCAGTAACCGCGCCCGACCATACGCTGCTGGGTGATCACCGGCTCCGGGATGCGCCGCTCGGCGAACAGCGAGTGGCGACTGCTGCAGTACAGCCAGTGCTGCTCGCGGTACAGCGGCTGGTACACCAGGCCGCTCATGCGCGAAGAAAAGGCGCCGATGGCCAGGTCCAGGCGGTTGTCCTGCACGCCCAGCTGCAATTCGTAAGGGCTGGAAACCGACAGGTGCAGGTGCACCCCTGGGTGCTCCTGGCTGTAGGCACCGATGGCCTCGGCCAGCGGCAAGGCGCGATCACCCACCGTGGAGTCGATCACCCCGAGGTTGAGGGTGCCGCGCAGCTCGCCCTTGAGCGCCGCCGCGTACTGCTCGAAACCATCCAGTTCGCCGAGCAGGCGCAGGGTCTCCTGATGGAACAGCTCGCCCTTGCTGGTCAGGCTGAAACCACCACGGCCACGGTGGCAGAGGACGATACCCAGGGCGCCCTCCAACTGGCTCATGTAGGTGCTGATGGCCGACGTCGACAGGTTGAGGTCGCGCTGGGCGTTGGCGAACCCCTGGTGGCGCACCACGCTGGCGAAGATGCGCAGCAGTTTCAGGTCGGGCAGCGATGAGGCCATGGGGCGAGGGTTCCGCGGGCTGGAAATCGTCAGAGTCTAACGCGCCTTCAGGCGGATAGTTCAGAAATTCCTGAAGTAAGTATTTGTCGGTAGCGATTCTTCCGAAGCACTACCTTGCGCAGACTGCGGCGAAATGTCCCTGCCCGCCGCCCCCCATCGTTGTTCGAGGCGCGCGGCGGCACAGGTTCGAACAAACATAACAATCGACCGACTGATGAGGCCCACCGTGGACAAGACTCTCCACCAACCACTGGGCGGCAACGAAATGCCGCGTTTCGGCGGCATCGCCACCATGCTTCGCCTGCCCCACCTGCAAAGCGCCCAAGGCCTGGACGCCGCCTTCATCGGCGTGCCGCTGGACATCGGTACCTCGCTGCGCTCGGGCACCCGCTTCGGCCCACGGCAGATTCGCGCCGAGTCGGTGATGATCCGCCCGTACAACATGGCCACCGGCGCCGCCCCATTCGACTCGCTGTCGGTAGCCGACATCGGTGACGTGGCGATCAACACCTTCAACCTGCTCGACGCCGTGCGCATCATCGAAGAAGCCTACGACGAGATCGTCGAGCACAACGTCATCCCGCTGACCCTGGGCGGCGACCACACCATCACCCTGCCGATCCTGCGCGCGCTGCACAAGAAGCACGGCAAGATCGGCCTGGTGCACATCGACGCCCACGCCGACGTCAACGACCACATGTTCGGCGAGAAGATCGCCCACGGCACCACCTTCCGCCGCGCCGTGGAGGAAGGCCTGCTCGACTGCGATCGCGTGGTGCAGATCGGCCTGCGCGCCCAGGGCTACACCGCCGACGACTTCAACTGGAGCCGCCGCCAGGGCTTCCGCGTTGTCCAGGCCGAAGAGTGCTGGCACAAATCGCTGGAACCGCTGATGGCCGAAGTGCGTGAGAAAGTCGGTGGTGGCCCGGTCTACCTGTCCTTCGACATCGACGGCATCGACCCGGCCTGGGCACCGGGTACCGGCACGCCGGAAATCGGCGGCTTGACCACCATCCAGGCGATGGAGATCATCCGCGGCTGCCACGGCCTGGACCTGATCGGCTGTGACCTGGTCGAAGTCTCCCCACCTTATGACACCACCGGCAACACCTCGCTGCTGGGCGCCAACCTGTTGTTCGAAATGCTCTGCGTGCTGCCAGGGGTAGTACGCCGCTGATTGGAATGAAGGCTTGTGGGAGCGGGCTTGCCCCGCGATAGCGATCGCGGGGCAAGCCCGCTCCCACAACAACCCGTCGAGCCATAGAAACACCCCGGCAGGAGCCATCCGGGAGGGCCATTGAGGCCCGCCGACACAAGACAGGACCGCCGGGCGCCGTGAGAAGCGACGGCGGTCGATCTCGCCATAATAAAGATAATCGGGAGACCCCCAATGGCCTTGGACATCATCGTTGTACTGATCTATGCCGTCGGCATGCTCGGCCTCGGCTACTACGGCATGCGCCGTGCGAAAACCCACGAAGACTACCTGGTGGCCGGACGCAACCTGGGCCCGACCCTGTACATGGGCACCATGGCCACCACCGTGCTGGGCGGCGCCTCCACCGTCGGCACCGTGCGCCTGGGTTATGTCCATGGCATCTCTGGCTTCTGGCTGTGCGCAGCCTTGGGCCTGGGCATCATCGCCCTGAACCTGTTCCTCGCCAAACCCCTGCTGCGCCTGAAGATCTTTACCGTCACCCAAGTGCTGGAGCGTCGCTACAACCCCATGGCGCGCCAGGCCAGTGCGGTCATCATGCTGGCCTATGCGCTGATGATCGGCGTGACCTCGACCCTGGCCATGGGCACCGTGCTGCAGGTATTGCTCGACGTGCCGTTCTGGCTGGCGCTGCTGTTCGGCGGCGGCGTGGTAGTGGTGTACTCGACCATTGGCGGCATGTGGTCGCTGACCCTGACCGACATCGTCCAGTTCGTGATCAAGACCGTGGGCCTGATGTTCATCCTGTTGCCGGTGTGCCTGTACAAGGCCGGCGGCTGGGACGTGCTGGTGGCCAAGTTGCCGGCGGCCAGCTTCAGCTGGACCACCATCGGCTGGGACACCATCATCACCTACTTCCTGATCTACTTCTTCGGCATCCTGATCGGCCAGGACATCTGGCAGCGGGTGTTCACCGCCCGTGACGAGAAAGTCTGCCAGCGCGCCGGTACCACCGCTGGTGTCTACTGCGTGCTGTACGGCCTGGCCTGCGCCTTGATCGGCATGGCCGCCCATGTGCTGATGCCAGACCTGGCCAACCCGAACAACGCCTTTGCCGAAATGATCAAGGGCCAGTTGCCTGAAGGTATCCGTGGCCTGCTGATGGCCGCTGCCCTGGCCGCGATGATGTCCACCGCCAGTGCCGGCCTGCTGGCCGCCTCGACCACCCTGACCGAAGACCTGCTGCCCAAGCTGCGCGGCGGCAAGCAGTCGAGCCTGGGCGTCAACCGCCTGTTCACCCTGCTGACCGGCCTGGTGGTACTGGGCATCGCCCTGGCGGTGAACGATGTAATCAGCGCCCTGACCCTGGCCTACAACCTGCTGGTGGGCGGCATGCTGATCCCGCTGATCGGCGCGATCTTCTGGAAGCGCGCGACCACCGCCGGGGCCATCGCCAGCATGTCGCTGGGCTTTGTCACCGCGCTGTTCTTCATGTTCAAGGATGGTCTGGAGGCCAACACGCCGATCTACTACAGCCTGGCGATCGGCCTGGTGAGCTTCGTGGTGGTCAGCCTGGCGTCGCGCAAGCCGGCTGCGGCAGTCAACCTGGCCTGACGCCAACCCCGCTCCCACATCAGACCTTGTGGGAGCGGGCTTGCCCCGCAATTAGCTGCACCCTCAATGCAAAAGGCCGCCGCATCTTGTCGATGCGGCGGCCTTTTGCATTGAGGGTGTATCAGCGACGACGCGGCTGGCGCTTGCGCTGTTCTTCGTCGGTAGGGATCGGCACCGGCTGTAGGGGTGGCGGGAGCAAGCCCAGGGCGACGGCCAGGTCGTGGAGCCAGTTGTACATGCGTTCGTTCATAATGCCCCCTTGACGGGTTCAGCCTCACGGTCAATCAATCCTGCGATGCGTCATACAGATCATAGTCCGATGTCCTGTATTGCGCATGCCTCTGTTCTTACAGATATGGGCGATTTTGACCCGGATCAAGCGCAGGCGACAGCTTCCGACGGTCGGTCAATCGTTTCGCTTTGTTGCAGTTCGATCCACGCCTGCAGATTGGCCCCACGCATGCCCTGGCGCCACATCAACCAGGTGACCGCCTGATCGAATGGTGTTTGCAAGCGATGGGCACGCACCCGGTCACGCCCCGGCAGGCTGTCGAGCATCGATTGCGCCATCAGCGCCACCCCGGCGCCGGCGATCACACAGGCCAGCATGCTCTGGTACGACTCGATCTCCATCACCCGCCCCATGGGCGTGTGGGCATGGGCGTACCAAGCCTCCAGGCGCATACGGTAGGAGCACCCCTGGCGGAAGGTGAACACCGCCCTGCCAGCCACATCCCGGGCGCTGCTGACTGGCGGATGCTCGGGGCTGGTGATCAGTACCAGCTCTTCCTCACACAAGGGCACGCCATCCAGCCCGGCCAGGCTTGGCGGACCATCCACCAATGCGGCATCGAGCCGATGGCTGAGCAGCCCCTCGAGCAAGTCGCCGCTGGGGCCTGCCTGGACCTGCAGGTTCACTGCCGGGTAGGCCTGGTGATAACGCGCCAGCAGCGCCGGCAAATGGATCGCCGCCGTGCTGTACATGGTACCCAGCACAAAATCACCGGCCGGCTGCCCGCCTTGCACGGCGGCCATCGCTTCGTCACGCAGGGCCGACAGGCGGTTGGCGTAATCCAGTAGTACCTTGCCCGCAGGCGACAGTTGCAGGCGCTGGCGCTCACGCAGGAACAGCTCCACGCCCAGCTGCTCCTCGAGTTGGCGTAGGCGCGTCGACAGGTTCGACGGTACGCGGTGCAGGCGCTCGGCGGCGCGGGTGATCGAACCTTCCTCGGCCACGGCCAGGAAGATACGCAGTTGGCTGAACTCCATATCATTCTCCAGAACAGAACAACTTGATCATCATTATTCAATTTTATTGAAAGTCAATCCGCCCTACCCTGCCATCCATCGCAACCATTCGAGCAGGAGACGCCTCCATGTCGCCCTTCGTGCAACTGCTGGCCAGCGCCGTGGCCCTGATGATGGCCATGGGCATCGGCCGTTTCGCCCTCACCCCGCAACTGCCCCGCCTTATCGCCGAGGGCCAGTTCGACCTGACGGCAGGCGGCCTGGTCGCTGCCGCCAACTACCTTGGCTACTTCCTCGGTGCGGTGGACGGCATGTTCGCCCGCCAGCCGGCCCAGGTGCGTCTGCGTCTGCACGGCGGCCTGTGGCTCTGCGTATTGCTCACCCTCGCCTCGGCGGCCGCCGACGGTTTCTGGAGCCACCTGCTGCTGCGCTTCGGCACGGGCGTGGCCAGTGCCTGGGTATTGGTGATGATCACCAGCCTCAGCCAGCAACTGGCCAACGCCCATGGCCGTCAGCGGCTCGGTGCCCTGGTGTTCGCCGGGCCCGGTGTGGGGATCGCCGTCACCGGCCTGCTGGCACTGGGCGCGCACCTGCTGGGGCTCGGCTCGCCGGCGCTGTGGCTGATCTACGCGATGGCGGCGCTGGTGATGCTGCTGGCCGTGCTGCGGTGGTTGCCACGGCCCCAGGAGCCTGCGCCAGTCGCCAGCAACAGTGGCCCGACACAGGGCAACGGTATCGGCCGCCTGGGCCTGGTTTATGGGCTGTACGGCATCGGCTATATCTTGCCAGCCACCTTCCTGTCACAGATGGCCAACCAGCAGTTCCAAGGGCAGTGGATGGCCGATCTGTTCTGGCCGGCATTCGGTCTGTCGGCGGCGCTGGGCGTGGTGCTTGTCAGCCTGCGTCGCTCGGGACGCACCTCGGCTTGGCTGACCGCCACGCTCTGGCTGCAAGGCCTGGGTGTGCTGGCCTGCCTGCAAGGCGGCGGCATCGGGCTGGGGCTGGGGGTAGTGCTCTGCGGTGGGCCATTCCTGGCCTGCATGCAACTGGTGATGCAGCGCTCACGGGAACTTGCGCCCCATGCCACCCAGCGCAATGCCGGGCTGCTGACCGCGTGCTTTGCCTTGGGGCAGTTGAGCGGGCCGCTGCTGGCGGCCTTGAGCAGCCACTTCAGTGGTGGCTTGCAGCCGGCGCTGGTAATGGCGGCTGCGGGGCTGGGGCTGGCCGGGGTACTGGTGCTGACAGGGGCCGTGCCACTACCTGCGTCATGCACCGGCCTGCGCCGGGCGGGCTGAGTCTGGCGCTCGTCTGCTATCCCACGATCCTGCGCAATTGCCGCCGCACCCAAACCTCGGCACTGACCATGATCACCCCCACCAGCACCAGCACCGCGCCGAGCACGAAGTTCAAGCTCAGCGGTTCGTCCAGCAGCATCACGCCAAAGGTCACCCCGAACAGCGGCGTGATGAAGGAGAACACCGCCAGGTTCGAAGCCAGGTACTTGCGCAGCAACCAGAACCAGGTCAGGTAGCTGACGAACGACACCACGATGCCCTGGAACAGCACGCTGCCAACCGCCAGCGGGGTCAGCGCGAAATCGGCGATCTGCCCGCTCACCAGGGCCATCAGCAGCAGCCCGGCGAAACCCACCGCCAGTTGGTAGAACAGCGTCAAGGTCGCCGGCGCCTCGGACAGCCGCGAACAGCGCACAACCACTGTGGTCGCGCCCCAGGCCAAGCCGCCCAGGATAGCCAGGGCGTCACCCAACAACATGCGCCCATCGAGCTGCTCGAACGAGACGCCTCCGGCGAATGCCAGGGCGATGCCCGCAAACGCCAGCAGGATACCCAGCCACTGCAACAGGCGCAGCCGCTCGCAGGGCATCATGATATGCAGCCCCAGGGCGGTGAAGATCGGCGCGGTATAAAGGAATACCGACATGTGCGCCGCCGAGGTCAGCTTCAGCCCCTCGGCGATGAACAGGAACTCCAGCCCGAACAGCGCACCGGCCAGCACCCCGGCACGCCAGGTGATACCCACCTGGCCCCAGCCGCCTTTGAAGCAGACCAGCAGCCCTACCAGCACGGCGGCGATGCCGTTACGGAACGCCGCCTGCATCACCGGGGCAATGTCGACGGCAGCGGATTTGATCAGCACCTGCTGGCAGCCCCAGATCAGGCACAGCCCCAGCATCACCTGCAGGGCAAAGGCGTCGGGGTTCTTGCGGACCTCGCTCATAAGCGGGCCGCCTTGATTGCTACAGACATGATCGAGGGCTCGGCAGTGGCAGACGAACGGCGATTATCAGCCGTTCAGCCTGCCACTTGCCAGCCTCAAAACGACCTCAGGCGATCCGTGCACTTGCCGAGACCTGGTCGAAGGCGTTCTCGTCCGGCGCATCCTCCTGCCGGTCAAGGACTTGTCGCGGATGGCCGCAACCCGGGATGCCGTTGTCGATCAGGCTGAACTTTCAAATTGCCCCGCCTCTCACACGTAGCAGGATCACCAGAGGCCAAGATGATGAAAACCCTCTACCGCGCCGCAATGTTTGCCAGCCTGGCGTGTGCCTTGCCCGCCTGGGCCTGCACGCCGGAAGAAGCCACGCATAAACGCGAGGAACTCGCCGGGCTGGTTGCCCGGCTGACCGAGCAGAATCCGCAGAAAGCCAAGGAAATCAATGACGAACTGCAAGGCATGGAGCTCGGGACGGCAAGCAAGGACTTGCCGGACAAATGCCAACTGATCGACAAGCGGATCAAGGAATTGAAGGAAGCCGAGAAAAAGACCTGAGCAGCGCCTGTCTCAACGGCGCTGCTGGGCCAGCATGTATTGACGCAGCAACTGGTTGATTCGCGTCTGGTAGCCACTGCCTTGGTCCTTGAACCAGGCCAGCACGTCAGCGTCGAGGCGAATGGTCACGGTTTGCTTGGCAGGTAACCGAAGCTCGGCCTGGCGGAAGAAATCGTCGTCCAGCTCGGGGATATCCGAGGTGTCGATCGGCCCGCGGCCGGAGTGTTCATCACTGTTTCTGGATGGTTTCGACATAGCGTATTTCCTCGCGTCGGGTAGCTCTTCTGGCGGAGATGACTCGGATCACATCCCCTTGCCGCTCGGTCTAGGCGACCACGCTGACCCAGGCGTTGATCCAGCCCATGCTGATCCAACGTGGTTCTATGTAGTCGAAGCGCTCATCCTTGAGCACCAGCATCGGGTGCCGGAACATGTCGGGCACTTCGTTGAAATCGATACCGTGCTTGCGGATGTTCAGCTGGTTCTTTTCCTCGTCCCATTCAAACCGCATGGGACTTTCGTATTTACAGTTGTACATACGCTACTCCTGCCAGCGAAAACATGCCAGAGGGAGTTTGGAAGCCAGGCAGCAAAATGCCTGGACCAAAGAGCAGTTTGGGAAATGGGCTACGCACGCTTGGGGAAAGCGCGAAATCACCCGCCACCCTTGCGGTGGCGGGCTTGAACCGAAAAGCGCTTACTCCGCTGCTGGCTTGCGCTTCTTCAGCGGTGCCATGCCATCGGAACTGGCCAATGGTGCATTGGCCTTGGGCTTGGCGGTCGGTTTGCGCTTGGCGGTGCCCTTCTTGTCACCGGCCTTTTTCTCGGTCTTTTTCTTCTTGGTGCCAGCTGCCTTGCCCGAGGCCTTGACCTTCTTCGGCCCGCTGTAGGTGCCCTTGACCTCCTTGATGACACGGCGCTCGAACTGCTGCTTGAGGTAGCGTTCGACGCTCGACATCAGGTTCCAGTCGTTGTGGGTGATCAGCGAGATCGCCAGGCCTTCGCCACCGGCACGGCCGGTACGGCCGATACGGTGCACGTACTCGTCGCCGCTGCGTGGCATGTCGAAGTTGATCACCAGGTCCAGCCCGTCGATGTCCAGGCCGCGCGCCGCTACATCAGTGGCCACCAGCACCTTGGAACCGCCTTCCTTGAAGCGGTCGATGGCCAGCTTGCGGTCCTTCTGGTCCTTGTCGCCGTGCAGCACGAAGGCTTTCACGTCCTTGGCCACCAGATGACCGTAGATACGGTCGGCCAGTACACGGGTATTGGTGAAGATGATCGCCTTCTGGTAGGTCTCGTTGGCCAGCAGCCACTGCACGATCTGCTCTTTGTGCTGGTCGTGGTCAGCGGTGATGATCTGCTGGCGGGTACCTTCGGCAAGCTGCGAGACACTGTTGAGCATCAGGTGTTCAGGGTCTTTGAGGACCTTGCCGATGATGTCGCGCAGGGCTGCACCGCCGGTGGTGGCGGAGAACAGCAGGGTCTGCTTGCGGTTCTCGCACTCCTTGCACAGGCGCTCCATGTCTTCGGCGAAGCCCATGTCGAGCATGCGGTCGGCTTCGTCGAGGATCAGCACGTCCACGTGGGACAGGTCGAGGTTGCCGGCATTGAGTTGCTCGAGCAGGCGGCCCGGGGTGCCGATCAGCACGTCCGGCACCTTGCGCAGCATGGCGGCCTGTTCCTTGAAGTCTTCACCGCCGGTGATCAGGCCCGACTTGATGTAGGTGAACTGGGAGAACAGCTTCACCTGCTTGAGGGTCTGCTGGGCCAGCTCGCGGGTCGGCAGCAGGATCAGCGCGCGGATTTCCACGCTCGGGCCGCTGCGGTCGACCAGGCGGTTGAGCAGTGGCAGGACGAATGCAGCGGTCTTGCCGCTGCCGGTCTGTGCCGTCACCCGCAGGTCACGCCCTTGCAGGGCCAGGGGAATGGCCGCTGCCTGCACCGGGGTCGGCTCGACAAATTTCAGCTCGGCCACGGCTTTGAGCAGGCGTTCGTGCAGGGCGAATTGGGAAAACACGGGGGTAACCTCGGGCAAGTGCGAAAAATTCAAGTTGCATAGGGTAACGTTTTCCGCCGCCAGAACCGAATTTCTTTTGGCAACTTTGCGCCGATCCACGCTCTAATGCCGCTTCGTACCGCAACACAGACCGTTTCTACGCTTATGGACCTCCAACGATTCTGGCGCGATGCCCTCGACCTCTGGGGCACCCTCGACCAACACCCGCTGCTGCACGCCGCCCTCGGACTGGCCGTGCTGCTGCTCGTCTCGCTGCTGATCGGCCGCCTGGCGCGCTTCCTGATCCTGCACACCAGCCGCCTGCTGGGCCGCCAGCCGGCGCTCAAATGGCTGGACGACCTGCGCCACAACAAGGTGCTGCACCGCCTGGCCCAGACCACCCCATCGCTTGTGGTGCAGTTCGGCCTGAAGCTGGTGCCGGAACTTTCGGCCACCGCCCAGCATTTTCTCGGCAACCTCGCCCTGGCCATCACCCTGCTGTTCATGACCCGCGCGCTGTCGTGCCTGCTCGACGCGCTGCTGGACATCTATGCCCGCACCGAGCATGCCCGCACCCGCTCGATCAAGGGCTACATGCAGCTGGCCAAGATGATGCTGTGGATCTTCGCCGCCATCGTCATCGTCGCCACCCTGATCGACCGCTCGCCGCTGTTGCTGCTGTCGGGTCTGGGTGCCATGTCGGCGGTGCTGTTGTTGGTGTACAAGGACACCCTGCTGTCGTTCGTCGCCAGCGTGCAATTGACCAGCAACGACATGCTCCACGTCGGCGACTGGATCGAGATGCCCCAGGCCGGGGCCGACGGCGATGTGGTGGATATCACCCTGCACACGGTCAAAGTGCAGAACTTCGACAAGACCATCGTCTCCATCCCCACCTGGCGCCTGATGAGCGAGTCGTTCCGCAACTACCGCGGCATGCAGCAATCCGGCGGGCGGCGGATCAAACGCAGCCTGTTCATCGACGCCGCGGGCGTGCGCTTCCTGACCCAGGAAGAAGAACAGCGCCTGGGCCAGGTGCGCCTGCTCGGCGGCTACCTGGCCGGCAAGCGCCAGGAGCTGCGCGAATGGAACGAGGCCCAGGGCCACAACGCCGGGTTGTCGGCCAACCGCCGGCAGTTGACCAATATCGGTACCTTCCGCGCCTTTGCCCTGGCGTACCTGAAGAGCCACCCCAACGTGCACCCGAACATGACCTGCATGGTCCGCCAGATGCAGACCACCGCCGAGGGCGTGCCGCTGGAGATCTACTGCTTCACCACCACCACGGTATGGGCCGAGTACGAGCGCATCCAGGGCGACATCTTCGACTACCTGCTGGCGGTGTTGCCGGAGTTCGGCTTGAGCCTGTACCAGCAGCCCAGTGGCAATGACATGCGCGCGGGGCTTGCGACGCGAGTTGCGCGTCAGGAACCGGCCTGAAGCCAATGCGGGGCAAGCCCGCTCCCACAAGCACCGTGGGAGCGGGCTTGCCCCGCGACAAGGCCATCAAAGCCTGCCAATCAACGCGATGCTGGCTGCACAGTACGTTGCCCGCCCAACCGGCTCATCCACACCGACAACAAGATGATCGTCCCGCCAACGGCCAACCTGCCCAGCGGTTCGTCCTGGTTCCAGATCAGCAGGTTCAGCAGCAGCCCCACTGGTACATGCAGGTTGTTCATCACCGCCAGGGTGCCGCCGGATACCAGGCAGGCGCCCTTGTTCCACCAGTACAGGCCAAGCGCGGTCGGGCACAGCCCAAGGAACAACAGCACCAGCCACTGGGTGTCGGTGCTCGGCAGGTGCTGGGCGTTGCCGAACAGCAGGAAGGCCGGCAGCACCACCAGCAGCGCGCCGAGGTAGAAATAGCCGAAACGTCGGTAGTGCGGCAGATCGCTCGGGTGGCGCGCCACCAGATGGCGGTACAGCACCTGGCCGGCGGCGTAGGTGAAGTTGGCCAGCTGCAACAGCAAGAAGCCCACGAAGAACTCGCCCGTGACACTGTCGAAACGGATCACCGCCGCGCCGGCCACGGCCACCAGCGCAGCCAGCAGCGCCCACGGGTTGAAGCGCCGGTTCAGGGCGTCCTCGATCAAGGTGACGTGCAGCGGTGTGAGGATGGTGAACAGCAGCACTTCAGGCACGGTCAGCACGCGGAAGCTCAGGTACAGGCACACGTAGGTAATGCCGTACTGCAACGCGCCGATCAACAACATGGAGCGCATGAAACGCGGTTCGACCTGGCGCCAGCGGGTCAATGGCAGGAACACCAACCCGGCCAGCACCACCCGGGCCAGCACGGCAAAGTAGCTGTCGACGTGGCCGGCCAGGTATTCGCCGATCAGGTTGAACGAGTACGCCTGGATCAGCGCGACGATTATCAGGTAGCCCATGGTGGCCTCTCGTGGATCAAGGCGGCGACCTTAGCGGGTTGGGTCCGGGCAGTTCAACCATGAGGTTTGTAAGGGCTGTGCCGGCCTCTTCGCGGGTAAACCCGCTCCCACAGGATCATGCATAACCTGTGGGAGCGGGTTTACCCGCGAAGAGGCCGGCATAGGTATTTGCTGTGTCCCAGCCATAAAAAAGCCCGGCCGCAATGGCCGGGCAGGTACACCCAAAGGAGCAACAAGGTGTCAGGGTTGGGA
This sequence comes from Pseudomonas sp. zfem004, assembly GCF_032621715.1. Taxonomy (NCBI): domain Bacteria; kingdom Pseudomonadati; phylum Pseudomonadota; class Gammaproteobacteria; order Pseudomonadales; family Pseudomonadaceae; genus Pseudomonas; species Pseudomonas sp. zfem004. Next base: position 82,714 of record NZ_JAVYJF010000003.1, on the reverse strand, counting down.
ATTCGTTGAGCCTCAGGCCACCGCGGCCAGCTTGGCCTTGGCCTGGTTCAGGCCCTTCTCGTGGAACTCGCCGCTCATGTTCAGGCCTTCGGCATGGATGAAGTCCACATCATGGATGCCGATGAAGGCCATCACCTGGCGCAGGTAAGGTTCCTGGTGATCGCTTCTGGCGCCGGCATGGATGCCGCCACGGGCGGTCAGGACGATGGCGCGTTTGCCGGTCAGCAGGCCTTGCGGGCCGGTCGGGGTGTACTTGAAGGTGATGCCGGCCCGCAGGACGTGGTCGAGCCAGGCCTTGAGGGTGCTGGGGATGGTGAAGTTGTACATCGGCGCCGCCATCACCAGCACGTCGGCTGCCAGCAGTTCGTCGGTCAGCACGTTGGAACGGGCCAGGGCCTCCAGCTCGGCGGCGCTGCGCTGCTCCTCAGGCTTCATCCAGCCGCCCAGCAGGTTGGCATCCAGGTGTGGCACCGGGGCCACGGCCAGGTCACGGACCTTGATCTCGTCAGCAGGGTGCGCCGCTTGCCATTGGGCAATGAAATCCTGGGTCAGTTGACGGGAAACGGAATCCTGCTGGCGGGCACTGCTTTCGATGATCAGTACGCGGGACATGGTTGCCTCCATCGGCGGTAAAGGGTGGCGATTCGATGGAGGTGAGATTAAGGGTTGACCTATCGATAAAAAAGCGTAAAAAGTGGGACCAATCTATCGATGAATCAGTTTTATTCCGCTTTGCAGTCCAGCTGGATGCGCAATTTGAGAATCTCGCGGTTGAATTTCGCCGTTACATCGACGCTCTTGCCCGCCGGCACATTGACCCGGCGCACGCGCGGCGCCTCGGGGCCATTGCGGAACGTGACCTTGCACGCCGCCGGCACCTGCCCATAGTTGTTGAGGTTGATCGAACCGATGTCGTAGGTGGTGTCATAGGCGGTGTAGTCGACCTTGACCCCGTCGGTCTGTTTCTCCACATCGATGGGGTAGGCCATGGCCCCGAGGGGCAGCCACAACAGCAAAGCCGCACAACATTTCTTCATACCGGCGCTCTCCTTGAGAAGAGCGCAGCTTAGGACAACAGGAGCCCTGGATGAAAGCGCCGCGCGTAACCCTGGATCAGTGGCGGACCCTGCAGGCGGTGGTCGATCACGGCGGCTTCGCCCAGGCCGCCGAGGCGCTGCACCGCTCGCAGTCATCGGTGAGCTACACCGTGGCGCGCATGCAGGAGCAACTGGGCGTGCCGCTGCTGCGCATCGACGGGCGCAAGGCCGTGCTGACCGAGGCCGGCAGCGTGCTGCTGCGCCGCTCGCGGCAATTGGTCAAGCAGGCCAGCCAACTGGAAGACCTGGCCCACCACATGGAACAGGGCTGGGAGGCCGAAGTACGCCTGGTGGTGGACGCCGCCTACCCCAGTGCCCGCCTGGTACGCGCCCTCAGTGCGTTCATGCCGCAAAGCCGCGGCTGCCGGGTGCGCCTGCGTGAAGAAGTATTGTCCGGAGTCGAGGAAGTGCTGCACGAAGGCATCGCCGACCTGGCCATCAGCAGCTTCAACATCGGCGGTTATCTGGGCACCGAGCTCAGCCCGGTGGAGTTCGTCGCCGTCGCCCATCCCGAGCACGCCCTGCACCGCATGGGCCGTGAGATCACCTTCCAGGACCTGGAAAGCCAGCTGCAGGTGGTGATCCGCGACTCCGGCCGCGCCCAACCGCGCGACGTCGGCTGGCTGGGCGCCGAGCAGCGCTGGACGGTGGGCAGCCTGGGCACCGCCACCACCTTCGTCAGCAGCGGCCTGGGCTTTGCCTGGCTGCCCCGGCACATGATCGAACGCGAACTGCGCGATGGCGTGCTCAAGCCCTTGCCACTGGATCAGGGTGGCAGCCGCCACCCGCTGTTCTACCTTTATTCGAGCAAGGAAAAGACCCTGGGCCCGGCCACGCAGATCCTCATCGAGTTGCTGCGCAACTTCGACACCGCGCCGCTGGACGTGCCCTTCGCAGCCCCCCCGCAAGCCTGAGAGGACCGCGCCCATGGCCTGTTTCGAACATGACGGATGCCTGCTGCATTACGAGGAACATGGCCAGGGCGAGCCCCTGGTGCTGTTGCACGGGCTGGGCTCGAGCAGCCAGGACTGGGAGCTGCAGGTGCCTGAGTTCAGCCGCCATTACCGGGTCATCCTCATGGACATCCGCGGCCACGGCCAATCCTCCAAGCCGCGGCGCGGCTACCGCATCAAGACCTTCAGCGAAGACCTGCTGGCCCTGCTCCAGCACCTTGGCACCGGCCCCGTGCACTTCGTCGGCCTGTCGATGGGCGGCATGGTCGGTTTCCAGTTCGCCGTCGACCACCCCGCCTGGCTGCGCAGCCTGTGCATCGTCAACAGTGCGCCGGAGGTGAAACGCCGCACCCGCAGTGACTGGATCTGGTGGCTCAAGCGCTGGGGCCTGGCGCGTGTGCTCAGTGTCGAAACGGTGGGCAAGGGCCTGGCCGCCAGGCTCTTTCCCAAACCCCAGCAGGCCGAACTGCGGCGCAAGATGGCCGAACGCTGGGCCCGCAACGACAAACGCGCGTATCTGAAAAGCTTCGACGCCATCGTCGACTGGGGCGTGCAGGAACGCATCGGGCAGATCGCCTGTCCTACCCTGGTGATCGCCGCCGACCACGATTACACACCGATACAACTCAAGGAGCGTTACGTCGCCCTGATGCCACAAGCCCGACTGGCGGTCATCGAGGATTCCCGGCACGCTACGCCCCTGGATCAACCCGCAGTCTTCAACCGTACCCTGCTGCCCTTCCTCGCAGCCGCTTCCACCTCTCAAGGATCTTTGAGCCCATGCTGAAAAAACTCCTGCTGACCGCCTGCTCGGTCGCCTTCGCCACCAGCGTCATGGCCTCCGACAAAACGCCACACGTGTTGCTGGACACCAGCTTCGGCCAGGTCGAGATCGAGCTGAATGCTGAAAAAGCGCCAATCAGTACGAAGAATTTCCTGCAGTACGTCGACAGCGGTTTCTATAACAATACGATCTTCCACCGCGTGATCCCGGGCTTCATGGTCCAGGGCGGCGGCTTCACCGACCAGATGGTGCAGAAGAGCACCAAGGACCCGATCCGCAACGAAGCCAGCAATGGCCTGCAAAACACCCGTGGCACCTTGTCCATGGCCCGTACCTCCGACCCGAATTCGGCCACCAGCCAATTCTTCATCAACGTGGCCGACAACGATTTCCTCAACCCCGGGCGTGACCGTGGTTACGCGGTGTTCGGCAAGGTCACCAAGGGCATGGAAGTGGTCGACCAGATCGTCAACTCGCCAACCACCGTCAAGAAAGGCATGCGCGACGTGCCGGCCGACCCGGTGTACATCAAGTCAGCCAAACGCATCGACTGACCGCAGGCTTCACAAGGACGTGAACCGCCTGAGGGTCGGATGGAACAGGAGTTATCTCACCCATGCTGTACCGTCGTTTCGAGCAATTGATCGACATCTTCCGCGAGGCGCCGAGCGAGGCGCCACCCGGCAAGGTCTGGCCCTTCTACCTCTATTACCTGCGCCAGGTCTGGCCCAGCTTTCTCGCCCTGCTTATCGTCGGCCTGTTCGCCTCGCTGATCGAGGTGGCGATGTTCAGCTACCTGAGCCGGATCATCGACCTGGCCCAGGGCACGCCCAATGCCAACTTCTTCAGCGCGCACGGCGCTGAGCTGATCTGGATGCTGGTGGTCATTCTGCTGCTGCGCCCGCTGTTCTTCGGCCTGCACGACCTGCTGGTGCACCAGACCATCAGCCCGGGCATGACCAGCCTGATCCGCTGGCAGAACCACACCTACGTGCTCAAGCAGAGCCTGAATTTCTTCCAGAGCGACTTCGCCGGGCGCATCGCCCAACGCATCATGCAGACCGGCAACTCCCTGCGCGACTCGGCAGTGCAGGCGGTGGACGCGCTGTGGCACGTGCTGATCTACGCCATCAGCTCGCTGGTACTGTTCGCCGAAGCCGACTGGCGGCTCATGCTGCCGCTGCTGATATGGATCGCCTGCTACATAGCTGCGCTGTACTACTTCGTGCCCCGGGTGAAAGAACGCTCGGTGATCTCCTCCGACGCCCGCTCCAAACTGATGGGCCGTATCGTCGACGGCTACACCAACATCGCCACCCTCAAGCTGTTCGCCCACACCGACTACGAACAACAGTACGCCCGTGAAGCGATCCGCGAGCAGACCGAAAAGACCCAACTGGCCGCGCGGGTCGTCACCAGCATGGACGTCGTCATCACCTCGCTCAACGGCCTGCTGGTGGTCGCCACTACGGGGCTGGCGCTGTGGTTGTGGAGCCAGTCGCTGATCACCGTCGGTGCCATTGCCCTGGCCACGGGCCTGGTGATTCGCATCGTCAACATGTCGGGCTGGATCATGTGGGTGGTCAACGGCATCTTCGAAAACATCGGCATGGTCCAGGACGGCCTGCAGACCATCGCCCAGCCGGTGACGGTCAGCGACCAGCCCGATGCGCCGGCACTGAAGGTCAGCCAGGGCGCGGTCCGTTTCGAGCACGTGGGCTTTCACTATGGCAAGGGCAGCCAGGTCATCGATGCGCTGAACCTGGACATCCGCCCCGGCGAGAAGATCGGCCTGATCGGCCCGTCCGGCGCTGGCAAGTCGACCCTGGTCAACCTGCTGCTGCGTCTGTACGACGTGCAGGCCGGGCGCATCCTCATCGACGGCCAGAACATCGCCGAGGTCAACCAGGCCAGCCTGCGCGCACAGATCGGCATGATTACCCAGGACACCTCGCTGCTGCACCGCTCGATCCGCGACAACCTGCTGTACGGTCGCCCCGATGCCACTGATGAAGAAGTGTGGGAAGCGGTGCGACGGGCGAAAGCCGACGAGTTCATCCCGCAGCTGTCCGACGCCCAGGGCCGCACCGGCTTTGACGCCCATGTCGGCGAGCGCGGGGTCAAGCTCTCCGGCGGCCAGCGCCAGCGCATCGCCATTGCCCGGGTGCTGCTGAAGAACGCACCGATCCTGATCATGGACGAAGCCACGTCGGCGCTGGACTCGGAGGTCGAGGCGGCGATTCAAGAGAGCCTGGAGACGCTGATGCAGGGCAAGACGGTGATCGCCATCGCCCACCGCCTGTCGACCATCGCCCGTATGGACCGCCTGGTGGTGCTGGACAAAGGGCATATCGTCGAAAGCGGCAGCCACAGTGAACTGCTGGCCCAGCACGGGCTGTATGCGCGGCTGTGGCATCACCAGACCGGTGGGTTTGTCGGGGTAGATTGATACAGTAAACAGCGTGGGAAGACAGCGTGGGAGCGGGCTTGCCCCGCGATGGCGTCAGATCAGGCTATCGTGTCTCCTGATTTGACGCCATCGCGGGGCAAGCCCGCTCCCACGCTGTTCCCACGCCCCCTTGATCTTCATGCCTGACGATACGGCAACATCCCCCGCGCTTCCTCGGCATAGGCCCGCACCCCGGCCCGCTCCTGCAACAGGAAATCCCCCACCGCCCGCCGCAACCCCGGATGCAGCAAGTAGTGCCACGACCGCGTGATCACCGGCTCGAACCCTCGAATCAGCTTGTGCTCACCCTGCGCCCCGGCATCGAAACGCTGCAGCCCTTCGGCCATGGCAAAGTCCATGCCCTGGTAGAAACAGGTCTCGAAATGCAGGCGGTCGAACTCGTCCAGGCAACCCCAGTAACGGCCGTAGAGGCTGTCGCCCCCCACCAGGCTCAAGGCCATGGCCACCTCGCGGCCATTCTGTCGGGCAATCACCACCCGAATCGCCTCGGGCATGCCCGCGGCAATCAGGCTGAAGAATTCGCGGGTCAGGTAGGGTGAACGGCGGCGCACGGTGTAGGTGTTGGCATAGCACAAGTAGACGAAGTCCCACTGCGCCTCGCTCAGTTGATCGCCCCGATACCACTCGAACTCGATGCCATGCGCCGCCACCTGCTCGCGCTCCTTGCGCATCTGCTTGCGCTTGCGCGAGCTGAGCGTGTCGAGGAAGTCCTGGAAATCCCGGTAGCCTCGGTTGCGCCAGTGAAATTGGCACCCCAGGCGCTCCATCCAGCCCGGCAGATCGGCGATGGCCTCGTCCAACGCAGCATCAGTGAAGTTGATATGCGCCCCTGACAATCCGCCCTTGCCCAGGTACTCCGGCATCGCCTGCAGCAAAAGCAGGCCATCGGCCGGGTCGGTACTGAGCAGGCGCGGCCCGCTTACCGGGCTGAACGGCACAGCGCCGAGCAGCTTGGGGTAGTAGGCGATGCCGGCACGCTCGCAGGCGTCGGCCCAACCATGGTCGAACACGTACTCGCCGAACGAATGCCATTTGCGATAGGCCGGCAGCAGCGCCCGCACCTCACCGTCGCGCTCCAGCACCAGGTGTTCGGCGGCCCAGCCGTTGTCGGGCGCGACACTGCCGCTGTCTTCCATGGCACAGAGAAAGGCATGGCGCAGGAAGGGTTGGCCATCGGGCACCAGCGCATCCCAGGTGGTTGCCGGCAGGTCGCGCAGATGGGCAAGGCTGTGAAGGCTGATCACGATTCCGACTCGTTGAATTGAAGTGGGCAGTATTGCCAATGCAGCCGCGACACTCAATTGAACTGCTGTTCACTTAACAGCAGTGCCACCAATTGGACATTATTCTGTCATTCCCCCCCGCAATACTTGCGCCTGTTTTTCGGATGCCCAGAACCTGTCTAGTCAGGCCTTTTCCGAAGACATGCCAACTCGGGGGCGGCCGCGTGAGCCTCCCCACTTTATTCAACAGGGAGAACCTTATGCGTCTTGTTTCTACACTTACTGGAGTGAGCCTCACCGGCATGATGCTGGCTCTGAGTACTCCAGCCAGTGCTGCTGTCGACGCCAAGCTACTCGAAATGCTCCGCGCCAATGGTTCGATCAACCAGGCGCAGTACAACGAACTGCAGGGCGACCTGGCAAAAGAAACCAAGGAAAAGGCCGACCAGAAAGCTCAGTCCGAACGTATGAGCTCCTTTGAACAAAAAGTGGCATGGGCCGCCAAGACCCAGATCAAGGGTGATGTGCGCCTGCGTTACGAAGACGTCAACGTCGACAACCCGATCGCCCGCAGCCCCAACCAGGACCGTGAGCGCGTCCGTGCCCGCGTCGGCTTCTACAGCGAGATCAACCCGCAGGTCGACGCCGGCGTACGTGTGGCCACCGGCAGCAGCGCCGATGCCCGCTCGACCAACCAGAGCCTGGACAACTACTTCGAGAAGAAATCGCTGTGGGTCGACCTGGCCTACCTCGACTGGCACCCCACCGCAGTGCCGAACCTGCACCTGATCGGCGGCAAGATGCTGCAGCCTTGGGTCAGCATGGGCGACATCATCTGGGACAGCGACATCAACCCCGAAGGCCTGGCCGTCACCTACAAGACCAACCTGGGCGGCGCCGAACTGTTCGGCAGCGCCGGTCATTACAACCTGAAGGACAACGTCGACGGCGACGGCGTGCAGTTCAAGCACGACGCTCAGCTGTACCACGGTCAATTGGGTGCCAAGTTCAATGCGACCGATACCCTCAAGCTGACCGTTGGCGGCAGCATCTACGGCTACGACAACGACAAGAAGTCGGCGGCACTGCGCTCGCTGGGCAACACCACCAACGAGTTCAACCTGGCGGAAGGTTTCGGTCAGTTGGACTTCACCGGCTTCGCCATCCCGCTGTCGGCCTACGGCCAGTTCGTCAAGAACACCGAAAGCACCGACGGCAAGGACAAGGCCTGGCTGGCCGGTCTGAAAACCAAGGTGGGTGCCTGGAGCCTGGACTACAACTACCGCGACGTGCAGCGTAACGCCGTGGTCAGCCTGTTCACCGACTCTGACTTCGGTAACGGCTTCACCGGTTCGCGTGGCCACAAGTTCAAGGTCGGCTACGAGATCGACAAGAACTTCGCCCTCGGCGCGGCCTACATGATGGCCAAGACCGACTACTCCAACCTGCCGAACAGCGATGCTGACGTAGACACGCTCCAGGTGGACCTGGAAGCCAAGTTCTAAGCGACACGCTCCTTTCGTTTCACTCTGAGGCGGGAAATGCTGACCCCATCCAGCATTTCCTGCCTTTTTTGCCTGCTGGAAACTGTGGGAGCGGCAAGTCGCATCGGCGCACCGCCGCTCCCACGTTTCAAGCAAGCATCAGCGCTTGCGCAGAATCACGCTACCAATCGAATACCCGGCGCCAAACGAACTCAACACCCCCAGCGAGCCCGCAGCCAAGTCATCCTGGTACAGGTGGAAGGCAATCACCGAGCCCGCCGAACTGGTGTTGGCATAACGGTCCAGAATCACCGGAGCCTCTTCCTCGGCCACCTCACGCCCCAGCAGCTTCTTGACGATCAGGTGGTTCATGCTCAGGTTGGCCTGGTGCAGCCAGAAGCGCTTGACGTCGTTCGGCTGCAGGTCGTTCTCTTCCAGGTGCTGGCCGACGATCTCGGCCACCTTCGGGCACACCTCACGGAACACCTTGCGGCCTTCCTGGATGAACAGTTTGTCCGCTGCGCCCTCGCCCTCCTCCGCCGCACGGTTGAGGAAACCGAAGTTGTTGCGGATGTTGTTGGAGAACTCGGTCCACAGCTTGCTGCTGACGATGTCGAACTGGTGCTTCGAGGTGGCCTGGTCGGCACGCTCGATCAGCACGGCAGTGGCAGCGTCACCGAAGATGAAGTGGCTGTCACGGTCACGGAAGTTCAGGTGGCCGGTGCACACCTCCGGGTTGACCATCAGCACCGCACGCGCCTGGCCCAGTTGCACGCTGTTGGCGGCGGTCTGGATGCCGAAGGTGGCCGAGGAGCAGGCCACGTTCATGTCGAAGGCGAAGCCCTGGATGCCCAGTGCCTGCTGCACTTCGATGGCGATGGCCGGGTACGGGCGCTGCAGGTTGGAGCAGGCGACGATCACGCCGTCGACATCGGCGGCAGTGCGACCAGCGCGCTCCAGTGCCTGGCGGGCGGCAGCCACGGCCATTTCGCAAAGCACCGAGGGTTCGTCGTTGCTGCGCTCAGCCAGGCGCGGCTTCATGCGCTGCGGGTCGAGGATGCCGGCCTTGTCCATCACGAAGCGGCTCTTGATGCCCGAGGCCTTCTCGATGAAGGCGGCATCGGACAACGGCGCGGCCTCGATTTCGCCGCGCTCGATGGCTGCGGCGTTGTCCTGGTTGAACTGCTGCGACCAGGTGTTGAAGGACTCCACCAGTTCTTCGTTGGAAATGCTCTGGGCCGGGGTATACAGGCCGGTGCCGCTGATCACGACGTTGTGCACGGTCGTTCCTCTGGTCAAAGGCCATCGCCATGCGGCGCAGGCCGGGAAAAGGGCAACATAATGGCACCTTGGTACCAATTTAAAGTCGAGGGCAGCGCCCTCGATCGCTGGCAAGCCAGCTCCCACAGTTCAATGCGTCCCCTGTGGGAGCTGGCTTGCCAGCGATCGGCCGCACAGCGGCCGCAAATTCCGTCAAGTTTGCCACAACTTGCAACGGTTAGGCTTCCACCTGACTCCACTGCTTGCTCAGTCGCTTGTCGGAAACCGGCACTTTCGTACCCAACTGCTGGGCGAACAGCGACACCCGGTACTCCTCCAGCAGCCAGCGATACATCAGCAACTGCTCGTCACGCTTGCCCTCCTGGGCATGCTTGTCGGCACGGGCCTTGTACTGGGCCCAGCAATTGGCCAGTTCGCCGCTCCATACCCGGTCCTTCTGCACCTGCGACCCCAGCTTCTCCAGACGCAGTTCCACCGCCTTGAGATAACGCGGCAGTTCCTTGAGCCAGATACCCGGCGTCTCGCGCACAAACCCCGGATAAACCAGGTTGGCCAGTTGCTGCTTGATGTCGTTCAGCGCCACCGCCTGGCTCAGGTCGATCTTGCCCTTGAAGCGCTTCTGCAGGCCATGCCACAGCTTCAGCACCTCAAGGGTCAGGCGTGCAAGGCGTTCGGCATGCTCAATCCAGCTGCCGCGCTTGCGCTCGGCCAGCGACGCCAGGCCAGCACCATCGCGGGGCAAGGGCTCTTCGCCCTCGAGGATGCAACTGTCGAGGCTGGCCAGCAGGATGTCCTCGACCAACGCCTCGACCCGCCCCAGCTCGCGGTACAGCAAGCCCAGTTCGGTCAGCCCCGGCAGCTTGCCGCGCAGGAACTTGGCCGGCTCGGCCAGTTGCTGCAGCAGCAGGCGCTGCAGTGCGCGACGGTGCTGGAACTCGGCTTCGGCCTGGGTGGAGAAACGCCCCTCGCGCACGCTGCCATTGTCCTCGACCAGCGCCGGGTAGACGGTCATCGACAGCCCGGCAATCTTCTGCTGGGCGGTCTGCGCCACCTGAGTGAATGCCTTGGCCTGCACCGGCTGCTCGGCCTTCTCGTTGCGCGGCAGGGCCAACGCCGCCTGGCTGGCGGCGGCGAAGCGCGCGGTCAGCTCGGCCAGGTCACGGCCCTCACCGAGGAACTTGCCCGCGGCGTCGACCACTTCGATGTTCATGCGCAGGTGGCCTTCCACCAGCCCGGCGGCTTCCGCCCAGGCTTCATCGGACACCCGTGCCCCGGTCATGCGCAGCAGTTCCTGCCCCAGCGCCTGCGGCAGGCCGCCCTGGCCGAAGGTCATGCGCGACAGCGCCGCCTTGACGAAGTCCGGCACCGGCACGAAGTTCTTGCGCAAGGCCTTGGGCAGGTTGCGCACCAGGGCAATGCACTTGGCCTCGAGCAGCCCCGGCACCAGCCATTCCAGGCGTTCGCCCGGCAGACTCGGCAGCAGCGGCGCCGGCACCCGCACGGTCACACCATCGCGCGGGTGGTTGGGCTCGAAGTGATAGCTCAGCGACAGGCGCAGCTCGCCCACCTGCAGATGGTCCGGGTACTGCGCGGCGGTCACCTCGCTGGCCTCGCGGGCCAGCACGTCTTCCTCGCGCATGATCAGCAGGTTGGCATCCTTCTGGCTGGTCATCCGGTACCAGGCGTCGAAGGTCGCGGTCTGGTGAATCTCTTGCGGCAGGCGCGCCTCGTAGAAGGCGTACAGCGTCTCTTCATCGGCCAGGATATCGCGCCGGCGCGCCTTGGCTTCCAGCTCGTCGAGCTGCTCGAGCAGGCGCTTGTTGGCCGCCAGGCACTTGGCCCGCGACTGGATCTCGCCACCGACCAGCCCCTCGCGGATGAACAGCTCCCGTGACGTGACCGGGTCGATCGGGCCAAAGTGCACCGGCCGACGGCCGACCACGATCAGCCCGTACAGGGTGATCTGCTCGTAAGCCACCACCTGCCCGCGCTTCTTCTCCCAATGGGGCTCGAAGTGGTTCTTCTTGATCAGGTGGGTGGCCAGCGGTTCGATCCAGTCCGGCTCGATCTTGGCCACCATGCGCGCATACAGCTTGGTGGTTTCCACCAGTTCGGCGGCCATCACCCACTGCGGGCGCTTGCGGCCGATGCCGGACGACGGATGAATCCAGAAGCGGCGCTGACGCGCGCCCTGGTAATCGCCCTCTTCGGCCTTGTGGCCGATCTGACTGAGCAGGCCGCTGAGGATCGCCTTGTGCATGCGCGGGTAATCGCACGGGTCTTTGTTCACCGCAAGCTGCAGGTCGCGGCAGATCAGCGCCAGCTGACGATGGGCATCGCGCCACTCGCGCAGGCGCAGGTAGTTGAGGAAGTTCTTCCGGCACCAGTTGCGCAGCGGGTTGGCGGTCAGCGCCTGGCGCTGCTCCTCGAAACCGCGCCACAGGTTGACCAGGGCGGCGAAGTCGGAATCGACGTCCTTCCACTGGGCATGGGCCTGGTCGGCAGCCTGCTGGCGCTCCGGCGGGCGCTCACGCGGGTCCTGCACCGACAGCGCACTGGCAACGATCAACACCTCTTGCAGGCTGCCCAGGCGAGCGCCTTCGAGCAGCATGCGGCCCAGCCGCGGGTCGATCGGCAGGCGCGCCAGCTGGCGGCCCAGCGGCGTGAGCTGGTTCTCGCGATTGACCGCCGACAGCTCCTGCAACAGGTTGAAGCCATCGCTGATGGCCTTGCCATCCGGCGGCTCGATGAACGGGAACGCGTCGATGGCACCCAGACGCAGGTGCAGCATCTGCAGGATCACCGCCGCCAGGTTGGTACGCAGGATCTCTGGGTCGGTGAACGCCGGCCGACCGTTGAAGTCCTCCTCGCTGTACAGACGGATGCAGATACCCGGCTCGACCCGGCCGCATCGGCCTTTACGCTGGTTGGCGCTGGCCTGGGACACCGCCTCGATCGGCAGGCGCTGGACCTTGGCCCGGTAGCTGTAGCGGCTGATGCGCGCGGTACCACTGTCGATGACATAGCGGATGCCCGGCACCGTCAACGAGGTTTCGGCAACGTTGGTCGCCAACACGACACGGCGCCCGCTGTGGGACTGGAAGATCCGCTGTTGCTCGGCCGGCGACAGGCGTGCGTACAGTGGCAGGATCTCGGTATGGCGCAGTTGCGCCTTGCGCAGGATCTCGGCGGCATCGCGGATCTCGCGCTCGCCGGGCAGGAACACCAGCACATCGCCCGGCCCCTTGCCCTGGCTGCGTTCGTGCTGGGCAATCTCGTCGAGGGTGGCGAGGATTGCCTGGTCGACCGAGAGGTCGTCCTCGATCTGGTTGCCCTCCTCGTCCTGCTCGCTGGTCAACGGGCGATACCAGGTATCCACCGGGTAGGTGCGCCCGGACACCTCGATGATCGGCGCGCGGTCGAAGTGCTTGGAGAAACGCTCCAGGTCGATGGTCGCCGAGGTGATGATCAGCTTCAGCTCCGGGCGACGGTGCAGCAGGGTCTTGAGGTAGCCCAGCAGGAAATCGATGTTCAGGCTGCGCTCGTGGGCCTCGTCGACGATGATCGTGTCGTAGCGCTCGAGGAAGCGGTCATGCTGGGTTTCGGCCAGCAGGATGCCGTCGGTCATCAGTTTGACCAGGGTGTTCGAGTCGCTCTGGTCCTCGAAGCGCACCTGGTAACCGACCAGCGCGCCCAACGGCGTGCCGAGTTCTTCGGCGACCCGCGTCGCCACGCTGCGCGCGGCGATCCGCCGGGGCTGGGTGTGGGCGATCAGGCCATGGCTGCCGCGCCCCAGCTCCAGGCAGATCTTCGGCAATTGGGTGGTCTTGCCCGAACCGGTCTCGCCGGCGATCACCAGCACCTGGTGTTCGGCCAGGGCCTTCTTGATCTCGTCACGCTTGGCCGCAATCGGCAGGCTGTCGTCGTAACGGATGCTCGGCACGCTCTGCTGGCGCGCGGTGACCTGGGCAAAGGAGGCCTGGACCTTCTCCACCCACTGCGCAAGCCTGGCCTCATCGGGGCGCTTGCGCAGCTCGTGCAGTTGCCGGCGCAGGCGATGGCGGTCGGCGATCATGGCGTGGTCGAGGTTGTTCAGCAGTTGGTCGATGGCGTGGTCTGTCATGGGGCTTTTTAATGATGCAGCGGGCGCTGCTTATTCATGATCGGCATTCGAAGGGGCGGGATTGTCGCAGATTTGCCGGTTGTTTGCTGGCAGTACCGGCCCTGTCGCGGGGGAAGCCCGCTCCCACGAACCCGTGGGAGCGGGCTTGCCCCGCGATCAATGTTTAGCCGAACACAATCTGAACGTCGCCATTCACTGCTTTAATCAACCTTACGCGCCATGTGAGTATCCCAAGCATGCTCCCCGACACGCTCATCGCCCGCCCGCTGCCTCGCCCTTCGCTGCCGAAGGCCAGGGCCCGTGCCGGCGAGAATCCGCTGGTGCATGTCATCCTCGCCTTCTGGGCCCTGTGGCATTGCCGCCACGCGCGCCCACCAGACACCTCGCTCGCCACTCACTGACCCGTTGCGGCATCACTGCCGACCTTTTCAGTACGACCGACCGAACCTACACGGCGGTCCTGTGCGCCCGTGGGCGCGAGCGAATTCCACCATGCACTTTGCACCCGCAGAGCAAGCCAGGCGTTTCCTGGCCGACAACCCCGATATCGACCTGATCGAACTGTTCATCCTCGACGCCAACGGCGTGCCACGCGGCAAGCTGCTGCACCGCGATGAACTGCTGGCGGTGTTCGAAACCGGTCGCCCGCTGCCGAGCACCATCCTCGGCCTTACCCTCAACGGCGACGACGTGGAAAACTCCGGGCTGGTCTGGGATGTCGGCGACATCGACTGCCGCGCTTACCCGCTGGAGGGCAGCCTGGTGCGCCTGCCCTGGCGCCGGGTGCCGACCGCCGCGGTGCAGGTCAGCATGCACCCCAGCGAAGGCATGCCAGCCAGCATCGCCGATCCGCGTCACGTACTGCTGCGCACCATCGATGCGCTCAAGGCCGACGGTTACTACCCGGTGATGGCCTGCGAGCTGGAGTTCTACCTGCTCGACCAGCAGCGCGACGCCCAGGGCCGCCCGCAACCGGCGCTGGACAACGACGGTGGCCGACCGCGCACGACGCAAGTCTATGGCCTGCGCGAGCTGGAACAGATCGAACCCTTCCTCGCCGACCTGTATGCCGCCTGCAAGGCCCAGGGCATCCCGGCACGCACGGCGATCTCCGAATATGCCCCGGGCCAGGTCGAAATCACCCTGGAGCATGGCGATGCGCAGGAGGCGATGGACCAGGCCGTGCGCTATAAACGCCTGGTCAAAGGCGTCGCCCACGCCCACGGCATGCAGGCCTGCTTCATGGCCAAGCCGTTCGCCCAACTGGCCGGCACCGGCATGCACATGCACCTGAGCCTGGCGGATGCCGACGGCAACAACCTGTTCGCCAGCGAGGACAAGGCCGGCACCCCGCTGCTGCGCCAGGCGGTCGCCGGCATGCTGCGCCACCTGCGCGAATCGCTGCTGCTGTTCTGCCCCAACGCCAACTCGTACCGCCGCTTCCAGGCCAACAGCTATGCGCCGCTGGCGCCGACCTGGGGCGTCGACAACCGCACCGTCAGCCTGCGCGTGCCGGGCGGGCCGGCCAACAGCCGGCATGTGGAGCACCGCATCTGCGGCGCCGACGCCAACCCTTACCTGGCCGCCGCAGCGATTCTGGCCGCCAGCCACCAAGGCATTCGTGAGCAGCTCGACCCAGGCGCACCGGTGCAAGGCAACGGCTATGCCCAGGCCACCGAGCACCTGCCCACCGACTGGCTCACCACCCTCGATGCCCTCGAGCGTTCGGCCTGGGCCCGGGAAGCCTTCGGCGAGGCCTTCCTGGGTGTGTACCTGAAGGTCAAGCGCGCCGAATACCGCCAGTTCATGGCCGAAGTGGGCGAGCAGGACTGGCGCTGGTACCTGCACCAGGCCTGACAGACGAATTACAACAAGGAACACTCATGAACGCAGCAGTGAACAAAGGGCCTGCCCAGCGCGCGCCGTCCTACTACAGCGCCACCCTCAACGACCACAGCGAATACCCCACCCTCAAGGGCACGGTGCAGGTCGACGTGGCGATCATCGGCGGCGGTTTCACCGGTGTTGCCACCGCAGTGGAACTGGCCGAGCGCGGCCTGAAGGTCGCCATCGTCGAGACCAACCGCATCGGCTGGGGCGCCAGTGGGCGCAACGGCGGGCAGGTGACCGGCAGCCTGTCGGGCGACGAGGCCATGCGCACGCAAATGCGTGACCGGCTCGGCGCCGAGGTGGATGACTTCATCTGGCACCTGCGCTGGCGCGGGCACCAGATCATCGAGCAGCGGGTGCAACGCTATGGCATTGCCTGCGACCTCAAGCGCGGCCACCTGCATGCGGCGATGAAGCCCTCGCACCTGAACGAACTGCGCGCCTTCGAGGCCGAGGCCCAGCGCCGCGGCATGGGCGACCAGGTGCAATTGCTCGACCGCGCCGCCATGGCCGAGCACCTGCAAAGCCCGCTGTATATCGGCGCGCTGAAGAACCGCCGCAACCTGCACCTGCACCCGCTCAACCTGTGCCTGGGCGAGGCCCGCGCGGCACACAGCCTGGGCGCACTGATCTTCGAAAACTCCGAGGTCCTGGACATCGTCCACGGCCCGCGCCCGGCGGTGGTCACCGCCCACGGCCGGATCGAGGCGCGGCAGGTGATGCTGGCCGGCGATGTGTACCACAAGCTGGAAAAGCGCCAGCTCAAGGGCAAGATTTTCCCGGCCATGGGCGGCATCGTCACCACCGCGCCACTGGGTGAACTGGCCGCGCAGATCAACCCCCAGGACCTGGCGGTGTACGACTGCCGCTTCGTCCTCGATTACTACCGCCTGACCGCCGACAAGCGCTTGCTGTTCGGCGGCGGCGCCAACTATTCCGGGCGTGATTCGCGGGATATCGAGGCCGAACTGCGCCCGTGCATCGAACGCACCTTCCCGGCGCTGAAAGGCGTGCCGATCGAGTTCCAGTGGAGCTGCGCCATGGGCATCGTGGTCAACCGCATCCCGCAGCTGGGCAAGCTGTCGGACAACGTGTGGTACTGCCAGGGGTATTCCGGGCATGGCATCGCCACCAGCCACATCATGGGCGAGATCATGGCCGAGGCATTGACCGGGACGCTGGAGAAATTCGACACCTTTGCGGCGTGCAAGCACATCAAGGTGCCGATGGGGGATCTGCTGGGGAATCCGCTGTTGGCGGCGGGGATGTGGTACTACCAGATGCTTGAAAAGCTGCGCTGATTTTCACTGGCCCATTCGCGGGTAAACCCGCTCCCACAGGTTCATCGCCGATTCTGAAAATGGCGCGACTCCTGTGGGAGCGGGTTTACCCGCGAAGAGGCCGGTGAAGGCTATCAGGCGATCTTCTTCAGGCCCTGCTTCTTCAGCTCTTCATCACGCAGCTCGCGGCGCAGGATCTTGCCAACGTTGGTGGTCGGCAGTGCATCGCGGAACTCGATGTAGCGCGGCACCTTGTAGCCGGTGACGTTGGCGCGCATGTGCTCCATCACCTGCTCCTTGGTGACGGTCATGCCCGGCTTGACCACGATGAACACTTTGATCACCTCGCCGGATTTTTCGTCCGGCACGCCGATGGCGGCGCACTGCAGCACACCCGGCAAGGCGGCGAGCACGTCTTCGAGTTCGTTGGGGTACACGTTGAAACCCGAGACCAGGATCATGTCCTTCTTGCGGTCGACGATGCGCATGTAGCCGTCCGGCTGGATCACGGCGATATCGCCGGTCTTCAGCCAGCCATTGCTGTCGAGGATTTCAGCCGTGGCTTCTTCGCGCTGCCAATAGCCCTTCATCACCTGCGGGCCCTTGATGCACAGTTCGCCCACTTCGCCCAGCGGCAGTTCCTGGCCGTTGTCGTCGATGACCTTGCACAGGGTAGAAGGTACCGGGATGCCAATGGTGCCGACCTGGTTGGCCTCGGACGGGTTGACCGACGCCACCGGGCTGGTCTCGGTCATGCCGTAACCTTCACAGATGGCGCAGCCGGTCACCGTCTTCCAGCGCTCGGCAACGCTCTGCTGCAGCGCCATGCCACCGGACAAGGTGATTTTCAGCCCCGAGAAGTCCAGGTTGCGGAAGGTTTCGTTGTTGCACAGGGCGACGAACAGGGTGTTCAGGCCGACGAAGCCGCTGAACTTCCACTTGCCCAGCTCCTTGACCATGGCCGGCAGGTCACGCGGGTTGCTGATCAATATGTTGTGGTTACCGATCAGCATCATGGCCATGCAATGGAAGGTGAAGGCGTAGATGTGGTACAGCGGCAGCGGGGTGATGAGGATCTCGCAGCCTTCGTGCAGGTTCGAGCCCATCAGCGCACGGCACTGCAGCATGTTGGCGACCAGGTTGCGGTGGGTGAGCATCGCGCCCTTGGCCACGCCGGTGGTGCCGCCGGTGTACTGCAGCACGGCCACATCGTTGGCCTGCGGGTTGGCCTCGGTCACCGCGCCGCCCTTGCCCAGGGCCAGCGCATCGTTGAAGCGCACGGCATTGGGCAGGTTGTAGGCCGGCACCATCTTCTTCACGTACTTGATAACGCTGTTGACCAGCAAACGCTTGAGCGGTGGCAACAGGTCGGCCACTTCGGTGACAATGACGTGCTTGACCTGGGTCTTGGGCACGACCTTCTCGGCCAGGTGCGCCATGTTGGCCAGGCACACCAGTGCCTTGGCGCCGGAATCGTTGAACTGGTGCTCCAGCTCCCGCGCGGTGTACAGCGGGTTGGTGTTGACCACGATCAGCCCGGCACGCATGGCGCCGAACACGGCGACAGGGTATTGCAGGACGTTGGGCAGTTGAACAGCGATGCGATCGCCCGGCTTCAGGTCGGTATGCTGCTGCAGCCAGGCGGCAAATGCGCCGGACAGCGCATACAACTCGCCGTAGGTGATGGTCTTGCCCAGGTTGCTAAAGGCAGGTTTGTCGGCAAAGCGTTGGCAGGATTGCTTGAGAACCGCCTGGATATTGGGGAATTCGTCAGGATTGATGTCCGCCGTGACCCCGGCTGGGTACTTATCCTTCCAAAAATGTTCGATCATGGAAGCCCGCTCCTTCAGCAACAGCGAATTCGGTACGCGTCGATGCGCTTATTATTGATATGCGAAGCCGGCTCATTGCAAACCGGATCCTCGGAAAGCGCGCCGAGAGTAACAGCTTTACCAGGGGTCGCCTAGAGGCCGAAATTGGCCTTGCGGTCACAAAAATGACTCAAAGAATTATCCAGGTCATTTTTAGAGTATTTAGCCAAAGTGTCGCGATTTCGGCTGAAAATGCCGAAGTAGAGCCATTATCGCTGTGGGAGTGGGTTCACCCGCGAACTTGGCAGTGGCCCCGCCTACGCCTTCGCGGGTAAACCCGCTCCCACAGGACCTTCAAAGCCTCAGGCGATGTCGCGCAGCTCCCGACGCAGGATCTTGCCCACCGGCGTCATCGGCAACGAATCACGCAGCACGATGTGCTTGGGCACCTTGTAGCCGGTGAAGTTGGCCTTGCAGTAAGCCTTGAGCTCATCGACGCTGAGCCCCCCGTCACGCGGTACCACGAACAGCTTGACCGCTTCGCCGGAGCGCTCGTCCGGCACGCCGATGACCGCACAGCTGGCCACCTGCGGATGGTTCATCACCACGTCCTCGATTTCGTTGGGGTACACGTTGAAACCCGAAACGATGATCATGTCCTTCTTGCGGTCGACGATACGGGTGAAACCGTCCGGGTCGATGATCGCGATGTCGCCGGTCTTGAACCAGCCATCGACATCAAGCGCCTGGGCCGTGGCCTCCGGTTGCTGCCAGTAGCCCTTCATCACCTGCGGCCCCTTGATGCACAGCTCGCCGCGCTCGCCCAGCGGCTGCTCGTTACCCTCGTCGTCGATCACCTTGAACGCCGTGCCGACCACAGGAATGCCCACCGTCCCCAACCGCGCCAGTTGGCCATAAGGGTTGGTGCTGGCCACCGGGGACGTCTCGGTCAGGCCGTAGCCTTCGACGATGCGACAGCCAGTCAGCGCCTCCCAACGTTCGGCCGTGGCCTTGACCAACGCAGTACCGCCGGAATTGGTGACCTTGAGCGCGGAGAAATCCAACGACTTGAAGCCTGGGTGGTCCATCAAGGCGACGAACAGAGTGTTCAGCCCCAACAGCGCCGAGAACCGCCACTTGCCCAGTTCCTTGATAAAACCCGAGATGTCGCGGGGGTTGGTGATCAGCACGTTGTGGTTGCCGGTGACCATCATGCACATGCAGTTCGCGGTGAAGGCATAGATGTGATACAGCGGCAGCGGCGCGATCATCACCTCCTGGCCTTCCTTGATCAGCGGCTGACCGTCGGGGCCGTGCTGGGCGAAGCAAGCCAATACCTGCAACATGTTGGCCACCAGGTTGCCGTGGCTGAGCATGGCACCCTTGGCCAGGCCAGTGGTGCCGCCGGTGTACTGCAGCACGGCGATATCTTCGTGCACTTGCGGCACCGGTTTGTGGGTCAGCCCGCGCCCCTGGCGCAGCACCTGCTTGAACGACACCGCCTGGGGCAGTTGATAGGCAGGCACCATCTTCTTCAACTTGTCGACCACGGTATTGATCAACCAGCCCTTGGCGGCGGGCAGCAGGTCGCCCATCTTCGCCTCGATCAGATACTCGATGCCGGTGTCGGGCAACACCTCCTGCACGCGGCTGCCGAACATGTTCAGGTAGACCAGCGCGCGGGCCCCGGAGTCCTTGAACTGGTGGCGCATCTCGCGGGCGGTGTACAGCGGGTTGGTGTTGACCACCACCAGCCCGGCACGCAGGGCGCCGAACACGGCGATGGGGTACTGCAATATGTTGGGCATCTGCACCGCGATGCGGTCGCCCGGTACCAGGTCGGTATGCTGCTGCAGCCAGGCGGCGAAGGCCGCGGAGTGGCGTTCGAGCTCTGCATAGCTGAGCGTCACGCCCAGGTTGCTGAACGCCGGGCGGTCGGCGAAGCGCTTGCAGGAGCGTTCGAAGACATCGACGACGGACGCATAGGCCGTCAGATCCAGTGTGGAAGGCACGCCCGCCGGGCGCTTGTCGTTCCAGAAATCGGCTTGCATTTGTTGTTGTTCCTCTGCCGGGACCTTCCCTGACCTTGATGCCAGGTGGCAAAAAGGCGTTCTGCCGACGTTAGCAGTTCGGCCCAAGGTGGCAAATACGCCAAGTGCTGCCATTAACATTGTGAATCTTATTTATGCCCTTCCTGCAATTGTGGCCTTTGCGCATACACTGTTCCTCGAACTCCGTGCGCAAGGACCCGCCATGCCCCATGACGCCTTCTGGCTGCCCGCCAGCGAGCATTGCAGCCTCTACGTGCACCAATGGCTGCCGGCCACGCCGGTCAAGGCCGTGGTGTTGCTGGCCCATGGCATGGCCGAGCATGCCGGGCGCTACCAGCGCCTGGGGCATGCCCTGAATGACGCCGGTTACGCCCTGTTCGCGCCAGACCTGCGTGGCCATGGGCGCACCGCCGAGCTGGGCCACCTCGGCCTGTTCGCCAGCCACAATGGCTGGAATGCCGTACTCAACGACCTGGGCTTGCTGGCCCAGCACATCGGCCAGCAGTTTCCCGGCACGCCGCTGTTCCTGTTTGGCCACAGCATGGGCAGCTATATCGCCCAGGCCTACCTGCTGCACCACAGCGCCAGCCTGCAGGGGGCGATCCTCAGTGGCTCGAACTTCCAGCCTGCAGCGCTGTACCGCAGCGCGCGCCTGATTGCCCGGTTCGAAACCTGGCGCCAGGGGCCGCTGGGCAAGAGCGCGCTGATCGACTGGCTATCGTTCGGTGCGTTCAACAAGGCATTCGAGCCCAACCGCACCGCCTTCGACTGGCTCAGCCGCGACCCGGACGAGGTCGACAAGTACATCGCCGACCCACTGTGCGGCTTTCGCTGCAGCAACCAACTGTGGCTCGACCTGCTGCAGGGCCTGGCGCAGATCAGCCAGGCAAAGCACCTCGCACAGATCGATCCGAACCTGCCAATACTGGTTATTGGCGGTGAATGTGATCCGGTGAGTGCCGGCAAGCGTCTCACGGTTCTGGCCGACGCCCTGCGCGCGACCGGCAACCGCCACGTGCAGTTGCGCGTCTACCCTGGCGCACGGCACGAAGTGCTCAACGAAACCCATCGCGACGAGGTCAGTGCCGATATCATCGGCTGGCTGGAGCAGGCGCTGGCCCTTGGCCGCCCTGCCCGCAGTGAATGATAGGCACCCTCGCCCGCCCCACAAGGAAGCCCCGATGACCCAGGTCAGCAACACGCCTTACGAAGCCCTCGAAGTCGGCCAGAAAGCTGAGTACAAGAAGTCCGTGGAAGAACGCGACATCCAGCTGTTCGCCGCGATGTCCGGTGACCACAACCCGGTGCACCTGGACGCCGAGTTCGCCGCCAAGAGCATGTTCCGCGAACGCATCGCCCACGGCATGTTCAGCGGTGCGCTGATCAGCGCCGCAGTGGCCTGCACCCTGCCCGGCCCCGGCACCATCTACCTGGGTCAGCAGATGAGCTTCCAGAAGCCGGTCAAGATCGGCGACACCCTGACCGTGCGCCTGGAAGTCCTCGAGAAGCTGCCCAAGTTCAAGGTGCGCATCGCCACCAACGTGTACAACCAGAACGACGAACTGGTGGTCGCGGGTGAGGCCGAGATCCTGGCACCGCGCAAGCAGCAGACCGTCGAACTGGTGAGCCCGCCGAATTTCGTCGCCAGCTGATAACTGTTCTTGGGGGCCTTGCAGGCCCCTTTCGCTGGCAAGCCAGCTCCCACAAGGATCGCGCCACGCTCATGTGGGAGCCGGCTTGCCGGCGATGAGGCCAGTGCGAGTGACACTAGACAGTTGCCCTACAGAGCACGGGCTTGCGAGGGTTGTGCCTAGCCCAGCTCGCGCAGGCGTCGCTCGATATGCCGCCGTTCCGGCCCCTGCCGAGTCAACGCCAATGCCTGCTGCCAGGCACTGCGAGCCTCTTCGATGTTGCCCAACTGCCGATGCAGCTCGGCCCGCGCGGCATGGGCCAGGTGATAATCGCCCAACTCGCCACGCGCCAGAATCGCCTCCACCGCCTGCAAGCCCACCTGCGCGCCATCCCGACGGGCCAGCGCCGCTGCACGGTTGAGCTCGACCACCGGTGACGGCCAATGCCGTTGCAGCACCTCGTACAAACCGACAATCTCCCCCCAGTTCGTGGCTTCGGCGCTGGGCGCTTCGGCATGCACGGCAGCAATCGCAGCCTGCAGGCTGTAGGGCCCGAACGCCCGGCTGCGCAGCGCCTGCTGCACCAACTGGCAACCTTCCTCGATCTGCGCCCGATCCCACAGGCTGCGGTCCTGCTCATCGAGCACCACCAGTTCGCCGTCGGCATCGCTGCGCGCTCTTTGCCGCGAGGCCTGCAGCAACATCAGCGCCAGCAGGCCGAGCACCTCGGCATCCGGCAGCAACTGCCCAACCAACCGGCCCAGGCGAATAGCCTCATCGGTCAACGCCTGGGTCACCACGTCTTCACCCGTCGAAGCCGAATAGCCTTCGTTGAACACCAGGTAAATCACCCGCAACACACTTTCCAAACGCTCGGGCAACTCGTTCAGGGCGGGCACCTGGTAGGGGATCCCGGCATCACGGATCTTCGCCTTGGCGCGCACGATACGCTGGGCGATGGTCGTCGGGCTCTGCAGGAAGGCACGGGCTATCTGCTCGGTGGTGAGGTCGCACACCTCGCGCAGGGTCAGCGCCACCTGGGCATCGAAGGCCAGCGACGGGTGGCAGCAGGTGAAGATCAGACGCAGACGATCGTCGGCCAGCAGCTCCTCATCGCCGGGGTCGTGCGCCTCGCCTTCGAGCAGCATGATCAGGTCGGCCTGGGAACGGTCGAAACGGGCTCGTCGGCGCAAGGCGTCGATAGCCTTGAAACGCCCGGTCGAGACCAGCCAGGCCCGCGGATTGTCGGGGATGCCGTCGCGCTGCCAACGCTCGACGGCAATGAAGAAGGCATCGTGCATGGCCTCCTCGGCCAGGTCGAAATCCCCCAGCAAGCGAATCAGGGTAGCCAGGATGCGCCGCGAGTCGCGGCGATAGACCGCCTCGGCCTCCTCGCGTACCTGCGCCGGCGCTTGCATCAGTCCTGCATCCGCTGGGTCACTACCTCCACCAGGCGGTCCAGGCTTTCTCCCCAGCCCTGATGAAAGCCCATTTCTTCATGGGCGAGGCAATCGGCGGCACTCCAGTGCCAGGCACGCGCGGTATAGCGTGTCTTGCCATGCTCTTCGTCGAAGGTGACCACGGCGGTCATGAAGGCTTTGTCCGACGGCACCCAGCCTGGGCGGAAGGCATCAGTGAAAACCAATCGGTGCGGTGGGTGGATTTCCAGGAACACGCCCTGATGCGGGTATTCGCTGCCGTCGGGCGCACGCATCAAGGTGCGGAACAACCCGCCTGCCCACAGTTGCATTTCGCATTCCGGGGTGGTCATGCCGTGCGGCCCCCACCACTGCATCAGCCATTGGGGTTCGGTCCAGGCCCGGAACACCTTGGCCGGCGGGGCATCGATCAGTCGGCTGATGGACAGCTCGTGCGGGGCCTGTAGCGGTTGCGCCAGTGTCATGCTGGTTGTTCTCCGTCAGGGTTGCAGTTCGCGTACGGGCCGCACTTCAACACTGCCAACCCGTGCAGCCGGGATGCCCTTGGCGATGTTCAGCGCCTCGTTGAGGTCGCGGGCATCGACCAGGTAGAAGCCCGCCAACTGCTCCTTGGTTTCGGCGAACGGGCCGTCGGTGAGGCTCATGTGCCCACCGCGCACGCGCACCGTGGTCGCGGTCTGCACCGGCTTGAGCGCCTCGGCGGCAAGCATGCGCCCGGAGCCCTGGATGGACTCGGCGTAGGCCATGCATTCGGCGTCTTCGGGGCTGTCGGGCAGGCTGTGCAACAGCCCTTCATCACAGTAGACCAGGCACAGGTATTTCATGATCGTCTCCAGCGTGGGGTGGCGATGGGCGGTCGACAGGCTTCAGGGCTTGAGGTCGAACAGGGCTTTTTGCGTTTCCATGTCGAAGGGTGCCGACCAGTGCTCATGGATGACCTGCCATTGACCCGCCTGGCGCCGGTACCCCACCGTGACCCGCATGAAGCCGCACTGGCTTTCATCGTCGGAAGGCCCGCAGCGGTTGAGCCAGTGGGCCAGGCCCAGATCGCCGTCGGCATGCACGGTCAGTTGCGCCACTTCGAATACCATGGGGCCGGTGCACATCCCCATGCACATTTCCCAGTGCGCGCGGTAGGCGGCCTTACCCTTGAACTGCAGGGCCTGGATCGCATCGAAGGCGAGGATGTCGTCGGCATAGGGCGCGACGATCTTGTCGACATCGCGATCACGCACGGCCTGGATCCAGTGCTCGATCAGTTGGCGGATTTCATGTTCGGCTGCGCTGTTCATCGATGTGTCCTCCGGACGTTGGGGCGACGGCGTTGATGTTGCGTTCACCTTTGGTCGAACGGGGATCGGGCAATTCGACAGCACCTGCAAGAATTTCCCGGTGCCTCAGCGGCGCTCGAGCGGAATCCAGATTTCCATCACGGCCTGTGGGTCGGCAGGGTCGAACCCGGCCGGGTAGCGCTCGAACACTGCGGCATTGGCCGAGCGCTCGCCGGAGGCAGGCAGCCACTGCTGGAAAATGCCGTCGAAGGTCGCCTTGAGCCCCTGCAGGCTGCCGTGGTGTTCAAACACCGCATAGTGCTGGGGCGAGAGCGTCAGGTGAGTGAAGCCGGCGGGCAACCCGGCAGTCGCAGCGACCTCGACGCCGGCCAAATAGTCGAAGCCGCCCTGCTCGTCGGGGTTGTAGCACACACCATAACTGTCATGGCCATGGGCACCGGGCACATGCTCGATATGCGGCCCGAAGCGCTGCCACAGGCGCGGCAGCCCACTGAGATCGGCCATATTGAAGCGCTCGGCGAAGCCGGCGAGGGTCAGCGCCCGGCCATCTTCGTAGCGAACGGGGATCGGGTTCATCATCATCGGTCTCGCTGAATTGACGTGGAGGGCATTGCACCGGGCCATGCTGGTTCGATAGCGTAGCCCAGATCCGCCACAGGGAAGCGTCCCATGCCGTTGACCAGCCAACCCCTGCTCGCCTGCGCACAGCTGGAGTTGTCGTGGGTGCACGCGCAGGGCAGTGCCAGTTTTGCTCGCCATACCCACGACGAATACGTGCTGGGTGCCAATTTGCGAGGCGCCGAACAGATATGGCTGGACGGTCGCGAGCTGGCCGTACCCGCCCGCCGCGTAACCTTGTACAACCCATTGGCCGTGCAGGCTTCGACCTTCGGCCCCGACGGCGTGGAATACATCAGCCTGCACCTGGCCACCGACACCCTGCGCCAGGTGATCGGTGACAACAATCTGCGCTCGACCGACCAGCCCCCGGCGTTCGAGCAGGGCATCCTCGAACACCCCGGCCTGTTTGCAGCCCTGCTCGACCTGGCTCGGGCCGACGCCGGCGAGCGCGAGCAGGCCTTGCTGTTGCTGGTGGCGCAATTGCTCGAACAACCCACGGCCACGCCGGGCGAACAGTCGGTCGCTGTCAGCCGCAGCCTGGCTGCGATGAACGCGAGCCTCGACAGCCGCCTGGAGCTTGAGCAACTGGCGCAGCTGGCCGGGCTCAGCAAATACCACTACGCGCGCTGCTTCAAGAAAGCCACTGGCCTTGGGCCGCTGCAGTACCACATGCAGCTGCGCCTGATCGAAGCGCGGCGCCGCCTGCGCGCAGGCCAGCACCCGCAGGACGTGGCGCTCGACCTGGGCTTTTATGACCAGAGCCACTTCATCGGTGCCTTCCGTCGCGTGCACGGGGTAACCCCGCAGCACTACGCAACCCGTTACAAGGGGGGCGCGGCCGGGATGAACTCGCGGTAACCGGAAAGGACCACGTACAATTCTTGAGGCATTTCGGTCCGAGTGAGCTGGCAACGCAGCACCAGCCTTTTGCAGTCAATAAAAAATCGTGGCACCCCATCACTCTACCCGCGACCAATGCACGCAATCACTATCCCCGAAATAGACCAACACGTGTCTTGTAGCATCAAGTAGCCAAAATCTAAACGCCGTAGTTTCGTTTATCAAAAGCTGTAACCCCTCCTTACCCTCAAACTTCCAGGCATGCCACTTTTCATCCAGCACCAACAAGTACACAAACTCTTCAGGGCGCTTGGATATGCCTCTCCAGAAATTTTCGTCATAATACCTACAAGCCCCCTGCATATAAAACGAATCAAGATTTCCGCAACCACCATAAAAATTCAAATCTAAATAATCTAGCAAGCCTCGCAACTCCACCTCTTCAAACCGCTCAGCCTTAATCGAATTAGCCTTAATCTCTCTTTCAATTTCAATCTTTAAATACTCCACATCACCGCCCCTTCTCAGTGGATATTTTCCCCCTACTCACATGGACTCTCTGCACAAGTATACGACCTCGCACACCACCCACGCGCGCCCGTTTACCGGCGGCGTCTTCATACTGAAAATGATCCCCCTTCATCCAACCTATATCTTTCAAATACTACATTCTTATAACATCACACCTCTATATATTTCGCATCATCACGCATAGAGCAAACAACATACTCCTCCACATACTCAAACGACATACAAAACCCATCAGCATCCAAAAAATCTGGAATGCTGCGCGGGTCGCTATCACACCCTAGAAAGCCCCCCGACATTTCTGCACCAATGCCTTCAAGATTTAACAGCCGCCCAAGCAAAACACCAATAAAACTTTCACACCCCAGCCTTTTACACAAATTTAAATCAAGCATGCAGGCACTCATACTTAGCACACTCAACCCTCCACCGCCTCACGACCTGACAAAAATTGACAACATCTTCAACTAGAACACCAGAGCAAACACCGCACAACCTTCTAAAGCTCATGCCTTACATCATCAAAATTTTCATAGAGCTTCACCAACCTATTACAGGCAGCCATTATCGCTACCCTTTCAGGCCCAACACCTTCAGATCGGACGTTTTTTTCACACCAATCACGGATATAAAAAGCCCCAACAGACATGGAACAAACGACATACTCATCCATATAACCAAATGACATCTCAACCCCTTTGCCACTCAAATGCGCTGGGATATTTTCCGGATCCTCATCACACCCCAGATAAACCCCAGACATACCTACACTTATCCCCTTGAAATTCAAGAGAGACTCAAGCAGATCCTCAATACAACCATTCACACCAAAGCCAGAACAAAGAAAAACACCCAAAAGGCAATCTTTTGGAATTTCATTCTTAACAAGGACCGTCATACCACTGTAAAGCCTCACCAACTTATCACAAGAGTTACTCACCCTCTCCTTTTCCGCGACCACATTAGCACCACACCACTCCTCTATGAATTTAGCACCTTCAACCATAGAGCAAACAACATACCTATCCATATACTCAAACGACATATCAAAACCCTCAATATCCAGATAATCTGGAATACTGAGAGGATCGCTATCACACCCAAGATAGACACCTGCCATCTCCAACCCAACACACTTTAAGTCAAGAAGCCCATCGAGCAAAACACCTATAAAACTCCGACACTCCGAGCTACTCGTCACTTCAAAAACATCCATACAAGCTTTCATCACCCTCTCATCACTAGCGTTAATCATACGAACCCCCTTCGATAGATGGATGAAAGTTAGTGACAACCTTAGTATTCTCATCCATATAAATAGTAAATCTTATTCCGCCATGATAAGCGCTATAGGAACGTTTCCCCTGCTTAACCTTTTCATCATATTTACTCAAAGCCGCTCTGAGACCGCTGAGATACAACCTATCCGTAGGATGCTTAACTTCATCATAAACCGTTTTCGGATTTTGAAATTTCTTTACACCAATCACAGTCCCGTCCCGCTCCAGTAAATCCCGCCCATAAAAAACCTGAGTAATCCCATCCACATCACCTGGAGCTTCCGAAATCATATGCAGCCGCATTTCATCCACCACCCTCATAAATTCACTTCGACTATGCGCCCCTTTAACTCCATGCTTCTGGCTAAAGCCGTCAAACCTCTCCATATGTTGCTTTATCCCCTTGTTAACTGGCATTCCCCGATAGGTGAATACCTCCGGACAACACGCCTCCAACCCCAACGGATCCACCCACCCCGTCGGGTTCACACCATACAAATACCCATTAACCCCACCCGCCAGTCCAATCGGATCCGGCGTCAGGTACCGCCCGGTCTGCGGGTTGTAATAGCGGTGTCGGTTGTAATGCAGCCCGGTTTCTTCATCGTAGTACTGCCCCTGGAACCGCAGGGGGTTGTCGACGTGGTCCACGTCCAGCCGCAGCACGTGGCCGTAGGCGCGGTAGCGCGCCGACCAACGGATGCGGCCGTTGACGGCGGTCAGCTCCTGGGGAGTGCCGAGGTGGTCGAGGTGGTAGTGCAGGGCCTCGACGGAGGTGTCGCCGTCGCGTAGCAGCATCACCATCGGGCGGAAGCTGCCGGGTTCGTACACATAGCTGCGCCAGCGGCCCTGGGAGTGCTCGGCCAGCAGGCGCTCGCCCTGCCAGATGAAGGCGGTCTCGGTGCCGTCGACGTCCTTGGACACGCGCCGGCCGAAGGCATCGTAACGGTAGCGGGCCTGGCGGCCGTCGGGCAGCTGGACGCTGGCCAGGCGGTGCTGGCTGTCGTACTGGTAATGGGTGACCAACTGCTGGCCGTGGCCGCGGCGTTCGCTGGCCTGGTTGCCGAAGCGGTCGTAGCTGTAGTGGCAATCGCCGTGCATCAGCAGGCGGTTGGCCTGCACCTGCACGTCACGGGGGTCGCCGCGCAGGCCGCTCTGGGCCAGGAGGTTGCCGGCGGGGTCATGGACGAAATACTCGGCCAGTTCGCCGCGCACGCTGGTCAAGCGGTCGAGCGGGTCGTAGTGGTAGCTGCGGGTGCCGCGGCGGGTGTCCTCCAAACGCGCCAGGTTACCGCTGTCGTCGTAGTGGTAGCGGCGCATGAACACCGGGCCTTCCTTGCGATCGACACGCTGGCTTACCAGGCGGCCCTGGCCGTCATGCTGGAACTGGCTGAGCAGCTCGCCCTGCTCGCGGGCCAGTTCCTGGCCGAGGCCGTGGCGGTGGGCGGTGAGGCGCTGGCCGTCGAGGTCGATGGTTTGCAGGTGGCCACCGGGCTGGTAGCGGTAGTCGAGGCGGCTGCCATCGGGCAGGCGGCAATGGCTGACCTGGCCCATCACGTCGTAGCCGTAGTGCAGGGTCGCCCAGCCCTGGTGCTCGGTAACCAGGCGGTCGCAGAGGTCGTACTCGTAGGCCAGCGGCCAGTGGCCGTCGTCCACCCGCACCAACCGGCCCAGGGCGTCGTACTGGTGGCTGACCTGCTGACCATCGGGCAGGGTCTTGACCAGTAGCCGGCCTTGCTTGTCGCGGGTGTAGCGGGTCAACCAGGGCTCGCCGTCGTCGCCCAGCTCGGTCTTTTCCAGTAGCTGGCCGTTAAGGTCGTAGTCGTAGCGGATGACGCGCCCGTCGAAACCGGTTTCTTCGGCGAGCAGGCCGTTGGCGTGGTAGGCCAGGCGGTAGCACTCGTCGCGCTCGTTGATGATTTGCGACAGTTGCAGCTGGCCGTTGTCGTAGCGGTAGTGCAGGCAGCTGCCATCGGGGTTGATGCGCCGCGACGGCAGGTGCAGGCCGCCTTCGTACTCGAAGCGGGTCACCCGGCCCAGTTCGTCGCTTTGCGCGGTCACCCGGCCATAGGCGTTGTACTGATAGCGGCGCACACCGCCGCCAGGCAGCGACACTTCGCTCAGGCGCCCGGCCAGGTCCCAGGTGTACTGGGTGGCCGAGGCATTCTCGCGAAGGCGCATCACCAGGCGGCCGAGGGCATCGTAGCGGTAGCGCCGCGAACCGCCGCCGGGCAAGGCTTCGCTGACCAGTTGCCCAGAGGCGTTCCAGCCCAGCTCGTGCAGGCCGCCGTCGGCCTGGCGGATGGCGACCAGGCGGCCCTGTTCGTCATAGCGGTAGCCGGTGACCTGCCCACAGGGGTCGGTCTGGCTGAGCACATCGCCCTGGGCGTTGCGCTGGTACAACCAGCGCGCCTGGCCGCGGCGCACCTCGCACACATGGCCGTCGCGGTAGTGGTAGTGGGTAGCCTCGCCTTCCTCGGGGCGCACCGACAGCAGCTGCCCGGCGTCGTCGTAGCTATAGCGGGTTTCGGCACCCAGCGGGTTGCGCTCGCCGATCAGCCGGCCCTTGGCGTCGTAGGTCTTATGGTGCTCGGCGCCGTCGGCATCTACCTGGCGCACCAGCCGGGCCTTGTCGTCGTGCTGATAGAACTGCTGGCTGCCATCGGCGTTGTGCACCGTCACGCCGCCCTGGCCGTCCCACTGGTAGCGGGCCTCCAGGCCCGGCACGCTGGACCAGTGGCGAACGCAGCGGGCGTGCCGGCCCTCGCCTTCCCACTCCCAGTAGAACGCCGCGCCCCCCGCCAGTTGGCGTTCGAGGATGATATTGGCGGCGTCGTAGCGGTAGCGTTCGCGCTCGTCCAGGCCATTGCCGGCCTCGGTCAATTGCCCGGCGTCGTTGTAGTGGTAGGTGGCCAGGGTCGCGACCCGCACCCAGGGCGCCTGCTCACGCCCCTTGCTGTCGTACATCGACTGCCAGAACTGCTGCTCCACCGTCACCAGGCGGCCTTGCTGGTAGCTCAGCAGCAGGCGGTTGCCGGCGCCGTTGTCGATGTGCTGCAAGCGGCCGCCGTGATCGTACGCCAGGCATACGCGGTTACCGTAGGCGTCGCTCAGGGCCATCAGCCGGCCATCGATGAAGTGCAGGTAGCGCGGGCGGGCGCCGGCCTCGGCGATCACCAGCTCGCCGTCGGTCTGGCCCAGGTAGATGGCCGCGCTGCACAGGCTGTTGCCGATCACCGGGCGCTGGCTGTCCGGCATCGGGAAGTGGGTGCGGCGGTTTTCGTGGTCGCACCACAGCACGCCCTGGCCGTCGGCCTGCAAGCGGTGGCACAGACTGTGGCTCCAGCCGGGGCCCAGGCCGTGGTCGATTTCAGCCGCGCTGGTGCGATACAGGCGCACCCACTCTACCGGCAGCACGCCGAACAGCTCGGCATCCTTGAGGGTGAGCAGCTCCTCGCCGGTGACCATCGACACCGGGCAGCGGTGGGTGGCTGTCTCGTCGGCGCGCTGGGCGGGCTTGTCGCTGGGGGTGCGCGGCTGGCTGGGGGCGTCGGGCAGGTCTTGCTCCTGCTCCACCCGGAGCGTGCTGTGGCGCTTGCCGCGCACCACCGACACGGCGTCGTCCACGGCCAGGTCGAGGCCCTGCGCGGCGCTCTTGATTGCCAGCGGCACCTTGGCCGCGCTGTTGACCTCGACACTGCCGCCGGTCAAGAGCGGCTGGGCGCGTTTGGTGTGGGTCGCCAGGGCATGCTGGCGGCTGAGATCGATCAGCCGTTGCAGGCCGTCCAGCAAGCCGCCGGCCCCCCGGGCGGTATTGCTGGCGTACTTGAGGCCCTTGGCGGTGAGGCGGAACGCCAGCCCCAGGCCGCCGGACAGCACGATCCCCAACAGCACATCCAGCAACAGCCCGGCATTGAGCATGGCGTAAGCCTGGGCCTGCCACTCGGGCGGGCTCAGGGCCAGCCACTGCAGGATCGCGGTGGCGTAGTAGAACATCAGCAGCTCGTCGTCGAGCATCAGAAAGGCGGTGTGCAGCAGGCTGCCGGCCTGGGCCTTGAGCTTGTCGAAGTCAGCCTCGCTGATGAACTGCAACAGCTGGTCGCGCGCGCCGTCGAGGTTGAACAGCAGCTTGACCAGGGCCTTGAGGTCGTCGAACAGGTTCATCAGCACGCTGCCGACACCCTTGGCCATTGCCTTGTGGATATCGTTCACCCGCTGCATCGACCCCACCGGCGGCATGCTGTCCCAATGCGGGGCGATGCGCTCGGCCCACTCGCCGTCCAACCAGCCCTTGAGCTGGTCGAGCAGGCTGTCGTACGAGGCGTACAGGGCCTGGACCTCGGCCGGGCTGACCTTGGGATGGAAGTGCAGACGGTAGCGGCGGTTGGCGTGGCAACCGCTGATGGTTGCCTGGCCGTTGGCATCGAGCACCCCTTCGAAGCGTTGCGGTACCTGGCCCGCAGCCACCTGCTCGACCAGTTGGTAGGGGGTGCCGCCGATGGGCACGAAGGCCAGGCTTTCGAAACGGTGCACGATGTTCAGCACGCCATTGGCCGGGCAGTTCGCGTAGCCGGTGATGCGCCGTTCGCCAAGGCCCTTGGCCTGGCGCATCACCTCGTTGCCGGCACTGTCGGTGAAGCGCAGCTCTTGCTCCAGGTCCAGCGCCCAGCCCAGCAAGAAGCTGTCCTGCAGCGCTTCGAAGGTGGCGAGGCTGTGCTGGCGGAAAGCGGCGATGCGTGCCGGGCCATCGGGCTTGTGGGCATCGAGATTGTCGAGGAGGAACTTGGCGTAGATGATCAGGCTCATGGCGTGATGTCCTTGTTCACGTGCGCCAGCAGCCGTTCCAGGGCTGGCGGGTCGAGCGGAGCACCCAGGGCCAGGCGCGCGACCTTGCAGCGCAGGTTGGCCTCGGGGAGGGCGAAGTAAAGGTCGGCATGGGCCTCGCGCAGCCATTGCATGAGGTTGTCCAGCACCGGGCCGGGGTCGTGCCGGTGCAGGTGCTCGAATAGCGCGGCGCTGGCCTGCCACCAGGGGAAAGGTTCGATGTTCAGGCGCTGTGCCTGGCGCAACGGGCGGGCCTGGCCGTTGCTCCAGACGCGGCTGAACACCGGCAGCAGCGGCGCCTCGCCTGGCGCGTGGTGATCGAGCAGGGCCAGCAACTGATGGCCGTCCCACAGACGCAGGAACACCGCGGTGCCGTCGGGCAGCTTCACCTGGGTCAGGCTGCGCAGGTAGTCGAACACCAGGGTCGGTGGGTGCGAGGACACCGCCAGCCAGCCCCAGTCAAGGCAGCGCTGGTTGCCGCACCAGATGAGGAAGTCCCCTTGCGGCGCGGCCTCCACCAGATAAGGCATGGCCTCCAGCCAGCCGGCATAGGGGGTACCTTTCCACAGCGGCTGGGGCACGTGGGAGCCATCGCGCTGCCGGTAGGCGGCCAGCGTATCGGCCTTTGCAAGGCTGCCGAACACCAGGTAAAGCCGCTCACCATCAGCCAGCGGGCTGGCTGCCAGCCAATCTTGGGGGGCAAGGGTTTCACAGCTCACAGGCACCCTCCTTGCACCGCTCGCATTCCTCGCAGAACGCGGCATTGCGCCGGAAGGTGTCGAGCTGCGCCTGGGTCAGCGGCAGGCCCGCCACCGAGCGTTCGGCCTCGGCCGTGATACCCGGCAGCAGCGGCGCGGCCGGGGTGCCGGCGGCGACCTGGCCACTGGAGTCGACATACAGCGAGCCACCCACGGTTACCCCGCCAGCCGCGATCCGCACGAAACCACCGCCCGCACGCAGCACCACCTCGCTGCCGGCATCCAGCACCAGGCGCTTGCCGGCCGACAGGTGGATTTCCTGCCCGGCCTCCACCAGCAGGGCCTGGCCCAGGGTGATGTGCCGGCTGTTGGCGACGGTCAGGTGGTCGTCGCCGCGCAGCTCGGTCTTGCGGTCGCCGTGCACGGTGCGGTGCTGCTGAGCGTGGTATTCGCTGTGCACGTCGGCCAGCACCGTGTCGTGGCGCTCATGGCCGACATGGCTGCGCTGGTCGTGGCCGATGCGCTGCTCCCAGTCTCGCTGGGCGTGGAAGTAGATCTGCTCCTGGCCGGCGCGGTCCTCGATGCGCAGCTCGTTGTGGCCTTGGGCCGCGGGCGAGCTGTGGGTCTTGAACACGCTGCGGGTCTTGTGGGCGGGCAACTCATAGGGCGGCTGGTGCTCGGCGTGGTACAGGCAGCCGGTGACCAGCGGCCGGTCGGGATTGCCGTCGAGGAAGCTGACCAGCACTTCCATGCCCACCCGCGGGATGACCAGCCCGCCGTACTGGTTACCGGCCCACTGGCTGGCGACGCGCAGCCAGCAGCTGGTCTTTTCATCGAGCCGGCCATCGCGATCCCAGTGGAACTGCACCTTGATCCGGCCAAGGCGGTCGCAGTGGATCTCCTCCCCTTGCGGGCCGGTCACCCGGGCGGTCTGAGCACCGTGCACGCGAGGCCGTGGGCTGGGGGCTGGAGTCCGGTAGGGGGTGCCCCAGGGCAAGGCCTTGAAGGTGTTGCGGTAGCCTTGCCAGGCCTCGCCGGCGGTGCTGGCGGCGGCCTCCTCCAGCACCTGGGGCTGATGGCCCTCGTGGGTCACCTCGGCCAACAGCCAGAGCGCGTTCCAAGCGGCGCGCGGGTGTGCTTCGAGGGTGAAGAAATAACCGCAGCGCAAGGCCGGTTGGTCACTGTTGCCTTCGGCTTGCAGGTAGTCGGCGCGGTGGCCTTCCAGGGCCCGCTGGCTCAGTTGGCGGCCACGCTCGCGGTCGGTGAAATCCCCCGGGTAGCCGTAGTCCTCCAGGTCCGGCTGGGGCACAGGCAGTTCGGGTTGATGCTGGGCTTCGAGCAGCAGCTTGGGCTTGAGCGGGTCATAGTCGCGCCGGCTGACCCGCCCGGTACGCGCCGCCACCCGCGCGCCGAACTGGCTGACCACCGGCTGCTGCGCGACCTGGCCGCTGTCCGGCGCGAAGGGGGTGGGCCGCGCCAGGCGCGGGAAGGCGCTCTGCTCGTCGCCGAACACCAGCAGGTGGGCGTCGGCGCTGTGCTCGAAGTGGTAGTGCAGCCCCTCCTCCTCGCACAGGCGCTGCACGAAGGCGAGGTCGGTCTCGTCGTACTGGGTGCAGTACTCGCGTTTTGGGTATGGGATGGGGCCGAGGCGGAACACGTAGGCGTCGGCGAGGATGCCGTGGGCCTTGAGCACCGTGGCGATGATCTGCGGCACATTTTGCTGCTGGAAGATCCGCAGGTTGCGGCAGTGCACCAGGCTGGCCAGGCGCGGTACCAGCTCCAGGTGATAGTGGGTCAGCCGCCGCCCGCTGTCGGCTTGGGCGACGCTGGCGACCTGGCCGTGGAAGCACTGCTCGTCATTGCCGACCCGCAGCGTGGCCAGTTTGTGCAGCAGGCTTTCGAGGTCGAGCGACGGGTCTTCACTGACCAGTTCGAGGTGGAATGAATAGGGGCAACTCAGTGCCTCTGCCCCTTTGAAGCGCAAAACCTGCAAGTCCGTTTGAACACCATGAACTTGCAAACTGAAAAGGGGTTGATCGCCAGGACCGGACATTCGCATTCCTTATGACAGGTACGTCCAAGGCGCCAAACTTGCATTCCGTGCAAGTAAAGGGTCGCGCCAGAGCGGTAAATAAACACCCGAATCATAAGGCAATGAAAATGCGCAAGCTTCTGCGCACCTGCACACAAACCATTGATTTAAAAGAAGAATTACGAAATTACTTCAAATCGTTACTTATAAAAATAATGCAGGATTTTAACCTCTCTGCATTTATCAATTCAGATGCTTCCTATATGCGAATAGGAAGGATCTGAATAATTAAGAAAACGTTTAAACAAACTTATAAACAGCACCCGGCACAACCAGGCCGTTTCAGACGGGAACAGCCAGAATGAACTCGCGATACCCGGACAAGATCACGTACACCGCGAAGTAGCAGAAGATTGCCGCCGACAGCAGGTACGACCAGGTCAGCAGCCGATCGCCGAGCAAGCGCCCGCCATGGCTGGCGATGCCGCACAGCGACAGGCACCAGAACAACCCGGCAGCGAAGAAGCCGGCGAGGAACATCCCGGCTTCGAACAGGCTGCCGCCCCCCGAGCGGGAGATCAGCACCCCGCCTACGGCGGCGAACCAGAGGATCGCGCTGGGCGAGGACATGGCCAGGAAGATCCCGCGCAGGAACTCGCGCCAGCCCGACTCCACCACCACCTGCCCACGCCCCTCCAGGTGCCCGCCGCGCCAGGCCGCCAACAGCATCTTCACGGCAAACCACACCAACAGTACCGAACCGCCCAGCCACAAAGTCCAGCGAACCGCTTCGAACTGCAGCAGCACGGTCATCCCGGCCAGCGCCGCCAGGGCGTAGATCAGGTCACCAACGCAGGTGCCCAGGCCCAGCCAGAAGCCCTGGAGAAAGCCGCGCTGCATGGCCAGGGTGATCATGGCGATATTGGCCACGCCGATGTCCAGGCACAGGGACAGGCTGAGGAGGAAACCGTTGGAAAAAGGCATGGCGCACTCGGTGCAGTGAGAAAGTTGGCCTATTGAACACTGGCCGGGGCGCGCGGGTATTGGAAAAAATTGCGCCTGCTCAGGCCATCGCCGCCTGCTCGAAGACCTCATCGGCCCATTGGTTGAGGCTCTTGCCGGCAGCATGGGCGGCAATACTGGCGGCCGCATGGACTTCCGGGCGGATGCGCAGCATGACTTTGCCAGAGGCTGGTTTTTCAGGGGTGATGCCCTGCTCGGCGCAATCGGCCAGGTAATCGTCCAGCGCCTCGCGAAACGCTTCATGCAGCTCGGGTACGGAGCTTGCGTGGAAGCTGATGATATCGCGCAGGCCAAGTACACGGCCGACGAAGATATCGTCACGGTCGTCGTAATCGATGCGGGCGGCATAGCCCTTGTAACGCATGCAGCTCATGGTCGGACTCCTGCCCGCAGCAGAAACTCAAGGGCTTCTTCAATCTGATACCGCCTGGCCTCCTTGCCAGGAAGTGGGCGGTGGCATCGCCAGCACTGCTCACAATGCTATCAAATTAAGATAGCACTCCAGCCCAGAGCATTCATTCAGGATTTTTCATCACCCGCCAACACCCGCGCATAGCGCTCACGGTCCACATTCGCCCCGCTCAGCACCACCGCCACCCGCTTGCCGGCCTGGCGCTCGCGCTCCTGCATGAGCGCAGCCAGCGCGGCAGCTCCTGCCCCTTCGGCGGTGTTGTGGGTCGCTTCGTGATACAGGCGCATGGCGCTGGCGATCTCGTCATCGCTCACCCGCACGATGCGTGCTGCATGCTCGCGCACCAGCGCAAAGGCCTCTGGATGGGGGACCCGGCAGGCCATGCCGTCGGCAAAGGTGTTGGCGCTGGCGGTGGTGACGATGCGGCCTTGTTCGAAGCTTTGCGCGTAGGCATCCGCCGCGCTGGAGACCACACCGACGATCTCGGTGCGCAGCCCCAGCAGGTTGCGCGCCTGGATCAGCCCGCAAATGCCCGAGCCCATGCCGATCGGCACATACACGCAATCCAGATCGGCGACCGCCTCGAACAGCTCCAAGGCGTAAGTGGCGACGCCCTTCACCAGCTCCGGATGGAACGACGGCACCATGGCATAACCACGCACTTCGGCCAGGCGGGCCGCCTCTTCACGCGCCACGTCGAAATCGACGCCATGCTCCACCAGTTCGGCGCCGAGGGCGCGCATGGCGGCGTTCTTCTCCCGCGAGTTGCCTTCAGGCACCACGATCACCAGGGGCAGGCCAGCCTGACGTGCCGCCAAGGCCATGCTCTGGCCATGGTTGCCACGGGTGGCGGTGACCAGACCACGCGGCAACACCGCCTGCGCCTGCAGCGAACGCACATAGACCAGCCCGCCGCGCACCTTGAAAGCGCCGGTGGGTGCATGGTTCTCATGCTTGACCCACAACTGGCAGCCAAGCCGCTCCGCCAGCAGCGGCCAGGCGTGCTGCGGGGTCGGCGGAACGTGCTGATGGACGTAAGTGGCCGCTTCACGCAGCGCGGGCAGGTCGAACATGACGATCATCCTTCATCGGTACGAGGTTGAACCGATCCTAAGCGCCGGGCATTGTATGGGTCCAAAGTTATATTGCATGGGTGGCAATATCGTGTGGACTCCAACCCTGGCCGATGACGGCCAGCCGCGTTACCTGGCACTGGTGGCAGCCATTGCCGAGGCCATCGAACGCGGAGAACTCAAGGTGGGTGAGCGCCTGCCGCCCCAGCGCCGGCTGGCCTGGACCCTCGGCCTCAACCCCAGCACCACGCAGCAGGCCTACCGCGAAGCGGCGGCGCGGCACCTGGTGTCCGGCGAGGTGGGGCGTGGCACCTATGTGCTGGCGGGCAGCAAGGAGGCGACGCTGTTCCGTCTCAAGCAGCCGGACCACCAGCAGGCGGTCATCGACCTGTCGACCAACGTGCCGGTAGCCGACCCGCACAACCTGGACCTGCGACACAGCTTGCTGACCCTGCTCGGCCAGGGTGAAACCGCCCTGCTCGAACACTACCTGGGCCCCGAACAACTGCTGCTCGGCCGAGTGCAGGGTGCCCGCTGGCTGGCCAACCGCGGCCTGGCCCTGGCGCCGGATGAACTGCTGCTGTGCGGCGGTGCCCAGCAAGGCCTGACCACGATATTGCAGTCACTGTGCCAGGCCGGTGAACCGGTCATGGTCGAGGCGCTGACCGCCCCGGGCATCAAGGCCGCCTGTCGCCAACTGCGCCTGCCGGTGCACGGTGTAGCGCTGGATGAGCAGGGCCTGTGCCCAGAGCAACTGGACCGGGTTGCCCGCGCCAGCGGTGCGCGTCTGCTGGTGACCACCCCGACCCTGCACAACCCGACCGCTGCCTGCCCGAGCGACGCCAGGCGCCAGGCCTTGGCCGAGGTGGTCAGGCGCCACCAACTGCTGGTGATCGAAGATGACGTGTATGGGGCGCTCTCGGACAACCCACCGCTCTATCCGTTGCTGGAAGGCCGCGGCATCCTGATCAGCAGCCTGTCCAAGACGGTCGCCGCCGGGCTACGCCTGGGCTGGATCGCCGCCCGCCCGGGCTTGCTCGAACAGATCGACCCCCATGCCCAGGCCACCCACTGGCCGGTTTCGCCGCTGAATTTGCACATTGCCTGCCAGTGGATTGCCGACGGCACCGCCACACGTCGACTAGCCTGGCAACGGCAAGAAATCAGCGAGCGCTGGCGCCTGGCGCGGGCGATATTGGGCGATCACCTGGTGGCCGGAGCAGTGCCTTCACCGCATGCCTGGGTCGCCACGCCCGGCGATGCCGAAACGCTGGTGGTGCGCTGCCGCGCGCAGGGCGTCGAGGTGGTCCCGGCGAGTGTGTTCGCGATTGGTACTCAGACGCTGCAGGCGGTGCGGATCAGCCTGTCGGCGGCACTTGGCCGCGCCCAGTTGAAACAGGGGCTGGAGGTGGTTGCCCGGGTGATGGCGGAACAGGGGTAAGAGACGCTGGGTTGAATTGCCTGTACGGGCCTCATCGCCGGCAAGCCGGCTCCCACAGGTATGTGCCATGCCTGAACCTTGCGCCGCCCACTGTGGGAGCTGGCTTGCCAGCGATGCGCCACGACAGTGGCGCCCTCTTCACTGATTCAATCTTGCCCCCAAGTCTTTAAGACTTTCCCCATTCCCTGTAGTCCATTTCCCAAACATACTCCAAACCCCTTTCAAGCCATTGCGGTGGTATGGGTCGGGTTCTAGTCTCGGCCAGTCGTTGCAAATTCAACGACCGGCTTTGACAGGCCGACCGAAGTTACCAACGCATCAATTGGCTTTTATGGCGGTTGTGCGTGGGGCACTTTCGAGTGCGCCGGGTTCCTAGCTTCCTCGGTCTGTCAACCCACGTACCGCCGCCACCCACTTGTTTGACAGCAAATCGTGGTGGCTTCATTTCATGAAGCTGGGAGTTCACCATGTTGAAGATCGTCCCCGATCCACCCCACAACCATCACTCTCTTGAAGACACCCTGATCCAGGCCACGGAGTACGCCCTGTGCGCGCAGGCTGTGGCGCAACAGGCCATTTCGGTCCAGCAGCACAAGTCGCCCGCGTCAATTCTGATCATGGCTTTGATGCATGAGATCGAGGCGCTGCGGGTGCTGCTTGAGTCAGCGTTGATTCAGGTGCAAATACCGCAGATGGAGCGCCGGGCGTTCCACTAGGCCGTAGGTCTTATGTCGCCTGGTCTGGCGCTATCGCGGGGCAAGCCCGCTCCCACGCAGGCATAACGCTGCGGGCTGGAGGGCGTGGGAGCGGGCTTGCCCCGCGATAGGGCCCGCCCAGGCACCGATCATTTCAGGGAGAGTGAGCCATGAACACAGACGACACCACGCCCCGTACCACTGCGGGCAAAACCAAGTTCTACCAAGGCGAAGGCAAGACCGACCCGCTGTTCTGCATCGAGCCCGGCATCCCTTGCCAGCATGCGCGGGACCAGGCTTCGGAGCTGATGGGCTGCGTGCGTGACCTGACCATCGCCGGGATCATGGAGGAAAAGCCGCAACTGCTCTGGGCGTCGTATTACCTGAGCGCGCTGGCCAAGGCGCTGATGGATGATGCCGAATTGGGGATGAAGCACTGAACTTCCACATCTGCCTCAGCTACGACCTCGTGTCGCGAAAGTGCTGCTCTGCGGCCCTTTCGCGGCACAAGGCCGCTCCTAGAGTGGGCGTACAAGTTCAGGGTACAGCGGCCTGTCGGTGATGAAAGGGTCAGACTCAACCCTGCTGACAGCCCTCGCCCATGGCACGATACTGCAGCGTGTGCACCTGCCCTTGATGATCCTCATAGGTCATGGTGGCGGGTACCACTTCACAGACGTTGGGAATGGTCGACAGGTTGATCACGCGCTTGATGTCGAGGTTGGTGGAGTAGTCGTACTGCTCGACCACGGGTTGGCTGGCGGCGGGCTTGGCCTCGTCTGCCAGGGCGAACGAGGACATACCGACCAATGCAAGAATCAGTAGAGCTTTCATGGGCAACGACCTTGATGGCTATCAAGCTGATCGAGTGACTTCTGATGCCGTCAATGGCGCGGAGAAGTTGTCATCGGCGATGCCAATGACACGAAGTACCGATCCCGCTTTGTCGTACTGCTGGGGGGATGGGGAAAATTCTACTCCCCGCCTGGAATAGTTGAACCCCGAAGTAGGACAATCACCCTTGCCGGTTTTGCAACAATCTGCGACAAAGCCAGGCCCTGATTGTTACCCGCCTGATCATGTCCACACTGACCTTCACTCTCCTCCCCCACCTGCAACGCCGCCTGCTGGACCATTTCTACCGCCAGCACGGCTCACGCATGCGCGCCGCCGGCGAGGGCAAGCAGTGGGTGGCGCGCGCGGGCGAGATGATCGCGGGGATGAACCTGATAACCGTGGCGGACGGCCGCTGGCTGACCGGGCTGTTCGTCGTGCCGGACTGGCGTGGCCAGCGGGTGGCAGCACGGCTGATCGAAGCAGGCCTGCAAGGCACTGCTGGCCCGACCTGGCTGTTCTGTGAGCCGCAACTGGCACCCTTCTATGAGCGTCTGGGCTTCAGCGTTACCGAGCAGTTGCCCGAAGCCCTGGCCTCGCGCCTGGCCCGCTACCGGCGCAGCAAGCCGTTGCTGGCGCTGGTGCGCAATCAGTCCTCGGCCACATCAAGCCCGGGGAACAGCACCTCGGTGTAGCCGAACTTGCTGAAATCCTGGATGCGCGATGGGTAGAGCCGGCCGATCAGGTGGTCACATTCATGCTGCACCACCCGGGCATGGAAGCCGTCGGCGAAGCGGTTGATCGGGTTGCCCTGCGGGTCGATGCCCGAATAGCTGATGTGCTTGTAACGTGGCACCACACCCCGCAGGCCCGGCACCGACAGGCAGCCTTCCCAACCGTCCTCGACCTCCGTGGCCATCGGCGTGATCACCGGGTTCAACAGAATGGTCGTG
The DNA here is from genome assembly GCF_032621715.1 of Pseudomonas sp. zfem004. Taxonomy (NCBI): domain Bacteria; kingdom Pseudomonadati; phylum Pseudomonadota; class Gammaproteobacteria; order Pseudomonadales; family Pseudomonadaceae; genus Pseudomonas; species Pseudomonas sp. zfem004. The sequence continues at coordinate 40,651 of NZ_JAVYJF010000003.1, read as the reverse complement.
GGCACCGCCTCGGCTTCCGGGTAGCGCTCGCTGCGCTCGAAACCGAAGATCACCAGCTGCAGGTCGATACCGATCTGCGGCGCCGCAAGCCCCACACCGCCAACGTGGCGCATGGTCTCGAACATGTCGTCGATCAACTGTTGCAGCTCGGCTCTGCCGATCATCTGTGCGGGCACGGGCGGGGCGATGCGCAGCAGGCGTTCGTCGCCCATCTTGAGGATGTCACGGATCATCGGGTGTTCGACTCGTGGGGGTGAGGTTCGGGTGTCACCGGGTGCTCATGGCCAAGTACGGTGATGGTTTCCTGCGGATTGTCATGGGCAAAGTCCTTCTCGCCAGGGTTCTTGCCCTCGCTCGACATATGCTCGATCACCGCGTTCATCTCCGCCCCCAGCAGCAGCACGGCGGCAGAAATGTAGAAATACAGCAAGAGCACGATGATCGCACCAATACTGCCGTACATGGCGTTGTAATCGGCGAATGTCTTCACGTAATAGGCAAAGCCCAAAGACGCGATGATCCACACCACCACCGCCAGCACCGAGCCAGGGGTGATGAAGCGAAATTTCTGCTTCACGTCGGGCATCACGAAATAGATCAGCGCCACCGCGACCATCATCAGGATGATGATCGCCGGCCAGCGCAGCACGGTCCAGACGATGACCACCGCCTCCTGCAGGCCCACCTGGGCGGCGATCCACTCCATGACCTGTGGCCCGAGCACCATCAGCGCAGCGGCGGCCAGCAGCATGCCGGCGATGCCGATGGTGTAGATCACCGACAACGGAATCCGCTTCCACAAAGGCCGCCCTTCGGGCACGTCATACGCGGCGTTCATCGCGCTCATCATCAGGCGCACGCCCGCCGACGCGGTCCACAGGGCAATCACGATACCCACCGAGAGCAGGCCACCTTTGGATTGCTGCAACTGGTCGATCACCGGGTTGACCTGCTCCAGCGCCTGCGGTGGCAGCACCAGCTCCGACTGCAGGCGCAGCCAGGAGAAGAAATCCGGCAAATGCAGGAAACCGATCAGGGCGATCAGGAACAGCAGGAAGGGGAACAGCGAGAACAGCATCTGATAGGCCAGCGCGGAGGCATAGGTGGACATCTCGTCGTCAAGGAACTCCTTGACGGTGCGCACCAGCACGCGGTGCAGGGGCAGGCCGCGCAGGTCGGGGAAAATCATAGCGTCTCCTTTCGCCGCTTGATCATCTGAGGGTCTGGTTCACTACAGGGAAAGGCCTGTCAATGCAGACAAGTCTAATAGACCCTGCCGCCGCCGTGGTTGCTCAGTGTGCAGGTTAAGAAAAACGCCTCACCCGCCCCCACGTCGTGGGAGCGGCGGTGCGCCGATGCGACTTGCACCGAGATCAACTCTCCAGTTTCAAGGCTTCTTCAGCGCATCCTTGGCCTTGCCCACCGCCTGCTGCGCCTCGCCCTTGAGCTCCTGGGCCTTGCCTTCGGCGCGCAGCCGATCGTTGTCGGTCACCTTGCCGACGCCTTGCTTGATGTTGCCCACGGCCTCGTTGGCCAGACCTTTGGCTTTGTCTTTGGTGCCACTCATGGGATGTCTCCTTGCGCGAAAGACACGGGAAATCGTGCCGACAGGGGGTCGACCCGCGCACCTTTGCCAGAGTTTCAATCGGTTCGATTGCCGCCAGCTGAACGGCAAACAGCGGGCGAATACCGCACCGATTCACCTGCCACGGCGTCGCGAAGCCGAACGGCTGCCCTAGAATCGCCCCCAGACAGCCCGCCCGTACACGGCGCGGCACATAACAACAAACAGTCAGTGGAACCCCGCACCATGCGCTTGATGCCTGCGCTGGCAGCCCTGCTGCCGCTGCTCCCCTTGCCCGCCCACGCCGTTGCGCCTGCCCAGATGCAGACGCTGACCGTCAACCGCTATGCCGACGACGGCCAGCCCGGCACCCTGCGCTGGGCCATCGAAACCAACAACCTGAACCCCGGTCACTACCGCATCGATATCGCCGCCGTGGGTAAACCGCCCCATGTGATCCGCCCGGCCAGCGCGCTTCCGGAAATCAAGGGGCCGGTCAGCATCACCGGCCTGGCCTGGGCCCGCGACGGCCAGTACATCACTATCGATGGCTCGAGTTACATCAAGGACCAGGGCGTGCGCACCTGCCCCGGCGCCCTGCCCGGCCAGTACGGCACCAACGTGCGCACCACCACCAACCCCGGCCTGGTACTGCGCGATACCCAAGGCGTGCACATCCAGGGCCTGGAAGTGCGCAATTTCTGCATCGGCATCCTGGTCAACCGCGCCAGCCACAACGTCATCGAAGACAACCGGATCGTCGCCAACAAGGGCGGCGCCGGCATCATGCTGACCGGCGACGACGGCGCCGGCAACCCGACCGCCACCACCACGAACAACAACAAGGTCCTGCGCAACCAGCTGATCGACAACGGCGATGGCCTGGAGCTGACCCGTGGCGCGGCGTTCAACCTGGTCGCCGACAATCTGTTCCGCTCCACCCCAGCCAACCCGGAACCTTCCCAGGGCATCGAGATCCTGCTGGGCAACGACAACAGCGTGGTGCGTAACCGCTTCGAAAACTATTCTGACGGCCTGCAGATCAACTGGGGCAAGCGCAACTACCTGGCCGCCAACACCTTCAGCGGCAACTCCATCGGCGTCAGCGTCACCGGCGAGGGCAACGTCCTCGACGGCAATCTGATCCACGGCAACCGTATCGGCGTAGCGTTAAGGCCAGAGCCGGACATCACCGCCACCCGCCTCACCGCCAACCGCATCTGGAGTAACAGCCAGGATATCCGCCGCTGCGAGGCCGGGGGTTCGTGCGTGGCCGACCAGCGCACCGGCGCCATCGTCTTCGGCGTGCCGGCCCAGGCCCACGCGCTGTACGTGGGCTCGCGCGGCATCGGGGCGCAGTTGGCGAAGCAGGACCAGGCAATCATCTGCGACCCCAAGGGCGAACCCAAACCTTGCCAGCCGCTGCCCAACCACAACCAGCAACCGCCGACTCTGATCGCCCTGGAGGGCAATGTGCTGCGCGGCGAGGTGCAGGGGCCGGCATCGAGCCTGCTGCGGGTCGAGCTGTTCGGCAATGCCCAGGCCGAGGCGACCGAGGCCGAGCAGTATCTGGGTGAATTGCTGATCAAAAGCGATGCCAAGGGTCAGGCGCGGTTTGCTCAGGCGCTTGTCCAAAGCGAAGGGCTGCAAAGCTTCACCGCGACCGTCACCACCGCTGATGGCGCAACTTCAGCGTTGAGCAAAGCACTTCGTCGTTGAGGCAACCGGCCTTGTCGCCACCAAGCTGGCGGCAAGGCAGCCACTGCCGATTTCACGTAGCATGGGTACTTTCCCACCACCACTGTCCATCGCCATGCTGATTCCCTACGAGCAACTCGAAGCCGACACCCTCACCCGCCTGATCGAGGACTTCGTCACCCGCGACGGCACCGACAACGGCGACGACACGCCACTGGAAACCCGTGTACTGCGGGTGCGCCAGGCGCTGGCCAGGAAGCAGGCATTCATCCTGTTCGATTTCGAGAGCGAGCAATGCCAGCTGCTGGCCCGGCATGATGTGCCGGCGGAACTGCTGGCGCCCTAGGCCTGCACTTTCGCCTGCTGCTCTTTGATCCGCTTGTACACCTCCACCCGGTGTACATCGACATGGCGCGGTGCGCTGATGCCGAAGCGAACCTGGCCATTCTCGACCGACACCACCTGGATGCTGATGTCGTCCCCGATGAAAATCACCTCACCCACTTCACGCCCGATTACCAACATGCTCCGATCCTCCAGCCATATGGAAAACCGGAGACTGCCTTGATGGCTTTCTCCTACTCAATCGCTCTGGGGTGAAATAGACCTAGCCTACTCGCATAGGTAAAAGGTCCTACAAAAATGCGGCTTAACCATAATGCCAGTCAGTTAAGCCAATTGGGGCCGCTGCGCGACCCTTCGCGGGTAAACCCGCTCCCACAGGATTGCACAAAATCTCTAGCTAACGCTGTAGCTGTGGGAGCGGCGGTTCGCCGCTGCGATTTACCCGCGAAGGGCTGCAAGGCAGCCCCATTGGTGGCGATGAAGCACTAACTGACGGGCATTAGGCTCAACCAGCACTTTTGCCGGCCTTGGCGCGCATCTTGACCGCCATATCGGCCATTTCGTCATACAGCCGCTGGGGCGCCTGGCACTTGAGCTGCCATGCCTGGCGACCGGCTTCGTGGGGCAAGATGAGGAATTCGCCGGCGGCCACCTGTGCATGAATGTACTCGGCAATATCGGCAGCACTGATGGGCGAACCTTCCAGCAACTTGCCCACCTGGGCTTTCATTGCCGGGGTCGGCCCACGGAACGAATCGAGCAGGTTGGTCTGGAAGAACGACGGGCAAACCACGTGCACCGCCACCCCGACCTGGCGCAGCTCCACCAGCAGGCTTTCCGACAGCGCCAGCACCCCGGCCTTGGCCACGTTGTAGTTGCTCATGCCCGGGCCCTGCATCAGCGCGGCCATGGAGGCGATGTTGATGATCCGCCCACGGCTGCGTTCGAGCAGCGGCAGGAACGCCTTGCATCCCTTGACCACGCCCATCAGGTTGACCGCGATCTGCCAGTCCCAGTCTTCCAGCGACAGCTCGCTGAAGAAGCCGCCCGAGGCCACCCCCGCGTTGTTGACGATCACGTCGCAGCCCCCCAGGCGCTGTTCACAGGCCTGGGCCAGGGCGGTGAGCTGGCTGTAGTCGCGCACGTCGCAGCGCTGGACAAAACCGTCGCCACCGACGGCGCGCACCAGCTCCAGTGTCTCGCGCAGGCCCACCTCGTTGACATCGGCCAACGCCAGCTGCCAGCCCTCACGGGCCCAGCGCAGGGCAATCTCACGGCCCAGGCCGGAACCGGCCCCGGTGATCATCATTCGCTTGTGCATGGTCGCTGCCTTGTCCTGAACAGTGGGAATGCCCGGCAGTCTAGCGACAAGCAGGGCTGCGCCGGTGTGGCATCAGGCCGCTGAATGTGAGGGTATCGGGCGACGCCGGGGAACTGGCCGGCGTGTACCGACAGCAGATTGAATCTTTACCGGCGCGCACCGGTCGGAAACTAAGAGCGGCCAGCATTGTTCCGCGGCCCTTGACCCCCAACCACGCAAGGACTCCGCCATGACCACGATCCTCATCATCATCCTGATCCTGCTGCTGATCGGTGGCTTACCAGTCTTCCCCCACTCGCGCAGTTGGGGTTATGGCCCTTCAGGCATCGTCGGCGTGGTGCTGGTGGTGCTGTTGATCCTGGTGTTGCTGGGGCATATCTGACCTAGCCACGCGGCGGCACCAGGCGCAAATCACCGCGCAGGCGCCGCAACAGCGCCTCGCGGTCCAGCGGCAGGGCGAGGTAGTCGCCCTGGGCGCTCTCGCAGCCCATCCCCAGCAAGGCCAGGTGCTGTTCTGCGCTGGAGACCCCGACCACCGTCAGGTGCTGTTCGAGGGCCAGCGCCAGGTTCAGGCAATGCTGCACCACCGCACGGCACCGGGCTTCGTGGGGCAAGCCGCGAATGAAGCGCTCGGCCAGTTTGATCCGGGTGAACGGCAACTGGCACAACAGCTGGCTGCCGGCCTGGTCGCTGCCGAACTCGGCCAGGCTCAGCTCGCAGCCCAGCGCCCGCAGGCGCAGCAAGTTCTCAAGCTCCACCACGGTGATGTGGTAGAGGCTGCGCCCGCTCAGCTCGAAGCACAGGTGACGCATGTCGAAGCGCTGCTGGTGCAGCAAGGTGCGTATGCGCAACACCAGCGAGCGGCCCCGCAACTGCGGCCCCTGCAGGCGCAGGGTGATGCGCAACCGGCGCCCCTCGCCCTGCAGTTCGCTGTGCAGCGCCAGGCCCTGCTCAAGCAGTAGCAACGCCAGTTCATCGAGCAAGCCACAACGCTCCACGACGGGCAGGAAGATCTCCGGTGCCAGCACCCCCATCAGCGGATGGTGCCAGAACGGTATCAGGTCAACGCCAGTGATGCGCCCGTCGCGCAGGTCGAAACTGGGCAGATAGAACGCCGTGAACTGCCCGTCGCGCATGCCGCGGCGCACCCCTTCCTCACCCGGCCAGAGCACCGCCGGGCGGGGTGAGGCGGTATCCGGCGGAAGCGGATTCGGCAGGCACTGGCGCAGCATCTCCACCGACAAGGGCGGATCCATGTCGGCGATGAAACGCATGCCTAGCCGCTCCACCAGTTGCTGTACGCCGCGGCGCATGCTCGGGCTCAGGCTGCTGGTCAACAGCACCGCACCCGCCAACCTGGCCTTGCCCAGCCGATGGAGGAACTCCAGGGTATCCATGCTGCCGTCGCTCCCGCCCGTCAGGGCACACACCGCCAGATCGACCCGTCCGGTCTGCTGCAGACCTAACAGGGCTTCATTGGCATCCTGTGCCTGCAACACCTCGGCACATCCCAGGTAACCAAAGGTCTTCACCGCGATCACCCGCTGGAAGCGGTGCTCTTCGACTACCAGCACCCGCAACCCGTCTACCTCCATGTTCCACCTCTCGCTGCTCAACTCTGACCGACGTGCCTGTCACGTGCGGCGCTGTTCTGTGTGCTGTAGCGCTGCAACACCCGTTCAAGCTCACTCAGCGCCTGGCAAACGGCCTCCAGTTGCCCGGGCGGGAGCGTGCCGCCGGCACAGCTGCGCTCGACCTGCTCGCAGGCCTCGATCACCTTGCGGGCGCGAATGATGCGCGCCCCACCCTTGATCCGGTGAGCCAGCGCAGCCAGTGCCCCCAGATCCTCGTTTTCGCCATGGCCGAGCAGTTGGCCAAGGTCTTTGCGGTTGCTGGCCAGCAGGTCATTGAGCAGCGCGTCCAGCGCCTGCTGGTCGCCCCCGGTCAGACGCTCCAGGCTGCTCAGGTCGAAGCCGTCGCCCACGGCGACGGGCGCATCGTCACTCACCCGCGGCATGCCCATCAGTGCTTGGGCGAGGGCCTTGAGCCCCAACGGCTTGAAATGGCAGGCATCCATGCCAGCACGCTCGCAGCGCAGGCGCTCACCTACCAGCGCATTGGCCGTCAGCCCCAGCACCCGGCAGGCCCGGCGCCCCTGCCGGCGCTCGTGCAGGCGAATGGCCCGGGCCAGGGTGTAGCCATCGAGCACGGGCATGTTGCAGTCGCTGATCACCACATCGAAATCGCCCTGCAACCACGCGCGCAAGCCTTGGGCGCCATCTTCGGCAACGCTGGCGCGATGGCCCAGGTAGCCCAGCTGATTGGCCAGCAGCAGGCGATTGGCCGGATAGTCATCGACCACCAGTACCCGCAAGCTCTCACTCTTTGCCAGCAGGGCGTCGGGCGCCTCCTGCGCCGCCAGCGCTTCGCGGGCCTTGACCCGCTCGAGCCGCAGTGCCAGATCGATCCGCGTGCCCACGCCCAAGGTGCTGCGCAGGTGCATGTGCCCGCCCATCAACTCGCACAAGGTACGGCTGATCGACAGGCCCAGCCCCGCCCCGCGCCGTGCAGACTGGCGGTTGTTGCTGGCCTGCCAGAACAGCCCGCCAAGCCGTGACAGCTCCGCCTCGGGAATGCCGATACCGGTGTCCTCCACGGTCAGCTCGACCGCCATCGCACTTACCTGCACGGCGCTGCGCAGGCTTACCCGGACACTGCCACGGTGGGTGAACTTGATCGCGTTGCTCAGCAGGTTGGCAAGGATCTGCTTGAAGCGCAGCGGGTCGAGCAGTACCTCGGCGTCCGCCGGCCCCTCCAGCTCCAGCAGCAGTTGCAGCCCCTTGCTGCGTGCCTGCTGCTCGAACAGTTGCACCACCTCGGCCACATGCTGTTGCAGACACACCGGCTGCGGCGCCAACTGCAGGTGACCGGTTTCGATGCGGGTAACGTCGAGGATGTCGCCGATCAGCTCGAGCAGGCTGCGCGCCGCGTCCGAGGCGACTTCGATCGACAAGCGGTCGAGCACCCCCTGCTCGGCCTTGCGCAAGGCCAGTTCGAGCATACCCAGCACGGCGTTGAGCGGCGTGCGTATCTCATGGCTCATGGTGGCGAGGAAGTGAGTTTTGGCCTGGTTGGCGCTGTCGGCATCATCCTTGGCCGCCTGCAACTGCACCTGCAGGTGCTGGCGTTCGGTGACATCGATCCAGCCGGCGATCACCCCGGCCTGGCCATCACGCAGACCGCGGTAAGGGAGCATCCAGTGAGACAGGGTCCTTTGCCGACCTTCGCCCAGGCTGACCTGCAGGTCTTCGACATGCACCCGGCCGCTGGCCAGCACCTCGCGCCAGGCGCCCTGCCAAGCCAGTGCCTCACTCTGGCCCAAAGGCTGGCCAATGACCGCCGCCTTGCTGACCTGCAAGGCCTGCAGGTAACTGTTGTTGCAGGTCAGCAGGCAGCCGTGCTGGTCGCAGACGTAGATCGGATGTGGTGTGCCGTCGATCATCACGCGCATGAAAACCAACTGGTCGGCCAGTTCGCGCTCGGCCTGCTCGCGCACCCGCACCAGCCGGCGCAGGTAGCGGACCCAGGCCAGTGCCAGCAACAGCGACAGGGCGACTGCGGCAAAACCTTGCAGTACCTCCTGCCGATAGCGTTGCCAGAAACTGTCGGCAACGATCACCTCGCTGCGCCAACGGCGGGCCAATGCGTCCATTTCCTGGGGAGACAGGCTGAGCAGCGCCTTGTCGAGGATCGCCTGCAGCTCCAGCGCGCCTCGTGGGCTGGCGAAAGCGAAATAGGCCGGCTCCAGGGCGAGGCTGGCACTGATCTTCAGGCGTGTCGGCGCCAGCCGCTCGGTCAACGCCCGTGCACCGATCATGGGCACCAGCGCAGCATCGGCACGGCGGCTGGCCACGCGCCAGACCGCATCCACCGGCCCATCGGACTCGACCAGGTGGATGTCCGGATAGTGCTGGCGCAAATACGCCTTGGGATAGCCGCTGCGGGTCACAGCCAGGCGCTGTCCGGTCAGTTGCTCCAGGGTAGATACCGCGTTGCCGTTGTCCGCAGTGACCAACACCTGCGCCGAACTGGCAAAACTGCGGCTGAACGCCAGGTGCTGCTCACGTTCATTGCTGGGCGTAACACCGGCGATCAGATCGGCCTCGCCCCGGGCGGTACGCTCGATCATGCGCTCCAGGGTACCGCCGGCCACCAGGTCGAAGGTCAGGCCGGTGCGCCGGCCAATGCGCTGCAACACATCCACCGCCAGCCCGCGCAAACGCCCCTCTCCGTCGCGGTAGCTGATGGGTGGGTACTGATCGTTGAGCAGCACCCGCAACGGCCCCTGGCCCTGTACCCAACTCGACTCCTTGTCACTCAGTTGCAGCGAGCCGCGCTCCACCACCCCCTGCCCGCCCCAGCGACGACGGATGCGCGCATGCTCCTGCGGCTCGATGCTGGCCAGCACCGTATCGACCAGGCCGTGCAACGGCGTGTCGTGCGGATGCATGGCGAACCCCAGCGGCTGGTTTTCCAGCCCGGGGCTGTCGAAGGCTTCCAGCGGCCCGACCAGCCCCTTGCGGATCAGGTACTGACTTTCCAGTGCGCCCCCCAGGTAAAGATCGGCCTGGCCAAAGGCCAAGGCACCCAGTGCTGCACGGGTGGAAGGGAATACCTGGACCTTCGCCTGAGGATATCGAGCGAGTACGCTGTCGAGTCTGCGGTAACCTTCGCGCATGGCCACGCGCAAAGGCACATCGGCCGCTGGTTCATCCTCTCGCAGCACCACCACTGGCAGGTCTTGCGCATAGGGTTGCGATAGCCGCAGGCCGGCATCGCTGGCCTGCCGGGCAGTCACACTGGCCAGCAGGTCCACTTCATGCGCCCGCAACGCCTCGATTGCGGCATCGAGCGAAACATACACACGGATTTGCACGGGCAACTGCAGGTGCCCGGCCAGCAGCCCGGCATAGTCGGCGCTGATCCCTTGGTAGTCGCGCCCGGTGCCAAGGATGTCCAGCGGTGGGTTGTCCGGCCTCACCACCGCCAGCCGGAGCTGCTGTCGCTCCCACAGCCAGCGCAACTGCGCTTCGTCCGGAGTCAACCGGGGGCCGGAGAAGGTCGAGCGGCCGTGCAACTGCGGCAGTTGATCGGCGGCCAGAAGCGGTGCGCAACACAACAACACAGCCAGCAGCCCCCTGTGTATCAGCCCCACGGGATGACCACTAGATCAGCAGGTTGCGACGGGCGACGTCGGCCAGTTCGATCACCGAACCGACCCGTAGTTTGTCCAGCAGCCTGGCTTTGTAGGTGCTGATGGTCTTGTTGCTGAGCAGCATGGCTTCGCCGATGGCCTTGTTGCTCAGGCCCCGCGACAGGTGCTGGAGGATGATCACTTCCCGGTCGCTGAGGCCGGAAAGGCGTTGCGCTTCACTGGCGTGGATGTCCTGGCGGTTTACCGAACTCAGCGACACCTCGGGGAAATAGCTGTAGCCCGAGCGCAGGGCCAGCACCGCCTTGCTCAGCTCGCAGAGATCATCGGACTTCGACACGAAGCCGGCAGCCCCGGCCTTCATGCAGCGCAACGAGAAGCACTCGGCCAACTGCGAGGTGAGCACCAGGATCTTCGGCGGCTGTGGCAGCGCCCGCAACCGGGCCATGACCTGCAGCCCATCCAGGCCGGGCATGATGATGTCGAGGATGACCAGATCGGGAGTGTGCTCGCGGGCCAGCTGCACGGCATCGACGCCGTTGTCGGCCTGGCCGATGATGTCCAGGCGCTCCTGACGCAACTGCAGGCACACACTGGCGCGGATAAAAGGGTGATCGTCCACCACGAGGGCTTTTTGCATGGCGTTGTCCTCTTCGTTGAGCGGTTTGCTGGCTCGCAGTACGAGTAGACGCGCGAGGCGGCCATTGCGGGCCTTGGTGGCACATTGTTCACCTTGCCCCTGGCCCCGAATGCACGATGCGTCCTAAATCAAACAAGAAATTTCCTAAGATCGAGTCCACCTTCCCTACTTTTCAGCGCACAAAAAAAACGCCCCGCAAGCGGGGCGCTTTTCATATAAGGGTTGGATCAGTGCGAAACCGCACCGCTGGCCCCAAGGCCGGTCTGCGAGCGGACGAACTGCGGGTAGAACAGCGCGCGTTCGTCTTCGGCAGCCTTGGACTTGTCGGTTACCGAGAAGAACCAGATACCGACAAAGGCGATCAGCATCGAGAACAGCGCCGGGTACTCGTAGGGGTAGATGGCTTTCTCGTGGCCGAGGATCTGTACCCAGATGGTCGGGCCGAGGATCATCAGGCCCACCGCGCTGATCAGCCCCAGCCAGCCGCCGATCATGGCGCCGCGGGTGGTCAGCTTCTTCCAGTACATCGAGAGCAGCAGTACCGGGAAGTTGCAGCTGGCGGCGATGGAGAAGGCCAGGCCGACCATGAAGGCGATGTTCTGCTTCTCGAACAGAATCCCCAGGCCGATCGCCAGTACGCCCAAGGCGATGGTGGTGATCTTCGACACGCGGATCTCGTCCTTGTCGTTGGCCTTGCCCTTGCGCCAGACGCTGGCGTACAGGTCATGGGACACCGCCGAGGCACCGGCCAGGGTCAGGCCGGCAACCACCGCCAGGATGGTGGCGAAGGCCACGGCCGAGATGAAGCCGAGGAAGATGCTGCCACCCACGGCATCGGCCAGGTGCACCGCCGCCATGTTGTTGCCACCCAACAGGGCGCCGGCGGCGTCCTTGAAGTCCGGGTTGGTGCTGACCAGCAGGATCGCGCCGAAGCCGATGATGAAAGTCAGGATGTAGAAGTAGCCGATGAAGCCGGTGGCGTAGAGCACGCTCTTGCGGGCTTCCTTGGCGTCACTGACGGTGAAGAAGCGCATCAGGATGTGCGGCAGGCCGGCGGTACCGAACATCAGCGCCAGGCCCAGGGAGAACGCCGAGATCGGGTCCTTGACCAGGCCGCCCGGACTCATGATCGCCTCGCCCTTGGCGTGCACCTTGATCGCCTCGGAGAACAGGGTGTTGAAGTCGAAGCCCACGTGCTTCATCACCATCAGCGCCATGAAGCTGGCACCGGACAGCAGCAGCACGGCCTTGATGATCTGTACCCAGGTAGTGGCGAGCATGCCGCCGAACAGCACGTACAGGCACATCAGCACGCCGACCAGGATCACCGCAACATGGTAGTCGAGGCCGAACAGCAGCTCGATCAGCTTGCCGGCACCGACCATCTGCGCAATCAGGTAGAACGCCACCACCACCAGCGAACCGGAGGCCGACAGGGTGCGGATTTCCTTCTGCCCGAGGCGGTAGGAGGCAACGTCGGCGAAGGTGTACTTGCCCAGGTTGCGCAGGCGTTCGGCGATCAGGAACAGGATGATCGGCCAGCCGACCAAAAAGCCGATGGAGTAGATCAGGCCGTCGTAGCCCGAGGTGAACACCAGGGCCGAGATACCCAGGAACGAGGCCGCCGACATGTAGTCACCGGCAATCGCCAGACCGTTCTGGAAGCCGGTGATCTTGCCACCGGCGGCATAGTAGTCGGCGGCAGAGTTGTTGCGTTTGGAGGCCCAGTAGGTAATGCCCAGGGTAAAGGCGACGAAGGCCACGAACATGGCGATCGCGGCAACGTTCAGCGGTTGCTTCTGCACCTCGCCGGTCAGGGCATCAGCTGCCCACACGGCGGGTGCGAAAGCGCCGCAGGCCAGGACGGCCAGGGCTTTGGCATGACGGATCATTGCTTGGCCTCCTCGAGGATTGCCTTGTTCAACTCGTCGAATTCGCCGTTGGCGCGGCGCACGTAGATGGCAGTCAGCACGAATGCCGAAACGATCAGGCCGACGCCCAGGGGGATGCCCCAGGTGATCGACGAGCCGGGGCTGAGCTTGGCACCGAGCAGGTGTGGGCCGTAGGCGATGAGGAGGATGAAGGCGCAGTAGAGGCCGAGCATGACTGCCGAGAGAACCCAGGCGAAACGCTCGCGCTTGGTGACCAGTTCCTTGAAGCGCGGACTGTTCTGTATCGATTGGTAAATGCTGTCGTTCATTGTTTTTGTCCTAGCAGCACAGATGTAGGGAGAACCCGACTCCACTTTATGCTGCCGCTGGACGCCAACCAGACGACCTTAGTCTTAGATGCAAGGGTGTTTTACAGATTTCGCAACAACCACAAAAGCATCGCGGGGCAAGCCCTCTCCCACGCCCTACCCCTGGGGGACAGCGTGGGAGCGGGCTTGCCCCGCGATCGGACCTTCCGGCCAGCCGTTACTTACCGGTCCACTCCTTGACCCGCTCCGGATGCTTGGCCACCCAGTCCTTGGCCGCCGCTTCCGGCTTGGCGCCTTCCTGGATCGCCAGCATCACTTCGCCGATCTCATCCTTGGACTGCCACTGGAATTTCTTCAGGAACTCGGCCACTTCCGGGGCCTTGGTGGCCAGTTCCTTGCTGCCGATGCTGTTGACCGTTTCCGCGGCGCCATACACGCCTTTGGGATCTTCAAGGAACTTGAGCTTCCACTTGGCGAACATCCAGTGCGGCACCCAGCCGGTAACGGCGATGGATTGCTGCTTGGCATAGGAACGGCCGAGCTCGGCGGTCATTGCCGCGCCGGAGCTGGCGGTCAGTTTGTAGCCGGTCAGGTCGTAATCCTTGATGGCCTGCTCGGTCTTGAGCATGACCCCGGAGCCTGCGTCGATGCCGACGATCTTCTGTTTGAAGCTCTGGTCGGTCTTGAGGTCGTCGATGCTGTTGGCCTTGACGTATTCGGGGACGATCAGGCCGATCTTGGCGTCCTTGAAGTTGGGGCCGAAGTCGACCACGTTGTCCTTGTTCTTGGCCCAGTACTCGCCATGGGTGACCGGCAGCCAGGCCGACAGCATGGCGTCGAGTTTGCCGGTGGCCACGCCCTGCCACATGATGCCGGTGGCCACGGCCTGCAGTTTCACGTCGTAGCCGAGCTTCTGCCTGATCACTTCGGCGGCCACGTTGGTGGTCGCCACGCTATCGGACCAACCATCCACGTAACCGATGCTGACTTCCTTGGCCATGGCTTGCGCCGTGCTCATGGCCAGTACCAAAGCAGTGCCCACGCCCAGGAAACGTCGCATTCTTGTAAAAGTCGCCATCAAAGCATCCCCTCGTCAGGTCTTGGAGATTGCATCATCAACCTGACACATCAGGCGACCTGCTCTGTCAGCGACCTTTAGCGAACGATCAGCGACAGCACTGTGCCATTAGCGCCAGCAGCCCGCGCCGACCTGCGCGATCCTTGCATGCCAAACGCTTGGCGCCGGGCTACTATCACAGGTTCGCCCGCACCGGGCCCATCGCCGGCAAGCCGGCTCCCACTGGGTCCATGCGATTCCCCGTGGGAGCCGGCTTGCCGGCGATGGACCGCGCAGCGGCCCTGCTCACGAACCCGACGATGGACCGCCCGATGTTGCGCACGACCTACCTGCTCGCCTGCCTGCTCGCCCTCCTCGGCCTGGGCGCCCTATGGTACGGCCTCGGCAAGCCGGTGCACCTGCCAGACGCCGCCAGCCCCAGCCACAAACTGCAGTGCGCCTCCTACACGCCGTTCGACAAGGACCAGTCGCCGTTCGACCAGCCGTTTCGCCTGCGCCCGGCGCGCATGGACGCCGACCTGGCACTGCTGGCCGAGCGTTTCCAGTGCATCCGCACCTACTCGATGACCGGCCTTGAAGCCATCCCGGCGCTGGCTCGCAAGCACGGCCTGAAGGTGATGCTGGGGGCCTGGGTCAACGCCAACCCGGTGGACACCGACAAGGAAGTCGAGCTGCTGATTGCCGCCGCCAACGCCAACCCCGACGTGGTCAGCGCGGTGATCGTCGGCAACGAGGCGCTGCTGCGCAAGGAAGTCACCGGCGAGCGCCTGGCCGGGCTGATCAACCAGGTGAAAAGCCAGGTCAAGGTGCCGGTTACCTACGCCGATGTCTGGGAGTTCTGGCTGCAGCACCCGCAGATAGCGCCTGCGGTGGATTTCCTCACCATCCACCTGCTGCCTTACTGGGAGGATGACCCGCGTGGCATCGATGCGGCCCTGGCGCATGTCGCCGACGTGCGTCAGGTGTTTGGCAACCGCTTTGCGCCCAAGGACATCCTGATCGGCGAAACCGGCTGGCCAAGCGAGGGCCGCCAGCGCGAGACGGCGGTGCCGAGCCGGGTCAACGAGGCGCGTTTCATTCGTGGTTTCGTCGCCCTGGCCGAGGCCAATGGCTGGCACTACAACCTGATCGAAGCCTTCGACCAGCCGTGGAAGCGCGCCAGTGAAGGCGCGGTGGGCGGCTACTGGGGGCTGTACGACGCCGACCGCCAGGACAAGGGCGTGCTCGAAGGGCCGGTGAGCAACCTGGCGCTGTGGCCACAATGGCTGCTGGCCTCGCTGCTGTTGCTGCTGGCGACCCTGGCCCTGGCCGGGCGCCCGGCGAATGCCCGCGCCGCCTTGCTGTTGCCGCTGCTGGCCGCGCTGGGCGCCGGCAGCCTGGGGCTGTGGGGCGAGCTGATGCGCACCAATGCACGATTTGCCGGCGAATGGCTGTGGGCCGTGCTGCTGGCCGGGCTCAACCTGCTGGTGCTGGCCCAGGCGGCCTTGGCCCTGGCCCGCCGCGATGGCTGGCGGCAGCGGTTGTTCGCCTGGCTTGAAGGCCATGCTGGCAAGTGGTTGCTGGCCGCAGGGTTCGCGGCGGCGGTGAGCATGCTGGCGATGGTGTTCGACCCGCGCTATCGCAGCTTCCCCAGCGCGGCGCTGCTGCTGCCGGCGGTGGTCTACCTGCTGCGCCCGGTGCGCGCGCCTCGGGCGGAGGTGGCGTTGCTGGCGTTCATCGTTGGCGCGGGCGTGGCGCCGCAGTTGTACCAGGAGGGGTTGGCAAACCGGCAAGCATGGGCTTGGGCGCTGGTCAGCGTGTTGATGGTCGGGGCGTTGTGGCGCAGTTTGCGTTTGCGCAAGGCCTGAAGATGCCGGTCAGTCAAGCCAACTGGGGTCGCAGCGCGCCCCTTCGCGGGTAAACCCGCTCCCACATGGACCCCGCTCGATTCAGACTTTGCGTGATCCTGTGGGAGCGGGTTTACCCGCGAAGGGGCGCAAAGCGGCCCCAGCAATCTCAAGTGAACAGCATTGCTCATCAACCGCGGCTTTCGCACAACTCGATCGGCTTCAGATGCGCCACAAAATTGCACGGCCGGTGCCGGGCATCCAGTTGCTCGGCCAGGATCCCCTCCCACGCCGTGCGGCACGCCCCGGTCGACCCCGGCAGGCAGCACACCAGGGTGCGGTTGGCCAACCCGGCCAGCGCCCGGCTCTGCACGGTCGAAGTGCCGATATCAAGGATCGACAACGCGCGGAACAACTCGCCAAAACCATCGATGCGCTTGTCCAGCAGGCACTCGACCGCTTCGGGTGTACTGTCGCGGCCGGTAAAGCCGGTGCCGCCGGTGATCAGCACCACCTGGACCTGCTCATCGGCAATCCAGGTGGCGACCTGGGCGCGGATCTTGTACAGGTCGTCCTTGAGCAGCTCACGTGCGATCAGCCGATGGCCGACCTCCACCGCACGGCTGGCCAGCAGCTCGCCGGAGGTGTCGTTGGCATAACTGCGGGTATCGCTGACGGTCAGCACGGCGATGTTCAGTGGTACGAACACCGCGTCCGGTTTGACACTCATTGGGTTCTGCTCCGTGATTGGCCTCGCGGCCACGTTAGAGGCAAGCCTCGGCCTGCGTCCAATCGATACGGCGAACCAACCGATCAAGGGCCTCTATCGACCGGTAACCATTAAAGATTGGCCAGCCCGCGCGGAGTTGGTTAAGGTCGCCGAACCCGCCACCCCGCTCGCCAGGCCGCACCATGGACATCAAGCAGCTCAAGTTCCTCATTGCCCTCGACCAGACCCGCCACTTCGGCCAGGCCGCAGCGCTGTGCCATATCACCCAGCCGACCCTTTCGATGCGCCTGCGCAACCTGGAAGACGAGCTGGACCTGGTGCTGGTCAAGCGTGGCCAGCGCTTCGAGGGTTTCACCGAGGCCGGCGAGCGCATCCTGGCCTGGGCCCGTACCCTGCTGGCCGCCCACGATGGCCTGCAGGCCGAGGCCGCCAGCTGCCGTGGCCAGGTGGTCGGCAGCCTGCGCCTGGGCACCGTGCCGCTGGCCAGCTTCAACCCCATGCAACTGCTGCTGCCGCTGCGCGAAAAATACCCCGAGCTGAGCTTCCAGCTGTCGTCGCTGAGCTCCGAGCAGATCATCGACGGCCTGTCGCGCAACCAGCTGGACTTAGGCATCTGCTACCTCGACCAGGTCAATGCCAGCTTCTTCGAAGTGATCGAGCTGAGCACCACCACCATGGGCCTGCTGCACGACACCCGGCATTTTCAGTTCGACGCCGACACCCTGCGTTGGGACCAACTCGGCGAAATTCCGCTTGGCCTGCTGAGCAAGGGCATGCACTACCGCCAGTCACTGGATCTGAGTTTCCGCAGCCGTGGCCTTGAGCCCAATTCGGTACTGGAAAGCGACTCGACCTTCCAGCTGATCCAGGCCATCAATGCCGGGGTGTGCTGCGCGATCATGCCGCTGGATTGCGGCCTGGAGGAGCTGAGCACGCACCTGCGGATCATCCCGGTGGCCGACGCCAGCATCCACAGTCCGGTGGGCCTGCTGCTACGCCGTAGCGAGCCACGCTCGGCGATTGCCGAGCAGTGCTTCGCCGAGGCCAAGGCACTGTTTCAACCTTCCTGAGCTGTCGCCTGGCGATACTGCCTCGGGGTAAACCCGGTCAGCTGCCGGAACTGGCGGCTGAACGCGCTGTGGTCGGTGTAGCCGCAGCGCAGGGCGACCTCGGTGATCGGCAGGTCCGAATGCAGCAACTGATGGGCGTGTTCCAGGCGGGCTTTGTGGATCATCTGCCGTGGCGTCAGGTGGAACACCCGTTTGCAGTAGCGCTCCAGCTGCGCCACTGAAATCCCGGCAATACGGGTCAGCTCGCCCATGCTGATCGGCTGGTGAAAATGCGCGCGGATATGCGCGTCCACCGCGGCCAGGCGCTGATAGGCGGGGTGGGTGTCGGCGGCGGATTGCAGATCCACGGAAATACCCACCAGGCCGATGATCCTGCCGGCGCGATCATGGAGCGGGCGCTTGTGGGTCAGGCACCAGCCCGGTTCGCGGCTGCCGTACAGGTGCAGCTCCAGCTGGTCCTCCAGCACCAAGCCTTGCTCCAGCACGCGGCGGTCCTGCTCGGTGTAGCCGGGGCCGAGCCGGGCCGGGAAGACTTCGGCGCTGGTCTTGCCCAGCAGGGGTTGCAGTTGCTTGAGGCCGCAGCGCTGTACCAGCGTGCGGTTGGCCAGCACGTAACGGGCCTGCTCGTCCTTGATGAAGATCGCCGCGTTGGCGATGACGTCGAGCATCGGCAGCAGCCAGACCACCCCGGTAAGCAGCGCCTCCAGGGACTCGGGGCGGTGCTGGTCGAGCTGCTGGTAGAGGGTGGCGAGAGGTTGCTGGGGCATCGGTATCTTCGCTCCTGATTGTCGGCCTCTCGCGGGGCAAGCCCGCTCCCACGATGCTCAGTAGGCGTGGGAGCGGGCTTGCCCCGCGATTGCCACGCACAGCCATTACCGCAATGGCCTGCAGCCTATCCAGCAACCTCGCCCTTCACCAGCGCTTTCGCGAACTGTGCCGATTTCGTCATCCCCCTTGCCGAAAACCATCAAGAACCCCCGCCCCGATCGGTCCACTCTATGCCCCACGCAAGCCGCCCATGATCTACAAGAACGCGGCCCGAAAAGCCGCATCGTGACATCAGACCTGCCTATCCAAAACCTACAAAAAGGCGACCCCATGTCAGGCAAATTCAAGAAACAGCTGTCATTGCTGGACCTCACCTTCATCGGCCTCGGCGCCATCTTCGGCTCCGGCTGGCTGTTCGCCGCCAGCCACGTGTCGGCCATCGCCGGCCCGGCCGGGATCCTGTCCTGGTTCCTCGGCGGTTTCGCCGTACTGCTGCTGGGCATCGTCTACTGCGAGCTCGGCGCTGCGCTGCCGCGCGCCGGTGGCGTGGTGCGCTACCCGGTGTATTCCCACGGCCCGCTGCTGGGCTACCTGATGGGCTTCATCACCCTGATCGCCTTCTCCAGCCTGATCGCCATCGAAGTGGTCGCCTCGCGCCAGTACGCCGCGGCCTGGTTCCCCAGCCTGACCAAGGCCGGCTCCAGCGACCCGACCGTGCTCGGCTGGCTGGTGCAGTTCGCCTTGCTCGGGCTGTTCTTCGCGCTCAACTACCGCAGCGTGAAGACCTTCGCCAAGGCCAACAACCTGGTCAGCGTGTTCAAGTTCATCGTGCCGTTGCTGGTGATCGGCGTGCTGTTCACCTTCTTCAAGCCGGAAAACTTCGAGGTGCAGGGCTTTGCCCCGTTCGGCATGTCCGGCGTGGAAATGGCCGTGTCGGCCGGCGGCATCATCTTCGCCTACCTGGGCCTTACCCCGATCATCTCGGTGGCCAGCGAGGTGAAGAACCCGCAGCGCACCATCCCCATTGCGCTGATCCTCTCGGTGCTGCTGTCCACCGCGATCTACGCCCTGCTGCAACTGGCCTTCCTCGGCAGCGTGCCGACCGAAATGCTGGCAAACGGCTGGGCCGGGGTAACCAAGGAACTGGCCCTGCCCTACCGTGACATCGCCCTGGCCCTGGGCGTCGGCTGGCTGGCCTACCTGGTGGTGGCCGATGCGGTGGTCTCGCCCAGCGGCTGCGGCAACATCTACATGAACGCCACCCCGCGGGTGATCTATGGCTGGGCGCAGACCGGCACCTTCTTCAAGTACTTCACCCGCATCGACGAGCAGTCCGGCATTCCGCGCCCGGCACTGTGGCTGACCTTCGCCCTGTCGGTGTTCTGGACCCTGCCGTTCCCGTCCTGGGAAGCGCTGATCAACGTGGTCTCGGCCGCCCTGGTGCTGAGCTACGCGGTGGCACCGGTGACCGTCGCCGCCCTGCGCCGCACGGCCCCGGACATGCCGCGCCCGTTCCGGGTCAAGGGCATGGGGGTGCTCGGCCCACTGTCGTTCATCATCGCCGCGCTGATCGTCTACTGGTCGGGCTGGAACACCGTGTCGTGGCTGCTGGCCCTGCAGATCGTGATGTTCGTGCTGTACCTGCTGTGCCGCCGCTTCGTGCCCACCGAGCACCTTTCCATTGGCCAGCAGGTGCGCTCGTCGGCCTGGCTGATCGGCTTCTACGCCGTGACCATCCTGCTGTCCTGGCTGGGCAGCTTTGGCGGGCTGGGGGTGATCGGGCATCCGTTCGACACGGCGGTCGTGGCTGCTGCGGCGCTGGGTATCTATTACTGGGGCGCCGCCACCGGCGTGCCGACTCACCTGGTACGGCTGGATGGCGACGACGAGAGCGAGGCGGCCGGACAGGTGCGCAGCGGCCATCGGCCTGCGGCACTGGCTTCCTGAAAACCGACAGGAACGCGTGGGAGCGGGCTTGCCCCGCGATTCAAGGCAAGCGGCTTCATCGCGGGGCAAGCCCGCTCCCACGGTGCCACCTTAAATCTGCAACGGATAACGCCCATGAAACAGATCCACGTCATCGACTCCCACACCGGCGGCGAACCGACCCGCCTGGTCATGAAGGGCTTCCCGCCATTGACCGGCCGCAGCATGGCCGAACAGCGCGACGAACTGCGCGAGTTGCACGACCACTGGCGCCGCGCCTGTCTGCTGGAACCACGCGGCAACGATGTGCTGGTGGGGGCGCTGTACCGCCCGCCGGTTTCCAGCGACGCCACCTGCGGGGTGATCTTCTTCAACAACGCCGGCTACCTGAACATGTGCGGCCACGGCACCATCGGCCTGGTCGCCTCCCTGCAGCACCTGGGGCTGATCGAACCGGGGCTGCACAAGATCGACACCCCGGTGGGCCAGGTCAGCGCCACCTTGCATGCGGACGGCGCGGTCACCGTCGGCAATGTGCCGTCCTGGCGCTACCGCCAGCAGGTGGCGGTCGAGGTGCCGGGTTTTGGCCCAGTGCGCGGCGACATCGCCTGGGGCGGCAACTGGTTCTTCCTGGTCAGCGAACATGGCCAGCGCCTCGAACTGGACAACGTCGAGGCCCTGACCGACTACACCTGGAAAATGCTCAAGGCCCTGCAAACCCAGGGCATCACCGGCGAGCACGGCGCGCCGATCGACCATATCGAGCTGTTCGCCGACGACGCCCACGCCGACAGCCGCAACTTCGTGATGTGCCCGGGCAAGGCCTATGACCGCTCGCCCTGCGGCACCGGTACCAGCGCCAAGCTGGCGTGCCTGGCCGCCGACGGCAAGCTCGCCGAGGGCCAGGCCTGGGTGCAGGCGAGCATCACCGGCAGCCAGTTCCAGGGCCGCTTCGAGCGCGAGGGCGAGCGTATCCGCCCGTTCATCACCGGCCGCGCCCACATGACCGCCGACAGCACCCTGCTGATCGACGAACAAGACCCGTTTGCCTGGGGCATCTGATCCCGCTTTCTTCCCGACGAACACTGCAAGGAGTGACAACAATGACCGACAACATCTTCACCGGTTGCATGCCCGCCCTGATGACCCCGTGCACCGCGCAGCGCACCCCCGACTTCGATGCCCTGGTGCGCAAGGGCCGCGAACTGATCGAGGCCGGCATGAGCGCAGTGGTGTACTGCGGCTCGATGGGCGACTGGCCGCTGCTGACCGAGGCCGAGCGCCAGGAAGGCGTGGCGCGCCTGGTGGCCGCCGGCATCCCGACCATCGTCGGCACGGGCGCTGTGAACACCCGTGAGGCGGTAGCCCATGCCGCCCACGCGGCCAAGGTTGGCGCCGCCGGCCTGATGGTCATCCCCCGCGTACTGTCCCGTGGCGCCTCGCTGATTGCCCAGAAGCATCACTTCTCGGCGATCCTCGCAGCCGCGCCCAAGCTGCCGGCGGTGATCTACAACAGCCCCTACTATGGCTTCGCCACCCGCGCCGACCTGTTCTTCGAACTGCGCCGCGAGTACCCCAACCTGATCGGCTTCAAGGAGTTCGGCGGCGCCGCCGACCTGCGCTACGCCGCCGAGCACATCACCTCCCAGGATGACGACGTGACCCTGATGGTCGGCGTCGACACGCAAGTGGTACACGGCTTCGTCAACTGCAACGCCACCGGCGCCATCACCGGCATCGGCAACGCCCTGCCACGCCAGGTGCTGCAACTGGTGAGCCTGAGCAAGCAGGCGGCCAAGGGCGACGCCAAGGCCCGGCGCCTGGCGCGGGAGCTGGAAGCGGCGCTGGCGGTGCTGTCGTCGTTCGATGAAGGCTGCGACCTGGTGCTGTACTACAAGCACCTGATGGTGCTCAACGGCGATACCGAATACAGCCTGCACTTCAACGAGACCGACGCGCTCACCGACGCCCAGCGCCACTATGCCGAGCAGCAGTACAGCCTGTTCCGTGCCTGGTACGCCAACTGGTCGGCCGAGCAGAACGTGGTCTGAAGCCCTGCTCGCCAGCAAGGACGGCTCCTGTGGGAGCCGGCTTGCCGGCGATCACCGGCCTGGCCGGTGCCATCCTCCGAATCCTCCGCCCCAAGGACGCCCCCATGCCCCTCACCGGCAACCTGCTGATCGGCCAGCGCGCCGTAACCGGCACCCAGGCCGCGATCCGCGCCATCGACCCGACCACCGACAAACCGCTCGATCCGCCTTACCCCGGCGCCAGCGCCGAGCACCTAGCCCAAGCCTGCGCCCTGGCCTGGGCGGCGTTCGATGAATACCGTGAAACACCGCTGGAACGCCGCGCCCATTTCCTCGAAACCATCGCCGAGCAAATCGAAGCCCTGGGCGATGAACTGATCCACCGCGCCGTCGCCGAAACCGGCCTGCCCGCGCTCCGTATCCAGGGCGAACGCGGCCGCACCTGCACCCAACTGCGCACCTTCGCCCGGGTAGTGCGTGCCGGCGAATGGCTGGACGTGCGCGTCGACCACGCCCTGCCCACGCGCCAGCCGCTGCCGCGCGCCGACCTGCGCCAGCGCCAGGTGGCCCTGGGCCCGGTGGCGGTGTTCGGTGCCAGCAACTTCCCGCTGGCCTTTTCGGTGGCCGGTGGCGATACCGCGTCGGCGCTGGCAGCGGGCTGCCCGGTGGTGGTCAAGGCCCACGGCGCCCACCCCGGCACCAGCGAGCTGGTCGGCCAGGCCGTGGCCCGGGCGGTGAAGTTGTGCGAACTGCCCGAAGGCGTGTTCTCCCTGCTGTACGGCGCCGGCCGCGACGTCGGCCTGGGCCTGGTCAACGACTCGCGCATCAAGGCGGTCGGTTTCACCGGCTCGCGCAGTGGCGGCGTGGCCCTGTGCCAGGCCGCCCAGGCACGCCCGGAGCCGATTCCGGTGTACGCCGAAATGAGTTCGATCAATCCGGTGTTCCTCTTCGACGCCGCCCTGCAAACCCGCGGCGAAACACTGGCACAAGGTTTCGTCGCCTCGCTGACCCAGGGCGCCGGCCAGTTCTGCACCAACCCCGGGCTGCTGATCGCCCGCCAGGGTCCGGCGCTGCAACGCTTCATCGCCGCCGCCGGCGAACAGCTGCAGCGCACCGCCGCGCAGACCATGCTCACCCCTGGCATCTTCGCGGCCTTCGCCGCCGGCGTCGCCGCGCTGGCCGAAAACCGCAACGCTCAACTGGTCGCCAGCGGCCAGGCGCCGCAGGGGCCGAACCAGTGCCAGGCGCAGTTGTTCATGACCGAGGCTACGGCTTTTTTGAGTGACCCGGCCTTGCAGGCCGAAGTGTTTGGCGCAGCTTCATTGGTGGTGGCCTGTGACAGCGATGCCCAGGTGCGCCAGGTCGCCGAGCATCTGGAAGGGCAATTGACGGCCACCTTGCACCTGGACGACGCCGACCTCGACAGTGCCCGGCAACTGCTGCCGACCCTGGAGCGCAAGGCCGGGCGCATTCTGGTCAACGGCTGGCCGACCGGCGTCGAGGTATGCGATGCGATGGTCCACGGCGGGCCGTTCCCCGCCACTTCCGATACCCGCAGCACCTCGGTGGGGACGGCGGCAATCCTGCGCTTCCTGCGCCCGGTCTGTTACCAGGACCTCCCCGATGCCCTGCTGCCCGCCGAGTTGCAACAGGGTAACCCGCTGCAGTTGCGGCGTCTGGTCGACGGCAAACGGGAAGGCTAGGCATGCTCGAAACCCCTGAAACCGATATCGCCGTGGTCGGCGCCGGCATCGTCGGCGTCGCCTGTGCCCTGCAACTGGCCCGCCAGGGCAAGCGGGTGTTGCTGATCGACCGCCAGGCGCCCGGCCATGGCGCCTCCTGGGGCAATGCCGGGCACCTGGCCACCGAGCAGGTGTTCCCGATCGCCGACCTGTCGATCCTCAAGCGCCTGCCGGCCATGCTGCTCGACCCAATGGGCCCGCTGCGCCTGGACTGGAAGTATCTGCCCAGGGCATTGCCCTGGTTCACCCGGCTGCTGCTCAACCTGCGCCCGGCCCCTTTCCAGCGCAGCGTGGACGGCCTGCGCGCACTCAACGAAGCCAGCCTGGGCGCCTGGCAGCGCCTGCTGGGCTCGATCGGGCGCAGCGATCTGCTGCATGAGGATGGCTCGTTGCTGGTATTCGAACGCGCCGAATCGCGCACGGCACTGCAGGCCTTGCGCGCACGCCTGCAGCAGCAGGCGGTGCCGGTGGACTACTGGTCGGCGCAGACCGTACAGGCCGCTGCGCCACAGTTGAACCCGTCGATTCAGGGCGGCCTGTTCTTCCCGCGTACCGGGCATTTCGTCGACCCGTATCGGGTGGTCGACGCGTTGTTCGATGCCGCCCAGGCCGCCGGTGTGCGGTTCGCCAGGCGGCAGGTAAGCGGTGGCCGGCTGCACGCTGGCGGGGTCACCCTGGGCAGTGACCAGGGCGAGCTGCAGGCCCGTCAGGTGCTGATCGCCTGCGGTGCGCATTCGGCAAAACTGGTGCACAGCTTGACCGGCAAACGCGTGCCGCTGGATACCGAACGCGGCTACCACCTGATGCTGCCCAACGAGCAGCAGCGGCTGCCGTTCGCGGTCACCTCGCTGGAGCGCAAGTTCATCATGACGCCCATGGCCGGTGGCTTGCGCCTGGCCGGTACGGTGGAATTCGCCGGGCTCGATGCAGCACCGAGCATGCAACGGGCGTGGCAGTTGCATCGGTTGAGCAAGGGTTTGTTCCAGCGCGAGCTGGATGCCGAGGGGGCGACGCCGTGGATGGGGTTCAGGCCGTCGTTGCCGGATTCACTGCCGGTGATCGATCGGGTGGCGGACGGCAAGGTGTTGCTGGCGTTCGGGCACCAGCACCTGGGGTTGACCCAGGCGGCGGTAACGGCGCAGTGGGTGGGGCAGTTGATTGACGGTTTGCGGATTACCGAGGCTTACCGGTTGGATCGGTTTTAATAGCTGGGGCCGCTACGCGCCCCTTCGCGGGTAAACCCGCTCCCACAGGATCTGCGCCAACCTGAATCCTGTGGGAGCGGGTTTACCCGCGAAGGGCTGCGCAGCAGCCCCCATTCACTCAGCGATAACGCTCAAGCCAGTGCGCGTAAGGCGCAGGCAGCGTCCACGACGCCTTGTCCACCCCCAGCGCCTTGGCAGCAAAATACGGCCAGTGCGGATCAGCCAGGTGCGCACGCCCCACCGAGACCAGGTCCAGCTGGTTGGCCTGCAGCGCCCCTTCGGCCAGCTCCGGCGTACCGAAGCCCCACGCCGAAGTCACCGGCAGTTTCGCTTCCCGGCGTACACGCTCGGCAATCGGCCCCATGAAGGCCGGGCCCCACGGAATGTTGGTGTCGGGGATGGTGAAGCCGACGCTGACGCTCAGCAGGTCCAGGCCACCGGCCTTGAAACGCCGCGCCAGTTCGATGGACTCCTGCAGGGTCTGCTCGTCACGCCCGTCGTATTCCAGCACACCAAAGCGCGCCGTCAGCGGCAGGTGTTCCGGCCACACTTCACGCACGACCGCCAGGGTTTCCAGGAGGAAGCGGCTGCGGTTATCGAAACTGCCACCGTAGGCGTCGGTGCGCTGGTTGGCATGCTCGGAGAAGAAGCTCTGCCCCAGATAGCCGTGGGCGAAGTGCAGCTCGATCCACTCGAAACCGGCATCACGGGCACGGCGGGCTCCGTCGACGAAGTCCTGCTTGACCCGGGCGATGTCATCCAGAGTCATGGCCTTTGGTACTTTCGGCAGGTGGGCGCCGAAGGCGATGGCCGATGGGGCGATGGTGTCCCAGCCGCGTGCGTCGTCGGCGGCGATATGGTCGTCACCTTCCCACGGGCGGTTGGCGCTGGCCTTGCGCCCGGCGTGGGCGATCTGGATGCCCGGCACCGAACCTGCGGCCTTGATCGCCTGCACCACCGGCACGAAGGCCTGGGCGTGGGCATCGCTCCAGATACCGGCGCAGCCGGGGGTGATACGGCCTTCCGGCGACACGGCCGTGGCTTCGACCACCACCAGGCCGGCACCGCCCCGGGCCAGGCCGGCCAGGTGGACATGGTGCCAGTCGTTGATCATGCCGTCCTCGGCCATGTACTGGCACATCGGCGGGATGGCGATGCGGTTGCGCAGGGTGACGTCCTTGAGGGTATAGGGTTCGAACAGGGCGGACATGTCGTTACTCCGGGGTGAGTTAACTTACGATTGTTCGATCATATTCGAACTATGGCAATTTGTGAAACCCCCGTTATCATGTCGGCCATGCGAACCTATACCCACCCCTCCCCCGACAACCTCAGCCTGGAGCGCCTGCTCTACGCCCTGAGCGACCCTGTGCGCATGGAAATCGTCCGCCACCTGGCCGGTGTGGCCGAGGCCAGCTGCGGCGAACTGGATGGCGGGCGGCCGAAGTCGAGCATGTCCCATCACTTTCGCGTGCTGCGCGAGGCGGGGCTGGTGTTTACCCGCAATGTGGGGACCACGCACATGAATTCGCTGCGCAGTGATGAGCTCGAGGGGCGCTTCCCCGGGCTGCTGGGCAGCATTCTCGGGCAGCGCTGACAGGCGAGCAATCCGTGGGAGCGGGCTTGCCCCGCGATGACACCTCACGCTCGACACGCCAGCCTGAGCTGACAGCATCGCGGGGCAAGCCCSCYCCCACGACCGCGTACAAATCTGCAGGCACAAAAAAACCACGAGGCCGCCTGGGGCGACGCTCGTGGTTGGTGTTGCCGGGTTTCCCCGGCAAGCAGCAGGGCCTTACAGCGCCATGTCGTTGGCAGGCTTGCTCTCGACCGCGGCGGCTGGCGCAACGCTGGTGCCGACGCTCTGGTCGATCACTGGCGGCTTCTCCAGCTGCAGCACTTCGGCGGTGTAGTTCCACTCTTTCTGGGTGGCCGCTGCCGAATCGTTCAGCTTGGTACCGTAGCTCGGGACGATCTCCTTGATCTTGGCCTGCCACTCAGGGGTAGCGACCTTTTCCTTGAACACGGTCTGCAGCACGTTGAGCATGATCGGCGCGGCAGTCGATGCACCCGGGGAGGCGCCCAGCAGGCCGGCGATGGTGCGGTCTTCGGAAGCAACCACTTCGGTGCCCAGCTTCAGCACGCCGCCCTTCTCTTCGTCACGCTTGATGATCTGCACGCGCTGACCGGCCTGCCACAGGCGCCAGTCTTCTTTCTTGGCGTTCGGGAAGTAGGTGCGCAGGGCTTCGAAGCGGTCATCATCCGACAGCATCAGCTGGCCGGCGAGGTACTCGACCAGTGGGTACTGTTCGATACCGACCTTGGTCATCGGCCACACGTTGTGCATCGTGGTGCTGCCCAGCAGGTCCAGGTACGAGCCGTTCTTCAGGAACTTGGTCGAGAAGGTGGCGAATGGCCCGAACAGGATGACGCGCTTGCCGTCCAGCACGCGGGTGTCCAGGTGCGGTACCGACATGGGTGGCGCGCCGGTCGAAGCAATGCCGTAGGCCTTGGCCATGTGCTGCATGGCAACGGTCGGGTTCTCGGTCACCAGGAACGAACCGCCCACCGGGAAGCCTGCGTATTCCTTGGCTTCCGGGATGCCCGACTTCTGCAGCAGCTTCAGCGCGCCGCCACCGGCACCGATGAACAGGAACTTGGCGTCGGTGGCCGATTCGGTACCGTCCTTCAGGTTCTTGTACTCGACGTGCCAGGAGCCGTCCGCATTGCGGGTGATGTCCTGCACTTCGGTGGACAGCTTGAGGTCGAAGTTCTCTTTGGTCTTCAGGTGGCCGACGAACTGGCGGGTGATCTCGCCGAAGTTGACGTCGGTGCCGATTGGCGTCCAGGTCACGGCCAGCTTCTGGTTCGGGTCACGCCCTTCCATCATCAGCGGGACCCACTTGGCGATCTGCGCGTGGTCTTCGGAGTACTGCATCGGGCGGAACAGCGGGCTGGTCTGCAGCGCGTCGTAACGCTTCTTCAGGAACTTGATGTTGTCATCGCCCCAGACGAAGCTCATGTGCGGGGTGGTGTTGATGAACGAGTGCGGGTTCTTCAGTACACCCTGGCGCACCTGCCAGGCCCAGAACTGGCGGGAGATCTGGAACGACTCGTTGATCTCGATGGCCTTGGTGATGTTGACGTTGCCGTCTTTGTCTTCCGGGGTGTAGTTCAGCTCGGCCAGCGCGGAGTGGCCGGTACCGGCGTTGTTCCAGCCGTTGGAGCTTTCTTCGGCGACGCCGTCCAGGCGCTCGACCATTTCCATCGACCAGCTTGGCTCCAGCTCGTTGAGCCAGACGGCCAGGGTGGAGCTCATGATGCCGCCGCCAACCAGCAGCACGTCAACTTTTTTGGTCTCTGCTGCGTGCGCTTGCATGAAGCTCGCTGCAACAGCCAGACCCAGCAAGGTCTTGCCAGCTTTCTTGAACATTGATCGATCCCAGTGTGTAGAACGGAGGGTGGGCCTGTGGCTGGCCCAGGTATTCCATGTTCTTCAGCGCAGGCTTGTTGTGATCATTGTTCAGCAGCCAGAGAGCATTGGACGCGCCAGCCTTTGGTCGGATTGACCGACAGGGCTGAAACGATTTACGGATTGTATATGAATTGCCAGCACAAACAAATTGCGGGGGCCCAGGTCAAGGCGACGCGTTGCCTCACACCTGACGGCCCCCGAGGCAGGTCAGTAATCCTTGAGGGCAATCTGCGTGCCGTCGACTGGGGTCAGCAACCACTCCAAGTTCCCCTGCCCGAAACCAGGCCCGGATGGAACCATGAAGTAGCCGGAAACAGCAAAGAGCCCACCGTGCTCGTCATTGCGGCAAGCAGCAAACTTGTCATTGCCCCAAACGTAGCCATCGTCCTGACTCATTTCTGGCTTTGCGAAATAGTAAGATGTACTGGTGCACATTGAACCGTCTTCGCAATCATCATGACGAACCACGAGCGCATTGGATGTCTGCTCCAAAACGGGCAGATCGCTGCGCTCTCGGGTACGGCATACAGAAACGGTAAGATTCACGATCCTGTTAGTGTTCTGCTCGAGAAACGCGTCAAGCTGGTCAACATCCGCGCGCTCGACAATCTCCACCTCAAACTCGCGCATCTGTTTCTTTTGCAGATTGAGTGCATCCGGGAAAAAAACGGCAATAAAACCAGCCGCGCCAGCCACCAAACCCGCCATAGTACTTACGGCAATCCATACCTTGTTTTTCACACCTGCCACCCTGTTTCACTCCTTGGAAAGTCTCTTGCAACATCAAAATCAACCGGCCCTGGCAACCGTAAAGAACATTTTTAGCATGCTCGCGTGCCAGCTTCCACAGCGTGCTGCCCAGCCGAAGAAGCAAAAACAAAAACCCCCGGCCACATCCATGGCCGGGGGTCTTGGATCAGGTCGCAAACGACCCGATCAGGGTACTACCAAGATTACTGCTGAGGCAGCTTATCGATCGCGCCGCAGCCGCCGATGATCTTGGAGATGGAAACCGATGGGTGGAACAGGTAGTCGTACGAGCAGTTCTTAGGCTGGTTGTAGACTTGGCCGGTGCAGCCGGACAGCAGGGCAACGCCCGAAACGAGAGCAACGGCAACAGTAGCTTTGATCAGCTTTTTCATAAAAAATCCTTTAGTCCATGATCCGCCATCATTCTGATGGCCGCCGGATGATACGGGAAAAGCATCACAAATAGAAGCCGTTAGCCTACTTGCATTAGACAGCGAGTTGACTAGCCAAAAACTTTTTCTTCACCTAATCAAAAATTTAACTAGTGATTATCGGCATCCGCGCAAAAACATTTAGCCCCCCACTATGTTTTTTGCATCACAGCCAGGGCCGAACGAAAGTGAGTTTTCTCTGGGTGGGCCCACTTCCACTCAAAAGGTGACAACACCTCAACCTGCCGGCTAGTTGGCTCCATTCCTGCTTTTCGAGTGTTTCCTCTGAGGCTCCACGGCCGCTGCCCGAACCAAGGAAAAGGATGCATCGAGTTGGAGTGCATAAGGAAATCAAAAGCCCCATGATCTTCACTCCCCTCACTCAGAGAGAAAAACCCATGAAGCGATCGAAGTACCTTCCGCCCTGGTACAAGGCCCCACCCAAGCGGAAAACCTACCTGGGCCTGGTCAGCGCAATGCCTGGCCTGTTCATGGCTGGACTATGGTCTTCGAGCTGCCTGAACCCTGCTACCACGTCAGCGGCGTTCTACTTTTCCACTGCCATCTGTTTCCTCATCCCGATAACGAACTACCCACACGCCAAACGACTGCGTCGCGAATACCTTGGATATAGAAAAGCTATCCTTGCAGACCTCCACGCTCCGAACCTTACCGCGAAGGAAGAGATGCAGCTAAGGGCTTACCTGGCAGAGCTGCAAGCCATTTACCATATCACCCATGATCCCGATTCAACCTATGAAGCGGTAGCGGTCATCGGTACGCACATGTATCGGACCGCAAAGACCATCGGTAGATTGAACCACTTGGTGTACCACGCCCTCACTTGAGGGCCTAGAACCAAACCCAGCCAACAGAAGCGACAATTCTTCTAAACAGTACCAGAAACGACGAAGCCCCCGAAAACTCAACGTTTTCGGGGGCTTCGACTACTTCGCATATGGCGGAGAGATAGGGATTTGAACCCTAGGTACTGTTGCCAGTACAACGGATTTCGAATCCGTCCCGTTCGACCACTCCGGCATCTCTCCAATGGCGCGCATCATACCAGCGATTTTGATTCTGGCAAACCTTTTTTGAAAAAAATTCGCGTGGTATCAGGCGCTTGCGTGAACGAGCCGCTTACAGCGGCACGCCCAGGCGTTTTGCAACTTCTTCGTAGGCCTCGATCACATCACCCAGGCCCTGGCGGAAGCGGTCCTTGTCCATCTTCTTGCGGGTTTCTTTGTCCCACAGGCGGCAGCCGTCCGGGCTGAACTCGTCGCCCAGGACGATCTGGCCGTGGAACACGCCGAACTCCAGCTTGAAGTCGACCAGCAGCAGGCCTGCGTCATCGAACAGCTTGGTCAGCACTTCGTTGACCTTCAACGACAGCTTCTTCATCTCGACCAGCTGCTCGGCGGTGCCCCAGCCGAACGCGACAACGTGGGATTCGTTGATGAAGGGGTCGCCCTTCTCGTCGTTCTTGAGGAACAGTTCGAAGGTGGACGGCTCGAGCTTGATGCCCTCCTCCACGCCCAGGCGCTTGACCAGGCTGCCGGCGGCGTAGTTGCGCACCACGCACTCGACCGGGATCATGTCGAGCTTCTTGACCAGGCACTCGTTGTCACCCAACAGTTTGTCGAACTGAGTCGGCACGCCGGCTTCTTCGAGCTTCTGCATGATGAAGGCGTTGAACTTGTTGTTCACCATGCCTTTACGGTCGAGCTGCTCGATGCGCTTGCCGTCGAACGCCGAAGTGTCGTTACGGAACAGCAGGATCAAGCGATCGGCGTCATCGGTCTTGTAAACCGACTTGGCCTTGCCACGGTAGAGTTCTTCGCGTTTTTCCATGATGGGCTCCGCTTGCTTGAGTAGGTGGGCTAGGCGATCAGGCGCCAGTCGAGCCCATGGTCTTGATTAGCCACCTGGAGCCAGTCCGGGTCGCACCCGAGGGCGTCGACGAAGCACTGGCGGGCCAGCTGTGGCTGGTTGTTCTTGCTGCTGAGGTGGGCCAGCACCAGGTGCTGAAGGTTCTGCCAGCCCAACTCGGCCACCAGGCTTGCGGCCTGGTGGTTGTTCAGATGTCCTTGGCTGCCACCGACCCGTCGTTTGAGGAACTGCGGGTAGTGCCCGCGTGCCAGCAGGTCACGGCAGTGGTTGGCCTCGATCAGCAGGGCGTCGAGGGCCTGGTAACGCTGCAGCAGGTACATGTCGTAACTGCCAAGGTCGGTCAGCATGCCGAAGCGCCGGCGACCATCGCTGATCACGTACTGCAGTGGCTCGTAGGCATCGTGCTCGACCCGTGCGGCGCTGACCTGCAGATCGCCGACCTGCAGTGTATCGCCACAGCTGAGAAACCCCGCTACCTCCACCGGTTTGCGCAGGCCACGCAGAGTGCCCTGGCTCATGTAGACCGGTACATTGTAGCGGCGCGCCAGCAAACCCACCCCATGCACATGGTCGGCATGTTCGTGGGTGACCAGCACCGCGCTCAGTTGCGTGGCCGACACCCCGAGCAGCGCCAGGCGCCGCTCGGTTTCCCGTAGCGAAAAGCCGCAATCGACCAGGATGAGCGTGTCACCACTGGCGATCAGCGTGCCGTTTCCCTGGCTACCGCTTCCAAGAACCGCGAAACGCACTTAGCCCAGACGGTCCTGGATTGCGCTCAGCACGCGGCGGGCCACATCGGCCGGGGCCACGGTATTGATGTTCTTCTCGACGGTGACCTGGACGTTTTCACCGACCTTGCTCAGGCGTACCTGGTAACGCTCGGCGCGGGCCTCGCGCTCTTCCTTGCTCGGTTCGCTGCCGAACAGACGGCTGAGGAAGCCAGGCTCCTTCTGCTTGTCGTCCGGTTTTTCCGACAGGTTGATGTAGTACAGGCCCAGGCTGCGGTTGATGTCCTCGACGCGCCACTCGCCCTGCTCCAGGGCGCGGCCCACGCCGGACCAGGCACGGTCGAGGTCGGAGCCCAGGTACAGCACCGGGTTGCCGCTGCCGTCCTCGCTGAGGCTGACCTGGCTCGGCGCATCGAAATCACGCGCGGCCAGCAGCGACACCGAACCGCCCTTCTCGGCGTTGCGGTTCATGCTGGCGAGCATTTCGTCGACCAGCAGCGCATCGGCGCCGGTATTGCTGGAAGTGGACGGGAACTCGGGCTCGGCGGTGCTGCCGGCCGGGCGCTCGACGCTGACCACATACACTTCCGAAGTGTTGCGCTGCACGCCGGGCTCCATGCGCACCCGCACCCGAACTTCGCTGTCGGGGCTGCTGGAGGCGCTGGCCAGACGCTGGCCAAGCGACGCGGAGAGCTCGTCGAAACGCTGCCAGCTGG
This sequence comes from Pseudomonas sp. zfem004, assembly GCF_032621715.1. Taxonomy (NCBI): domain Bacteria; kingdom Pseudomonadati; phylum Pseudomonadota; class Gammaproteobacteria; order Pseudomonadales; family Pseudomonadaceae; genus Pseudomonas; species Pseudomonas sp. zfem004. Next base: position 7,306 of record NZ_JAVYJF010000003.1, on the reverse strand, counting down.
TGCTGAATTCACCGGTCTGCGGGCGCTCTTCGGCAATGCGGAAGCCGTTGTCTTCGAAGAACTGGTGGGTCACCGGCCAGACTTCGGCCGGCGAGCGCTGGGCCAGCACCCAGCGGCTGCTGCCACTGCGCTGCAGGCTGAAATCGCTGATGTCGGCGGCAGCCGACAGCGGTTGCGGGCGCGGCACTTCGAACTCGCCGGTGGCGTGATCGTCGGCAACGTTGCGCGGGATCGGCAGCAGCGGATCCATGCGCTTGACGTTGCTGGCGTCCGGCGGCAGCTGCATCGGCGCGGTGGGCTGCGCCTGCAGGTAATCGCTGCCGCGGTCGCGGAAATAGCCATCCTCGCCCCACAGCCAGCCACAACCGCTGGTGCTGGAGATGATCAGGGCAAGGGTGGAAAGACCAGCCAGTCGCTTCATGCGGTGTACTTCCTCGATTAAACCAGTACGCCGGACTGGCGCAAGGCAGTACGGACTTTTTCGTGACAGCTGTCGCTCAGCCAGGTCAGCGGCAGGCGGATACCTTTGTGCATCAGGCCCATTTCAACGAGCGCCCACTTCACCGGGATCGGGTTGGCTTCGCAGAACAGGTCTTTGTGCAGCGGCATGAGTTTTTCGTTGATTGCGCGGGCCTTCTCGGCATTGCCCTCAAGGGCGGCCTCGCACAGGTCGGCCATTTCGCGCGGGGCGACGTTGGCGGTAACCGAGATGTTGCCCTTGCCGCCCATCAGGATCAGCTCGACGGCAGTCGGGTCGTCGCCGGACAGGACGATGAAGTCCTTGCTGACGCCTTCCAGGATCTGCTTGGCACGCACCAGGTCGCCCGTGGCTTCCTTGATACCGATGATGTTCGGCACGCTCGACAGGCGGATCACGGTCTCGGCCTGCATGTCGCAGGAGGTGCGGCCGGGCACGTTGTAGAGGATCTGCGGAATGTCGACGGCTTCGGCGATGTGCTTGAAGTGCTGGTACAGGCCTTCCTGGGTCGGCTTGTTGTAGTACGGGACTACCAGCAGGCAGGCGTCGGCGCCGGCGTTCTTGGCGTTCTGCGTGAGGTGCACGGCTTCGGCAGTGGAGTTGGCACCGGTACCGGCGATGACCGGGATGCGCTTCTTGCTGTGCTTGACGCGCTCGACCACGTGCTTGATGACCAGGATGTGTTCTTCTACATCCAGAGTGGCCGACTCACCGGTGGTGCCGACAGCGACGATCGCGTGGGTGCCATTTTCCAGGTGGAAGTCTACAAGTTTGTCGAGGCTGTCCCAATCAAGACGCCCTTGTGCATCCATGGGTGTGACCAATGCCACCATACTGCCCGCAATCATGTAACTGCTCCTGCCGGAAAAAGAGAGCGGTAATGGTACTGGGGGCATCGGCCTTGCACAAGCGAAGCAGGCGGGCGGAGCATTCCCCTTCGCGCCGCTTTTCGCTACCCTTGATCCTTTGATCGGTACAGCGCGGCCCGCCGGGCCGTCGACAGTGCTCCCGGCCTGTGTTCATCGCCATGAAACCGTGGCCGTGCCCCCACGCAAACAGCAGGCTTGTCCCGTCCTGTACCGACCGCTCATCGCTTTAGGAATGCTGCATGTCCACCCCCACCGTTCGCGAACAATTCCTCGTCATCAGCGCCCTGGGCCCCAACCCGATGGAGCTGGCCAATGTTCTGAGCCGCGCAGCTTTCGAAAACCGCTGCGCGGTCGTCACCTCGCGCCTGAGCCGCCACGGCGAAACCAGCGCCCTGGTATTGCAGGTCGGCGGTAGCTGGGATGCCCTGGCGCGCCTCGAGACCACGCTGCCGGGCCTGGCCAAGAAGCACGGCCTGACCCTGGACGTGGTGCGCAGTGCCGAGCAGGAAGTGCGCCCACAGGCCCTGCCTTATGTGGCCTATGTCAGCGCCGCCTATCGCCCGGACATCATCAACGAGCTGTGCCAGTTCTTCCTCGACCACCGCGTCGAGCTGGACGCGATGACCTGCGACACCTACCTGGCCCCGCAGACCGGCAGCAGCATGCTCAATGCCCAGTTCACCGTGATCCTGCCGGCCGGCACCCAGATCAGCTGGCTGCGCGACCAGTTCCTGGACTTTGCCGACGCCCTCAACCTGGACGCGCTGATCGAACCGTGGCGCCCACAGAACCCTGTCTAAGGAAGCCCTCATGGCCGTAGCACTCGACCAACCCGTTGCCGATTTCCAGGCCCAGGCCACCAGCGGCCAGGCCGTCAGCCTCGCCCAGCTCAAGGGCCAGCAGGTGGTGCTGTACTTCTACCCCAAGGACAGCACCCCGGGCTGCACCACCGAAGGCCAGGGTTTCCGTGACCAGTACGCGGCGTTCCAGGCCGCCAATACCCTGGTGTTCGGCGTATCGCGCGACGGCATCAAGTCGCACGAGAACTTCAAGGCCAAGCAAGCCTTCCCCTTCGAGCTGATCAGCGACAAGGACGAGGCGCTGTGCCAGCTGTTCGACGTGATCAAGCTGAAGAAGCTGTATGGCAAGGAGTATCTGGGCGTAGACCGCAGCACCTTCCTGATCGACAAGGACGGTGTGCTGCGCCAGGAATGGCGTGGGGTGAAGGTGCCGGGGCATGTGGATGCCGTGCTCGCGGCCGCCGAGGCCTTGAACAAGGCTTGAGATCGATGGGGGCTGCTTCACAGCCCCCAGCGTTTAAAGCATCGGCGCGACCGATGCCTCCTGCCGCGGCCACGCATCCAGCACCGCCTTGAACAGCGTCGCCAGCGGGATCGCGAAGAAGATCCCCCAGAAGCCCCACAACCCGCCGAATAGCAGCACGGCGCAGATGATCGCCACCGGGTGCAGGCTCACCGCCTCGGAGAACAGCAGCGGCACCAGCACGTTGCCATCAAGCGCCTGGATGATCGCGTACACCGCCATCAGGTAGATGAACTGATCGCCCCAGCCCCACTGGAACAGCGCGATCAGGGTCACCGGCACGGTCACCACCACCGCCCCCACGTAAGGCACCACCACTGACAGCCCCACCAGCAGCGCCAGCAGTGCGGCGTAGTTGAGCCCCAGACTGATGAAAGCGATATAGGTGGCAACACCGCAGATAAGGATCTCGATGCCCTTGCCGCGGATGTAGTTGGCGATCTGCCGGTTCATCTCGTCGCCCACCCGGTTGAGCAAGGCGCGCTCGCGCGGCAGGTAGCCACTGACCCAGCGGCCGATCAGTTCGCGGTCCTTGAGGAAGAAGAACACCAGGATCGGCACCAGCACCAGGTAGATCATCGCATTGACCAAGAGCGGCAGGCTCGACAACGAGAAGGTCAGCGCCCACTGGCCGAACTTGCCGATTTCACCGCGCACCGACTCGATGGCACGCAGCACCTGCTCGTCCGACACCAGGTGCGGGTAGCGCTCGGGCAGCAGCAGCAACAGCGACTGCCACTTGCCCAGCATGCCGGGCAGTTCATTGAACAGGGTGATCAACTGATGCCAGAGCAACGGCACCAGCACCAGCATGAACGCCGCCAGGGCGCCCATGAACAGCGCGAACACCAGCCACACCGCCAGCCGTGTCGGCACCTTGTAGCGCTCCAGGGCGTTGACCAGCCCCTGCATCAGGAAGGCCAGGACCATGCCCGCCAGCACCGGCGCGAGCATCCCACCCAGCGTCAGCACCACGGTGAAGGCCAGGAACAGCAGGACCGCCAGCACCACTGCCTCCTCATCGGAGAAGTAGCGCTGCATCCAGTCGCGTAGCACTTTGATCATTGCCGATCCTTGAATGAAAACTCAGGCCTTGCGCAGCCAGTACGTGTACACCCCGGCCTCGGCCGTTTCGTGCAGCAGCGTATGACCGGCAAGCCGGGCAAAAGTGCGAAAGTCGCGTTGCGAGCCTGCGTCGGTGGCGATCACCTTGAGCACCGCGCCACTGGCCAGGCGATTGAGCTCCATCTTCGCCTTGAGCAGCGGCAAGGGGCAGTTCAGCCCGCTGGCGTCGAGCTCGGCGTCGCAGGTCAGGGTGTCACTCATCGGGCGCGTCTCCACAGGCAGGGCAAAAAGGGCACTAGGATACCGCCACTGGTCGGCATCGTGCGACCCGGCTACAGTAAGGCTTTTGACCGACGCGAGCTTGTGCATGAATCTACTGCGCCCCACCCTGCTGACGCTGGCCTGCCTGATGGCCCTCCCCGGCCACGCCGACGACCTGCCGTCACTGGGCGATGCCAGTTCCGCGATCGTTTCGCCACAACAGGAGCACCAGCTCGGGCGTGCCTGGCTGAGCCTGCTGCGTGGCAACGTCAACCAGCTGAACGACCCGCAACTCAAGGATTTCGTCGAGACCAGCGTGTACAAGCTGGCCGAGACCAGCCAGGTGCAGGACCGGCGCCTGGAGTTCATCCTCATCGACAGCAAGGAGCTCAACGCCTTCGCCGCCCCCGGTGGCATCGTCGGGGTCAACGGCGGGCTGTTCCTCAATGCCCAGACCGAAGGCGAGTACGCCTCGGTACTGGCCCACGAACTGGCGCACTTGTCGCAGCGCCACTTCGCCCGTGGCGTCGAAGCCCAACAGCGCATGCAACTGCCGATGATGGCGGCGCTGCTGGCAGGCATCGTGCTGGCGGCGGGGGGCGGTGGCGACGCCGGCATCGGCGTGATTGCCGGCACCCAGGCAGCGGCCATCCAGGAACAGCGGCGCTTCTCCCGACAGAACGAGCAGGAGGCCGACCGCATCGGCATCCAGAACCTCGAAAAAGCCGGTTACGATCCGCGCAACATGCCCAACATGTTCGAGCGCCTGGCGCGCCAGTACCGCTACGACGCCAAACCGCCGGAATTCCTCCTGACCCACCCGGTCACCGAATCCCGGGTGGCCGACACCCGCAACCGCGCCGAGCAGGCACCCCAGGGTGGCGTCGAGGACAGCCTGCGCTACCAGTTGATCCGCGCCCGCGTGCAGCTCACCTACGAAGGCACCCCGGGCCTGGCCGCCAAGCGCTTCCGCGCCCAGCTTGACGAGAACCCGCAAATGGATGCCGCGCGCTATGGCCTGGCGCTGGCACAGATCAAGGGTGGCCAACTCAACGAAGCGCGGGAGAGCCTCAAGCCACTGCTGGCCAAGGCGCCCAACGACATCACCTACAACCTGGCGCAGATCGACCTGGACATCACCAACAACCGCCTGGCCGATGCCCAGCAGCGTGCGACACGCCTGCAGGCGCTCTACCCTGGCAACTACCCGTTGAAACAGGTGCGCGCCGACCTGCTGGTCAAGCAGGGCAAGCCGGCCGAAGCGGAGAAAGTGCTGGATGATCTGGTCAAAAGCCGCCCGGACGATCCGGACGTGTGGTACGACGTTGCCGAAGTGCGCGGCCTGTCCGGCAACACCATCGGCCTGCACCGCGCCCGCGCCGAGTACTTCACCCTGGTCGGCGACTTCGACCAGGCGATCCAGCAGTTGGACTACGCCAAGCGCCGTTCGGGCAGCAACTTCCCGCTGGCCTCGCAGATCGACCAACGCCAGCGCGAGATCATGGAGCAGCAGCGCATGGTCAAGGACATGATGGGGCGCTGATTTACAGCCAGAAACCATCGCGGGGCAAGCCCGCTCCCACGTTCATGCGTGGGAGCGGCGGTGCGCCGCTGCGACTTGCCCCGCGATGGTTTCAAGCTTCGGTCAGGCGTTGCCCGACAACTTCAAGCGCGCCGCCTGGGTGAAATCGAGCATGCGGTTGAGCGGCTTGATCGCCTTGGGGATCAGCGCCGGCTCGACGAAGATCTCGTTGCTGCCGGTGCGCAGGCAATCCAGCACACGCTCCAGGGTATTCATGGCCATCCACGGGCAGTGCGCACAGCTGCGGCAGGCCGCGCCGTTGCCGGCGGTGGGGGCTTCGACGAATTCCTTGTCCGGGCACAGCTGCTGCATCTTGTAGAAGATGCCGCGGTCGGTCGCGACAATGAACGTCTTGTTCGGCAGGGTCTGCGCAGCCTTGATCAGCTGGCTGGTGGAACCCACCGCGTCGGCCAGCTCGATCACCGCTTCCGGTGACTCCGGGTGAACCAGGATCGCCGCGTCCGGGTACAGCGCCTTCATGTCGGCCAGTTGGCGCGACTTGAATTCTTCGTGGACGATGCAGGCACCGTCCCACAGCAGCATGTCGGCGCCGGTCTGCTTCTGGATGTAGCGGCCCAGATGCTGGTCCGGGCCCCAGATGATGGTCTCGCCGTTGTCCATCAGGCTTTCGACGATTTCCAGTGCGCAGCTGGAGGTCACGACCCAGTCGGCCCGCGCCTTCACTGCGGCGGAAGTGTTGGCGTACACCACCACGGTGCGCTCGGGGTGCTGGTCGCAGAAGTCCGAGAACTCCTTGACCGGGCAGCCCAGGTCGAGCGAGCAGGTGGCTTCCAGGGTCGGCATCAGCACGCGCTTTTCCGGGGTGAGGATCTTCGCCGTCTCGCCCATGAAGCGCACTCCGGCCACGATCACCGTGTCAGCGGGGTGGTTCTTGCCGAAGCGGGCCATTTCCAGCGAGTCGGACACGCACCCGCCGGTCTCCTCGGCCAGGGCCTGGATCACCGGATCGCAGTAGTAATGGGCGACCAGCACGGCATTCTGCTTCTTCAGCTCGGCGGCGATGGCCGCACGGTATTCGGCCTCCTGCGCGGGCGTCAGCGGGTGGGGCTGCTTGGCGTCGAGGTGGGCCTGTACCAACAGGCGTTCGGAAATCTGGGTCATGATCGCAGGACCTGCAGGGCGCGTACGCGCGTCAATCGAGTGTATCACCCGGCCCTGACAGATCGGCTAGCGGTGCCGGACGGCCAGCTGGGCGGGCCCTCGCGGCCCCTCTGCGGGCGCGGATTATTATCGGACGGCGAAGGCTACAGGCAATCGGAGCGATGCAAAAGGGGTTTTTGCGTGGCGGCTCTGAATGCAATCGCGGGGCAAGCCCGCTCCCACGCTAGAGCGAACGTGGGAGCGGGCTTGCCCCGCGAATTGGGCGTGAAACCTGCGATCAGCCCTGAGGCTGCAGCGCCGCCAGGTGGCCGCTGATCAGCATGGCGAACTCTTCGACGGTCATTTTCTTGCCGTTGAAGTCGAACGTGGGAGCGGGCTTGCCCCGCGAATTGGGCGTGAAACCTGCGATCAGCCCTGAGGCTGCAGCGCCGCCAGGTGGCCGCTGATCAGCATGGCGAACTCTTCGACGGTCATTTTCTTGCCGTTGAAGTCGACCATGCCATCGGCATATCGCGGAGCAAGCCCGCCCCCACGCCAGAGCCAACGTGGGAGCGGGCTTGCCCCGCGAATTGGGCCTGGAACCTGCGATCAGCCCTGGGGCTGCAG